>JBBROA010000047.1:0-28899 GCA_038229875.1 Thermoanaerobaculia bacterium | reverse complement strand
TGGGAATGGGCGGGACTAGGAGGAGGACCCATGGAGCACAACTCGGACGTTCCCGATCGAGGTCTGCGCCGCAATGCGGTGGGGCTCGGCGGGTTGGTCATGGGCTGCTTCAGAGCTGGCGCGCCCAATCGAACGAAGTTCGAACTAAGCACAAGCGAGGGAAAGCCATTCCGTTCAGGAATGGCGCGCCCGAGAGGCTGTCGAGCACTTCGAGGAAACGCTCGCCGGGAAGCGCCCGCCGGTCCGTCACGTACAGCGACTTCATCGTCTCTCCTCCGCGAGCGGATTTGCGGAGGATGCGGCATCCAGCGGACCTGCCCCGGCCGGAGGCTCGAGAGAACGAGCCAGCCCCCGGATGTCCGCCAGGCCCGCGAGTAAGTGCACCAGCCCGAGACCGGAGATGAAACCGCGGAAGAACCCGGACGACGAGATTCCGAACGTGACGCGGTGCGCCGGAAACCAGGGGTGAAGCAGCAGGTACACGCCGACGGCCGTGCAGTAGAAGACAAACAACGCGCTCGCGAGGAGCGATGCGAGGCGGCCGGTCATCGAGTACCGACGATTCTATGAGGTCTTTTCGCGCGGCGCTTTATGCCAGAAAAAGCCGCGCCCGAAGGCGCGGCCAGAGGGTATCTCGAGCGTTCGCCGCTCAGTCTTTTCGGCCGCGCTCCTGCGCCTTCGCTGGCGGGGGAGGAGGCGGCGCCTGATGCGACTCCGCGCGCTGAGGCGGGGCCGCGTGAGGTTCTGCCCGAGGGGGCGCCTCCCGGCGGGACTCGGCCCGTGGCGGCGGGGGTGCATAGGACTGGGCCGGTCGTTCCGGACGCGCTTCGGGCCGGTAGTCGCGCCGCTCCTCGCGCGGCACCGCACCGCGTTCGCGGAAAGCGTCGGGCTCCCGGCGGTTCGGCACCGAGCCCTCAATGATGCGCCGCGCCGGCGGAACTTCGGACCGGGACCGCCAGTCGGGCGGTCTCGCTTCCTCACGCCGGAGCGCCGGACTTTCGGAAGCCGGAGCTTCTAGGCGCCGCGACCGCCAGTCGCTCGGGTTTCCTTCCGGCCGTGGCCGCTCCACGTCTCGAGTCTGGGTCCGCCTGCCGTCGAAACGGTCCGCGCCCGGATGGGAGGGAGACGAGGGCGCGACAGCAGCCGGGTTTCCCCGTGCCGCGTCGCCGGCGGTGCTCCGTCCCCGGCCGCGCCACTCCTGCTCCCCCCGCGCCGGCGACCGGTCGACGCGTTCCTCGAAGCGATTTCCCGGAGCGCGGTCGACGCGGCCGCGAGAGGCGGGAGTCTGCGCGGCTGGTCCGACAGGCGCGGATTCTTCGATCCTGCCGCGCGGGGCCGAGTCGCGCCGTTCTTCGACGCCGCTCGCGCGGCCTCGCTCGGTTCCGAGAACCCCGCGAGCCGGGATTGGCTCTCCCTGGGCCCGGCCGCGATCGACACTCACGCCTCGGGGCGCCATCTCCGCGGCGGCGGGTCCGGCGAGCCGGCCTCGCTCGGCCACGACGGCGCGGTCCCGAAGAGCTTCGACGGTCGCTGTCGGAAGCGTCCGCTCCCGTCCGAGGATCGGCGCGAGGCGTCCTGAGTCGGCGGAGGCGGTCCGCTCGATGACCCGGGGCGCCTCTCGAATGTAGTTGCGCATGGCCTCGCGGGTGTCACCGCCTCGACCCGACAGGACGATGGGCCGCGACGAGATCGCCACCTGTCCACCGAGCCGGTCGCCGATGCGGTCGCCGCGAATCACTTCCGCGCGGGCCGTTCCGGCCCCGAACCCGCCCGCGCCGGTGAAGTTCCAGCCGCGGAAGTCCACCTGCCGAGTGTTGAAACTGCCGTTGATGGCGACGTAAACGTTCGTCCGGTCCCAGCCGATGTTCCGGTAGTAATTGCCCCACCACGGCGAATAGCCCGTGTAATAACCGACGGGGCACCAGCCGACGTAGCTCGGGGTGTAGCCCCAGTAAACCCATGCCGGCGAGTACACGTTCGCGGGGCTCCAGCACCAGCGGTTGGACTCGAAGAACCAGTTGCCGTAGTGGTGCGGATACCAGCCCCACGCATCGTCGGACCACCAGGTCAGCCCGGCCGTCGTGTAGTACCAGCTTCCGTCGCTGTAGGGACTCCATCCCGCGTGCACCCGCGGACTCCAGACGTAACTCGAATACGTGTTGCTGTAGTTCCAGTCACCGTAACCGTCGAGAGCGACGACGTCGTCGGCGTATTCCTCGTCGACGTAGCGGGAGGAGACGCTGCGGGTCGCTCCGAGCGACTCCAGACGCTCCGAGCACCAGATGTCGAAGCGGTCCCTCGAAAACGCGCCGCGCTCGACCGTCGGTTCCTCATCCCCCCGGACCAGAAGGTACTGACCCGTCTTCAACTTGTACGACCCTTCCGGCGTTCTCACTTCCACGGAGCCGGCGCGCGCGACGACCGAGGTTCCACGCCTCGAATCCACGTTGACCCTCGCGCGCGAGCCGGCGGAGACATAGACGGTGGCGTCCTCGGTGTCGATGCGCGGCACCTGGTTGTCGTTGAGTCCGATCGCGGAAATGACGACCGAGCCGTCGCGGACGCGGATGGCGGAAAACTCGTCGTTGTCGCCCTGCTGGGCGTAAAGCGATTCGAAGTCCGCCGTGGTGCCGCCCCCGACGAGCAGGACGTTTCCATCCGCGAGCGCGACTTCCGCCCGTCCCCCCTCGGAGACCACCATCTCATCCCCGCCGGAGATGGGCATGTTCCTCCGCGCCTGTACCCGCCCGTTCCACTTCGACACGACGGTGACCTCGCCCGTCGCCGCCCGAAGATACGAGTAGCCGCTGCGGCCGGTCTCGCGAGAGCCCCGTTCGGCGCGCTGCGCCCGCGCGGGAGCGGTCTCTGCGAGTAGAAAGAGGACCGCGAACGCTGCCGTCGAGGTGAGACTTCTGGTGGTCGTCATGTGATCTCCTGTGACGGAACTGGAGAAGAGCGATCCATGTGCCATTGGGGCATCTTGCGGTCGCACCGAGAATGTGCTCAGAATGAAGGACTTATGAAGACGGTACCGAGAAGCGCGCGGGGCTGGTGTGTCCCATCCGGGAGACAGGCTGCGAGGATCCGAGGACACCGCCCGCGGGCCCGAGCCACTCTCCCCGCCGCGTTTTCGGCGTGAGCCTGGCCCAGCGTCCCTGACCCTCCTCGATGATCCGCAGCCTCGTTCGATACGGTGACCCGCGCCTGCTCGCGGCGAACGCTCCGGCCGATCCGGCTGCGGCAGACTTTCCTGGGCTCATCTCCGACATGATTGAAACCTGCCACGCCGCGCCGGGGATCGGGCTCGCGGCGCCGCAGATCGGGGTCAACCTCCGGGTCGCCATCGTCGACCTGTCCGTAGGCGAGAAGCCGGAAGAGCTGGTTGTGCTGGTCAACCCCGAGATCCTGGATTCGTCGGGCGAGCAGAAGGAAGACGAAGGTTGCCTGTCCATTCCGGACCTGACCGAGCGCGTCATACGACCGGCGCGCGTGCGCGTCCGGGCCGCGGACGCCGCGGGAATGGTCCGGGAGCTCGAAGGCACGGGGCTTCTCGCCCGCGCTTTCGCTCACGAGGTCGATCACTTGAACGGGAAGCTTTTTGTCGATCGGCTTCGGGGATTGAAGCGCGAGCTGACCTGGAAGAAGATCGAGAAAAGAAAAGCGAAGGGGCTCTGGTAATCGCGTGAAGCTCTACAACACGCTGGGCCGCGAGATCCAGGACCTCGTCCCGCTCGAGCCCGGTCACGTCCGCATGTACACGTGCGGGCCGACCGTGTACAACGTCGCCCACATCGGAAACCTGCGGACCTTCGTTTTCGAGGACATGCTTCGCCGCTCCCTTCTCGCGTCCGGGCTGCGCGTCACCCAGGTGATGAATCTCACGGACGTCGACGACAAGACGATCCGTGGGGCGGCGGCGGAAGGCCTCTCGCTCGGGGACTTCACCGAAAAATACGCGAAGGAGTTCTTCCGGGACCTGGGAATCCTGAACGTCCAGCCGGCGGAGCACTACCCGCGCGCCACCGACTTCGTTCCCGAGATGATCGCCTTGATCCAGCAACTGCGTGACCGGGGCCACGCATACGAGTCGGACGGGACCGTCTGGTTTCGCATCGCGACGTTCAAAGACTACGGCAAGCTCTCCCGGATCGACCTCACCGCGATGCGCCGAGGCGACCGGGTGGCCGACGACGAGTACGAGAAGGAGGACGTCAAGGACTTCGCCCTCTGGAAAGGCGTCAAACCGGGAGAGCCCTCGTGGCCGTCACCCTTCGGGGAAGGCCGGCCGGGCTGGCACATCGAGTGTTCCGCGATGAGCATGAAGTTCCTGGGGCCCCGGTTTGACATCCACACAGGCGCCGTCGACAACATTTTTCCGCACCACGAAAACGAGATCGCGCAAAGCGAGGGAGCAACGGGGGAGAAATTCGTCAACATATGGCTCCATTCGGAGCACCTGATCGTGGACGGCGAAAAGATGTCGAAGTCGAAGGGGAACTTCTACACGCTCGCCGACGTCCTCGCGCGGCGCGACGACGCCGCCGCCCTCCGGTACCTGTTCCTCTCCGTCCCGTACCGGAAGAAGCTGAATTTCACGTGGGAAGGATTGACCGGCGCTGCGACCGCGGTCGAGCGGATCCGGTCCGCTGCGATACGCCTGTCCGAGGTTGCCGCGAGCGGGTCGTCCCGGGCGGGGGCGTTCGACGCGGCTTCCCGCGTCCCGCGCTTTCTCGAGGCGTTCCAGGGCGCTCTCGAGGACGATCTGAATACCCCCGAGGCCCTCGGTGCGCTGTTCCCGTTTCTGAGGGAGGTCAACGCGGCAATCGACGAGAACGGCCTCGACCCCGCAGGGGCGCAGGCGGCCGCAGATGCCCTGGCGGCCGCCGACCGGGTGCTCGGCATTCTACCCACCCGGAAGGAGGTCCTGCCGGCCGAGATCGAGGGGCAGATCGAAGCACGCAACGCCGCACGCAAGCGGCGGGACTTCGCCGAGGCCGACCGGATCCGCCGGGAGCTTTCCGAACGAGGGATCGTGCTCGAAGACGGCCCCGGCGGAACCCGCTGGAAGAAGGGATGAAGCCGGTTCGCCGGGGGCGGCCGCCCGCCGGTCGCGCCGGCGTCTCGAACCGGAAAGCTCAAAAGATGCCGGCGAAGTGCCCGGACGCGGCTTGACAGCTCTCGACGGCGGACATAGCCTGCGCAGGATGTTTCGCGCGATTCGAGCTCATCTGTGGTGGCGTCTCGTCAAGAGACGGTAGGGCGACTTTCGCCCTGCCGAGTCCGTCGGCGGGGGCGTAAGGAGATGCGGGCATCGGGACCCCCGGCCGACAACGTCCGGGGGTTTTCCATTTGAGTCCGAAGATTCTTAATCTGCCGTCGCACGTCGCCTCCGTCGCCCCGCGCGACTTCGAGGACGCGCGCCGCCTCGTCGCGGCGGCTCCCGCGGCGGCGGCGGCGATCGAGTACCGAATGGATCTCGCGGGCGAGCCCCTGCCCGTCTCCGCGCTTCTCACCCTCGATCCGCGACCTGCGATCGTGACGTGGAGGTCATCGCGCGAAGGCGGGCGCTTCGAGGGCGGAAGCGATGAGTACCGGTCGATCGTCAGCGCCGCCTACGAAGCCGGCGCCACCGTGGACGTGGAGCACGCGTCCGGCCTCCTCGCGGACCGGACCTTTTGCGCCGACCGCCGGCGCGTGATCGTCTCCGCGCACTTTCCTTTCGCGCTGCCGCCGGACCCGGAGGCGGCGCTCGCCGCGATGCAAGAGTCCGGCGCCCGCGTCGTGAAGCTCGTCGCGGGAGCGGGAGACCTGAACGCCTCGTTCGCGACGGCGGCGCTGCAGGCCGTTCCGAGGCCGTTTCCCGTGTCGGTCTTTCCGATGGGGCCCGCAAGCGCGCCGGGGCGGGTCCTGTCCGCGCACCTCGGCGCGGCGCTGGTCTACGGGTCCGCAGGGGCGCCGACCGCGCGCGGACAGCTTTCCATCGCTGATCTTGCGGGAACCTACGGCACCGCGGCGCCGTTTCTGCCCCAGGCGCTCTACGGGATTGTAGCGAGAGACACGTCCGGTTCGCTGTCCCCTCATCTCTACAACGCGCTCTTTCGCGCCCGGAGCCTGAGATTTCTCTACCTTCCGCTGCCCACATCGGACTTCGAGCGCGAGAAACCGGCCGAGCTTCAGAGCGTCGCGCAATTCCGGGGCTTCGCGGTGACGCGTCCGTGGAAGCGCGCCGCCGCGGCTCTCGGAGTTCGTTCCGAGGACGTCCGTGCCGCTGGATCCGCGAACACGCTCGTCTGGCAACGGGGCCGGTGGCGCGCGGAGAACACGGACGTCGACGGAATCTTCGATCCGCTCGCCGACCACGACACGGGCGAGGGGCGCGCGGCCGTGGTGCTCGGTGCGGGAGGCACCGCGCGCGCGGCAGTCGTAGCCGCGCGGAGGATCGGGTACGACGTCTTGATCGCGAGCCGGCGGGATACCGCGGCGGACAAGCTCGCCGCCGAGCTGAAAGTGGACGCGGTGGCGTGGAACGACGTGCCCGAGACGGAAGCGGACCTCTACGTCAACACCACGCCCGTCGGATCCGCGGACGGAGATCCTTCCGCGGTGCCGGAGAAGGTGCTCGAGCACCGGCCTCTGGTCTTCGACTGCGTTTACCGCCGGTCCGGCGAGACCGCCACGGTCGCCGCGGCCCGGCGCGCTCGCTGTCCGGTGATCGAAGGACTCTCTCTGTTTGCGGGGCAGGCGCTGCGTCAGGCGCGTCTCTTCGGAATCGAGGACGTCAGCCTGGAAGAGATCCGGGGCATCCTGGGCGAGCGCCCGCAGTGAGCGCGCGTCGGGACGCGGAGCGCCACGCGTTCATAGCCCGCGCGAAGGCGGGTCGAGCGACGTCGGTCGCGCGGGTGTTTCCCGCGGACTCCCTGACGCCGGTCACGCTTTTCCGCCGCATGCGCGCGGGAGGGTCGGAGTGCTTCCTGCTCGAAAGCGTCGAGGGCGGAGAGACGATCGCGCGCTACACGTTTCTCGGATGCGAGCCCGTGGCGCGCCTGACGTCGGGCCGGCGCGGGATCGAGCTCGAGGACGCGGAGGGGATCCGGCCGGCCGGAGAAGATTTTCTGGCGGCTCTCGACGCGCTCGCGACGCGCGCCGGCTTCGTGGGAGATCCGGATCTCCCGCCGCTCTCCTCGGGCGCCGTCGGGTTTCTGGGTTACGACGCGGTTCGACTCTTCGAAGTGATTCCGGACTCGCACCCGCGCGACGGGAACATCCCGGACGCGCTCTTTCTCCGCTACGAATCGGTCGTCGCGTTCGACCACGCCCGCCAGAGGCTGCTCCTCGTGACGGACGTGGCCACCGCAGGGGAGGGTTCAGACGCCGCCGAGCTGGCCTCCGCCGCCGACGCCGCCATGGCGAGGCTCGACCGGCTGGAGGCATTTCTCCACGCTCCCGATCCGCCGAGCCCGGGGCGGAGCGGACATTCCGGCCCCGCGTGCCCCGGGATGCCCCGGGAGCGATTCCTCGACCGGGTGGCCGAGGCGCAGGAGGCGATCCGCGACGGCGAGGTGTACCAGGTCGTCGTCTCGCAGCGGTGGACACTCGATCTCGACGTGGATCCGTTCGAGGTCTACCGGGCGCTGCGGATGCTGAACCCGTCGCCGTATCTGTTCTACCTCGAGACGCGCGAGGCCTCGATCTTCGGGGCGTCTCCCGAGATGCTCGTCCGCTGCCGCGGCGGTCATGCCGAAACGAGACCGATCGCGGGGACCGTGCGGCGTGGAGAAAACCCTGCGGAGGACGGCGAGCTCGCGGCGCGGCTTCTTGCGGACCCCAAGGAGCGCGCCGAGCACGTCATGCTCGTCGACCTCTCGAGAAACGACCTCGGGCGCGTCTCCACGGTGGGCACGGTGCGGGTGCCGCGCTACGCGACGATCGAGAAGTACTCCCACGTCCAGCACATCGTCTCGGAGGTCCACAGCGAGCTCGCCCCGGGCCGGCGAGCCACCGACGCGCTGGCGGCGTGTTTTCCGGCGGGCACGCTGACGGGAGCGCCGAAGATCCGCGCGATGGAGCTCATCGACGGATGGGAGCCCTCGCGTCGGGGCATCTATGGCGGCGCGGTGGGATATCTCGACGCCGCCGGAAACCTGGACGTCGCGATCGCGATCCGCACCGCGGTGGTGGAGGGCGGGACGTGCCGGATTCAGGCCGGCGCCGGGATCGTCGCCGATTCGGTGGCCGAGGCCGAGTACCGCGAGGCGGAGGCCAAGGCCGCGGCACTCTTCCAGGCGATCGAGATCGCGCGCGAGCGGTCGTCCGAGACCGCGGCGGGAGCGCCGCGATGATCGTGATCCACCGGGCCGGTTCGCGATGATCGTCATCCACGAAGCGGGTCCGCGATGATTGTGATCTACGAAGCGGGCCCGCGATGATTGTCATCATCGACAACTACGATTCCTTCACCTGGAACCTCGCGCAGGCGGTCGGCGCGCTCGATCCCGACGTGGTCGTCGTGAGAAACGACAGGTTCGAGCCCGAGGAGCTCCTCGCGCGCGGCCCGCGCGGAGTCATCGTCTCGCCCGGCCCGGGCCGCCCCGAGAATGCAGGTCGGTCGATGGACATGATCCGAGCGTGCGAGGAGCGGGGCGTCCCGGTTCTCGGCGTCTGCCTGGGCCACCAGGCGATCGGCGCTCTGCATGGCGCGATCGTCGAGCGCGCGCCGGAGCCGCGGCACGGCAAGAGCTCGGAGGTGCGACACTCGGGAGACGGACTGTTCTCCGGTGTCTCCGACCCGTTCACCGCGGCGCGGTACCATTCGCTCGTTGTCCGTGAAGAGAGTCTTCCCCCGGAGCTCGCCGTCACGGCGCGCAGCGACGACGGCCTCGTGATGGCGATCGCGCACCGCAGCCGTCCGGTCTTCGGTGTCCAGTTCCACCCCGAATCGGTCCTCACTCCCGAGGGCGACCGGATTCTCGCGAATTTTGTCGGAGAACTCGCCTCATGAGGGGATTGCAGTCATGACGCCCGACGTCGCCGAAGGGCTCCGGGTGGTTGCCGGGCGCCGCACTCTCCCTCGCGATCTCGCGGAGCGCGTGTTCCTGGACCTCATGGACGGCAAGGCGTCCGAGGCGCAGAAGGGCGCGATCCTGCTCGGCATCGCGACGCGCGGCGAGACCTCCGACGAGATCGCCGGTGCGGTCGCCGCGCTGCGGATGCGGATGCGGCGCGTGCCGACGACCCGCGAGCCGCTGCTCGACACCTGCGGACCTGGCGGCATCGGACGCGACCTCTTCAACCTTTCGACCGCCGCGGCGATCGTCGCCGCGGGCGCGGGCGCGTCGGTCGCGAAGCACGGGAACCGCTCGATCTCTTCTCGCGTCGGCTCCGCGGACGTCCTGTCCGCGTGCGGGGTCGCCGTCGACCTCTCGCCCGAAGCGGCCGGCCGGGTCTTGGACGAGGTCGGCCTCGTCTTCCTCTTCGCCCCTTCCTTTCATCCGGCGATGAAGGAGCTCGGGACGGTGCGCCGGGAGCTCGGCGTCCGCACGATCTTCAACGCTCTCGGCCCGCTGGCGAACCCCGCGGGCGCGCGGAGGCAGCTGATCGGCGTCGGACGCCCGGAACTCGTCCGGCTCCTCGCCGACGCGCTCGCCTCGCTCGGCGCGGAGCGGGCGATCGTCTTTCATTCGGCGGACGGCCTCGACGAGTTCATCCCCGGCGTCGAAGCGTCGGGGGTCGAGGTGCGCGACGGGTGGACGCGGCCCTGGAAGCTCGATTTGTCGCTTCTGCCCGCCGACTCCGTCTCTCCCGAGGAGCTCAGAGGAGGCGACGCGGCGGAAAACGCGGCGATGCTCCGAGGCTTGCTCGAGGGCGAGCGGGGAGCTCGGCGCGACGCCGTGCTCTGGAACGCCGCCGTCGCCCTGACGGTCGAGGGCAGCGCGCGCGACGTCGCGGACGGATACGAGAGGGCCGCGCACGCGCTCGACAGCGGCGCCGCCCGGGAGAGCTTCGAGCGGCTCTGCGCCTCGAGCGCGGCCGCCGGGGGTTCAGGCGCATGACCGATGTGCTCGCGCAGATCGTCGCGGACAAGAAGGTCCGGCTGGCAAGGGGAGAGTACGAGGCGGCGGAACGCGCCCCGGCGATCCCTCCGTCGGACGGGGCGCGCTTCGTGGCGTCGCTGCGGGAACCGGGCATCCGGATTATCGCGGAGATCAAGCACCGTTCTCCCTCGGCCGGGGAGATCCTCCCGGGCGCGGGGGGCAGGGTCGAGACGATGGCCCTCGCGTACCGGCGCGGCCACGCGGCGGCTCTTTCGGTGGTGGTCGAGGAGGACCACTTCGGAGGAGAGCCCGGTTGGCTTCCCCGGGCGCGGCGCATCGCGGGGCTGCCGGCGCTCTGGAAGGACTTCGTGGTTTCCAGGCGCCAGATCGAGCTTGCGGCCTCGCTCGGCGCGGACGCGATCCTGCTGATCGTCCGGATCCTGAGCGACGCCGAGCTCTCCGACCTTTCCGCCGCCGCGCGCGCTCTTGGGATGGCAGTAGTCGCGGAAGCGCACGACGCCGGCGAGATCGCCCGGGCGGCTGCCGCGGCTCCCGACGTGATCGGCGTCAACGCCCGGGACCTCTCGAACTTCTCGACGCGCCTCGAGACGCTGGAGGCGCTCGCGCCGGCGCTCCCGTCCGGTCCCGTGCGACTCGCGGAGAGCGGAATCCATGGTCCGACGGACATCCGGAGGCTGCGCGAGGCGGGATACCAGGCCTTTCTCGTGGGCGAGGCGCTGCTTCGCTCGGAGGATCCGGAAGGCGCCCTCCGGGAGCTGCGCGCTTGACCGACGTCAAGGTGTGTGGCCTGACGCGCGCGCAGGACGTCGCGCTCGCCTGCGAGCTCGGAGCGCGTTATCTCGGGTTCAATTTCTCGTCCGCGTCGCCGAGGCGGCTCATGCTCGACGCCGCGCGGCGGCTGGCGGATGCGGCCCCGCCCGGCGTCGCACGCGTCGGGGTGTTCGTGGACGAGAGCCCCGAAGAAATGCGGGAAGCTGCGGAGGCGGCGCGGCTCGACTTCGTCCAGCTGCACCGTCCCTTGAGACCCGATGACATCGACGCGGCGCCGCGTCCGATCTTCGCGGTGGCGCGCATCGGGAACACAAGCCCGCCGCCTGGCGCCGGCGGTCCGCTCGGGCGCTGCCGCGCGATCCTCTTCGACACGGCGATCGCCGGAGTACCAGGGGGGACGGGGGAGACCTTCGACTGGGCGCTCGTGGCGGGGACGCGCTGGCCGGTGCCGGTTTTCCTCGCCGGCGGCCTCTCTCCGGAGAACGTCGGCGCGGCGATCGAGCGCGTGCGCCCCGCCGCGGTGGACGTCTCCTCGGGCGTCGAGTCCGCGCCCGGAATCAAGGACAGCGAAAAAATGGCGCGGTTTTTCCGGGCCGTGGAGGAAGCCGATGCCCGCCTCGCGTGAGAAAAAACGGCCGGGCTATTTCGGACCGTACGGAGGGCGATTCGCTCCCGAAACGCTCATGGCGCCGCTCGAGGAGCTCGACCGGGCGTGGACGCGGTGGCGGCGAGATCCGAAATTCCGCGCGGAGCTCGCCTCGCTTCTGCGCGACTACGCCGGGCGCCCGACTCCGATCACCGTCGCGGAGAACCTGACGCGCGAAGCCGGGGGAGCTCGCATCGTGTTGAAGCGGGAAGACCTGCTCCATACCGGCGCGCACAAGCTGAACAACTCGCTCGGCCAGGTCCTGCTCGCGAAAGCGATGCGGAAATCGCGCGTGGTCGCGGAGACCGGCGCGGGGCAGCACGGCGTCGCGACCGCGGCCGCGGCGGCGAAGATCGGGATTCCCTGTGTCGTCTACATGGGGACCGTCGACATGGAACGGCAGGCGCCGAACGTCGCGCGGATGCGGCTTCTTGGCGCCGAGGTCGTCGGCGTCGATTCCGGGTCCCGGACGTTGAAGGATGCGATCAACGAGGCGATGCGCGACTGGACCGAAAATGTCGCGACAACTCACTACGTGCTCGGGTCGGCCCTCGGGCCTCACCCATATCCCTCGATTGTGCGTGAGCTCCAGTCGGTCATCGGGAAGGAGGCGCGCGCGCAGTTCCGGCGGCTCGCCGGCCGGGACCCGCATGCGGCGGTTGCGTGCGTCGGCGGCGGCTCGAACGCGATCGGGCTCTTCTCGGCGTACCTGGACGCCCGGACGAAACTTTTCGGCGTCGAGGCGGGCGGGCGGGGGACCGGCCCTGGCGATCACGCGGCGCGCTTCTCCGGTGGATCGCTCGGCGTCCTCCATGGGACGCTCACGATGCTCCTCCAGGACGAGGCAGGGCAGGTGCTCCCGACGCACTCGGTCTCGGCGGGTCTCGACTATCCGGCGGTGGGGCCCGAGCACGCGGAGCTCGCGCGGTCGGGCCGCGTCAGCTACGTGCGCATAGACGACGCGGGCGCGCTGAAGGCGTTTGCCGCTCTGTCGCGCACGGAAGGGATCATCCCGGCGCTCGAGAGCGCGCATGCGGTCGCCTTCGCCTGCCGCCTCGCCTCGAACATGCCCCGTTCCGCCTCCATCCTCGTCAATCTTTCGGGCCGGGGAGACAAGGACCTGGCGGAAGTCGAGCGCGTCCTTCGCGACGCGCCGTCATGAGAGCGCTCACGCGGCCGGCGCGCGTCGCGGAATCCGCTCCCTCGTCCGGGCGGATCGCCGCCGTGTTTGCCCGCGCCGCGTCCGAGAACCGAGCCGCGTTCATCCCGTACCTGACCGCCGGAGACCCGGACATCGAGACGACCGTGGCGCTCGCCCGGGTTCTCGAAGAGAGCGGCTCGGACATCCTGGAGCTCGGCGTGCCGTTTTCGGACCCGATCGCGGACGGCCCGGTCATCCAGCGCGCGGCGGCGCGAGGGCTGTCCTCGGGGACGACGCTCGAGGCGGTCCTCGCGACCGCGGCGCGGATTCGCCGCGAGACCTCTCTCGCGCTCGTGCTGTTCACGTATCTAAACCCGCTTTTGCGCTTCGGGTTCGAGCGCGCGGCGCGCGAAGCGAAAGCGGCCGGCATCGACGCCGTGCTCGTCACGGATCTTCCCCCGGAAGAAGCTCCCGCGTATCAGCCCCTGCTTCGCGCGGGCGGCCTGGACACCGTCTTTCTCGTCTCGCCGACGTCCCCTCCCGCCCGAATGGCCGCCGCGGCCCGGCTCTCGAGCGGGTTTCTCTATGTGGTCTCGCGTTCCGGAATCACCGGCGCGCGGAGTGCTCTCGCGCCGGAGCTTCACGAGACCGTCCGGCGGGCGAGGCGAAGCGCCGGGGGCCTGCCGCTCGCGATCGGCTTCGGAATCTCCACGCCGGAAGACGCGCGCCTGACCGCGCGGCTGGCGGACGGCGTCGTCGTCGGTTCCGCGATCGTCCGGGCGGCGGAAGAGGCGCGCGGCGCCGGCCGGTCGGTCGCGAAGGCGGTGGGCGAGCTCGCTGGATCTCTCGCGCGGGCCTGCGTCCGCGGCGAGGCGCCCGAAGGGGGAAGTGCCGGGAGCGCGCCCGGGTCCCGGCGGACTCGCCCGAGGAGCGGCCGGGAGCGCCGGATCCGGGGCTGAGCGTTGAGGACGGAGGGGGCCCTTCTCAAGCTGCTCCGGCAGAGCGACCTGTCCCGGGAGCGCTTCGAGGAGATCCTGCAGAACAAGTCGGCGCGCCGGTCCCACGTGGTCCGGCGGCTGCTGGCCGGTCACCCTCGAACCCCTCGCCGGGAGGCTCTGTCGCTCGTTTCAACCCTCTTCTGGCGCGACCTCGCCTACATAACTTCCGACGTGCGGATCCATCCGGAGATCCGGCGGGCGGCTGAACGCGACCTCCTCCGCCGGCTTCCCGAGATGGCGCTCGCGGAGCGGATCGACCTGGCCCGCTCGGCCGGAAGAGGCGTCCTGGCGGCCCTGAGGGCGGATCTGAACCCGAAAGTGGTGGCCGCCGTGCTCGACAACCGCTTCACGACGGAGCCGGACGTGGTCCAGGCCGCCGCCCGGCCCCAGGCAAACCCTTCAGCGCTCGAAGCCATCGCCGCCCACCCCCGGTGGACTCTGCGGCCAGGAATCCGCAGCGCCCTCCTGCGCAACCCGAGCCTCCCGACGGCCTCCGGCCTCGCCCTTTTAACCTCCACCTCGTCCCGGGACTTGAAGGAACTGCTCCAGAACCCGGCGATCTCGAGGATCCTGGCCGCCTGCGCGGAAAGAGTTCTTGCGGAACGGGACGTGCCCGACTAGCATTTAGGTTCAGCCCGGGAAAGAAAATGAACGACTCCCCCGCGCTCGCATTCGGCGAAGAGCTTCGCCGCGAGCGTCAGATTCGCGAGATTTCGATCGAGGAAATTTCCTCGGCGACGAAGATTTCCATCCGATTGTTGACCGCTCTCGAGGAGGGGAACCTCGAGCGGCTTCCCGCTCCCGCCTTCACCCGGGGATTCATCCGCGCATACGCCCTGCACCTCGGGATCGACCCCGAGGAAAAGGTGAACGCGTACCTTTCGGACCTCGCGGGCGGATCGAGAGAGGCCGCCTCCCCGAAAAAGGCGCGCCCGCGTTCGCGGTTTTTTCGCGGAAGGAGAGGCTCGGCGAGTCTCATGGTGGGCGGTGTCGCCGCGATCCTGCTCGTGCTCGGTTTCATCGCGAGTCCGCAGCGGCGCGATCGGTCCGCGGCCTCGACGATCGCGGCGCCGCGCTCGGAGCCCGTCGCTTTCAAGAACGTCGATGTCTCGAATGAGCCGACTCCTTTCATTCAGAACCGGATGGACGCGGCGGCTGCGAAAGCGCCGGCGGCTCCCGTCGCCGAGCCGGCTTCTGTCTCGACCGATCCGGCTGCCGCTCGAGGCATCACACTCACTCTCGAATTTTCCGAAGACTCGTGGGCGAAAGTCGATGCGGACGGAAAGACGATATTGAACGGCATGGTGCGTCGGGGAGAGACCCGGCGCCTGCTCGCGCACGAAGGGTTCCGCTTGACGCTCGGTAACGCCGGCGGAGTCCGGGTGAGCGTCGACGGCCGCGCTCTCGAGCCGCTCGGTGTCGCCGGCGAGGTCGTCCGCGATCTGCCTCTCCCCGCCGCCTCGTCTCGCGGCTGACCTTCCTTGCCGGCAACCGAAACCCCGGACCCTCAGGACCTCGTCTCGCTTCTCCGCTCCGGGGAAGCGCCGGAGCAGATCCGGCAGTTCGCCGCCCGTAACCTCCTCCCGCTCGACGCCCTCGATCAGACACGCGCGCTGCTCGCGGTCTTGGAGGACCTGGAGGTAGGCGAAACAGCCCACCAGACGCTTCGGAGCATGTCTCCGGACCTCCTCGCCGAGTACATCCGCGGGGGGCATCCCACCAGGAGTGATCTCGACGCGATCTCGGACGCCTGCGACGACCCGCTCGTCTTAGAGCAGGTGATCCGGAATCCGGAAGTTTCCGACGCGACCCTGGGCCGCCTCGCCCGCACGGTGAGCGGCGGTCCGCAGGAAGCGCTGGTCGTCAATCAGGTGAGGCTCCTTCGCAACCCGGAGTTGATCGACGCCCTCTTCGAGAACCCGGAGCTCACGACCGACACCCGACGGCGGCTCCTCGAAATCCGCGAGGAGTTCTTCGAAAAGGGCAAGCGCAAAGTCGCGGCGGACGAAGCCAGAGACGAAGACGACGTGCGCCTCGCTGCGGAAATCGCCGAAGCCGAGGCGGAAGAGGTGAAGGCGAAAGCCATTCGCGCGGCCGGGCGCGATTTCGGCCTGGCGGACCTCGAGACGTCGCTCACGACCGGCGCGGCGTACCGGCGCATCGCCATCATGACGGTTTCAGAAAAGATCAAGCTCGCGTACAGCGGCGGCAAAGAAGAGCGCCGCATCCTGATGGGCGACGCCAACAAGCTCGTCGGCTCGGCGGTCCTCAAGGGGCGGGGACTCACGGTCAACGAAGTCGAATCGTTCTGCGGGATGCGGCACCTGGACGAGGACATCTTCCGGAAGATCGCGCAGAACCGCGAATGGATGAGAAAGCCGGCCATCATCACGGCTCTCGTCAAGAACCCCAAGGTCAACCTCGCCGTGACGCTGCCGTTGATCAAGCGGTTGATCGAGCGGGATCTCAAGGCCGTGATGCGCGATCCGAATCTTCCCGAAGGCATTCGCATTTCCGCTCGCAAGATCCTGCAGGAACGCCGCAAATAGATCGCGCCCGCAACGGGGCGACGATCTCGAGCCGTCGCCTCACCCTGGAGGAGCAGAGCGGCGTCGTTCTTGTCGGGAGCGTCTGACGGTCGATCGCCGGGGAGGTAAATGTTGCGGAAAAAGAGGCGAACCGGCGGGACCGGAGCGGCGCGGCTTGCCCGGCTCGGCGGATTCCCCTATGTTACTCTTTTCAATAACCTTCGGACGCGGAACAGGTAACCCATGCCCCGAGACATTGACCATTACAACCTTCTGGGAGTCGCGCGCGACGCGACAGGCGTTGAGATCCGTGAGCGCTTTCGAGCGCTCGCGCGCGAAGCCCATCCGGATCGGGCTCCGGCGGAGCGGCGCCTCGAGGCCGAGGCCCGGTTCCAGGAGCTTGCCGAGGCCGTGAACGTGCTGACCAACCCGGAGCGCCGCAAGATGTACGACTTCGAGAAATCGATGGTCGTCGCCACGAGCGCTGGCAATATGGACTCGGACGCGGTGTCGCAGACTTACGTCGCGCAGGGGATCGTGGCCTACAAAGAGCAGAAATACGCGGACGCCGCCGGGAACTTTTCGCTCGCCGCTCACCGCAACCCGACCGACGTCCGCGCCCAGCATTACCTGGGGCTCGCGTCGGCTCGTTCGGGAGACCTGAGGACGGCCGTGAAGGCGCTCGAGACGGCGATCGCCATCGAGCCGCAGAACGTGCGGCTCCTAAAAGACGCCGGCACGGTCTTCCGCCAGGCGGGCCTGCTTCTGAAGGCCGAGAAGGCGTTTCAGGAAGCGATGCGCTGGGACCCCTCCGCGCACGACGTCCGCAAGGCGCTCGAAGACATTCGCGCGCAACGCGCCGTCAAGGGAGCCTGACCTCTGAACATGACGAGCATCGAGGTCTTCGGCCTCAGCGATGTTGGCCGGAAGCGCAAACACAACGAGGATTCCTTCGCGTTCGACGCGGAGGAGGGACTCTTCATCGTCGCCGACGGGATGGGGGGCCACGCCGCGGGCGAGGTCGCGTCCAAGATCACGGTCGAGACGATCAACGAGTTCATCGCCGCGACCCGCCAGAAGGAAGAGGCGACCTGGCCGTTCAAGTACAACCACGAGCTCGACTTCAACAGCAACCGGCTCGCGGTCGCGATCGAGAAGGCGAACGAGCGGGTCATGTCGGCGGTCGCGGCGCAGCCGTGGTTGAAGGGGATGGGCACCACGGTGGTCGCAGGCCTCCTGAATGAGAAGATCCTCTCGCTGGCCCACGTCGGAGACAGCCGCGCGTACCTCCTGCGCGACGGGCAGCTCTCCTGCCTCACCGACGACCATTCGTGGGTCCACGAGCAGGTGAACGCGGGCATCCTGACGGAAGAAGAAGCGAAGTCGCATCCCCTGAAAAACGTCGTCACGCGCGCTCTCGGCGGCGGGCCGTCCGTCTCGCCCGACCTCCAGGAGCTCGTGTTTCAGCCGGGAGACCGTTTCCTGTTCTGCTCGGACGGCCTGACGACGATGCTCGGGGACGATGAGATTCTCGAGATCGCGCTGGCGGAAAAAACGTCCCAGACGATCTGCGAGCGGTTGATCGACCTCTCCAACAAGAAGGGGGGGGTCGACAACATCACGGTCGTCGTGGTGACGATCCCGGAGAGTTCGACTCCGCCGGCAAGCTCCGCGCCGGCTCCCTAGTCCGTTCGCGTTAGTCCGTCCGCGTCCGCGCGCCCGGCCGCTCGGGACAACAGGGAAGTGGAAGCCCTCGAAATACCGGGCGTTCTCCGTGACGCGGGCATTTCGAGATCCGTAAAAGCGTTGACGGGGCTGCGCCTGCAGATTATTCTCAATTTGATGCGACCGAACCGGACCGCCCGAATCTCGCGTAACCTGCTGATTGGCAGCGGGTTGTGTCTATTCTCGGTGCAGGTCCATGGCGTGGATCGCAACGTCGACGCCTCGGCGCGGAGCGAGTGGCTCGCGAGCGGCTTCCACAGCTTCAACGCCCCGAAGCCGATTCTCGAAGGGAAAATCGAACTCGCCGACGAGGGAGACGACGCCGGGTTCCGGGCGGCATTGACCGCCGAGCTGAAGCGCCTCCGGACGGACCTGCACGATCGGCATGGATGGGCCGACCCGCTCTCCGCGGGCGATCCCCTGCGAATCTACGTCGCGCGCCGGGATGGGCAGGGTCTCCGCCGCCTGGCCGCGCACGCGATCGACCGGCACCATCTGATCGGTGCCTCCATCGAAGTGGACGCCACCGGCCTTTCCGCGCGAGAGACGCTGCGGTCGGTCGCGCGGCTCTATGCGCAGGCGACTCTCGACGCGTACGGAGCTCCGGATCAGAGTTTCCTCTCGGCGGCCGTGGCGGAAGCGCTGGCGGGCCGGGACGGCGCGGAAGATCGGACCGAGAGTCTGCGCGCCGCGGCCGCTGCTCCGGGGCTCGACCTCGCGCGCCATTCGGACTCGTTCGGCCGCCTCTACGTCGAGGAGTTCGCTCGCTCGGCCGGACCGGCGGCCCTGCGGAGCGTCTGGGAGCGCGCCGCTCAGTCGGGCGAAGAAGTCCTTCCAGTTTTTCTGAGGACCTGGACGGAGACGACGGGAGAGAAAGAAGACGCCCTTCTTCTGCGCTCCGCCGCCCGGATGTACACGGTCGTCGAACCGGACGCGGGCCCCGCGCGGGTGGGCCTTGCCGACCTCCAGAGCGGCGCTCTCGACGCGGTGACGCCTGCGACATTTGCCGTGCGGCATCGCACGTTCGTCCCCGCGCCGGAAGCCACGGGCGCCCTCAGAGTGGCCTGGCCGGAGCGCGGCGCGGCCGCGGCGGCCGTCGTGCGGTATCGGGATGCGGCTCTCCCGCCGGACGTCGTGTTCTGGGCGCCGGGATCGACGCGGACGCTGCCGCTTTCGGGCGTCTCGCGGATCGACTGGGTGGTCGGAGGGACCGCGGGCGGTCCGCCCCTCGAGGAGCTTTCCGCGGCGGTCGAGCCGGTCGCCGCCTTCCCGTTCTCCAACCTCGTTGCGCAGGCGACCGCCGGACCCGGCGCTCCCCGCATCTCCTGGACGACATCGGCACACGACCGCCTGGTCGGGTGGGCGCTGTTTCGGGAAGAGGTCTCGGCGGAAGGACGGATCGTGCGCACCGGGCCGCAGATCCTCCCCTCGACTCCGCAGGCGAACGACTCGTTTCGTTATGCGTTCATGGACTCGGACGCGTCCGCGGGCACGTTCTATCGCTACAGCGTCTGGGCGGTCACCGATGAAGGGCTCCTCGCGCGCGCCTTCTCGGCGACCCTCCGGACTGCCGATTAATCGACTGACTGACTGACCGACTGATCCTTTCCCTCCCCCGATGTCCCCTTTCTCCTTCGGTGCCCGCGCCGTGATGTCTCGATGAGAGAACCGCGGAAGGTCCGCCGTCCGCCGGACGTCGCCCGCATCATCGACCGCACGATCGTGCGACTCTGGGACACGATCGAAGAGCTGGAGTCCTTGAACCCCGCCGAGTTGAATTTCTACCGGGTGGCGGTTTTCGGCAGCGCGCGCGTTCAGCCGGGCGACAAGGAATACTCCGAGGTGCGCGAAGTGGCCTCGCGGCTGACGGGGCTCGGGTGCGACATCGTCACCGGCGGCGGCCCCGGGCTGATGGAGGCCGCGAATGAGGGCGCGGCCTCCATGCGCGACCGCGGCGGCCCGCGAAAGACGCGGTCGTACGGACTGACGATCGCGATCCCGTACGAGAAGGCCAACCCGTATCTCGACAGCGTCACCGCGCACCGCACGTTCTTCTCACGCCTGCACCACTTCGTTCGCATGTCTCAGGCCTTCATGATCTTCCCGGGCGGGATCGGCAGCACGCTCGAGCTGATGATGGTCTGGCAGCTTCTGCAGGTCGGCTTCATGACCGAGCGGCCGGTGATCTTGGTCGGCGAGATGTGGAGCGGACTCCTCGATTGGATGCGACGCGACATGGTGCCGCGCCGCCTCATGAATCCGGAAGACCTCGATCTCGTTCATCTCTCGACGTCGATCGACGACGCGGTCGCGCGAATCGAGCGGCACAAGCAGAAGTTCGACAAGGCGCGCGAGCTCGTCATCCTCGAGAGGCGGCGTTCCGAGCGGGCCGAGAAGGACCCGCCGCCCGCGATCCCCGCCGACGAGGCCGCCGAGCCAACTGTTCGGTGACGATTTTGCGGTGATCGAAGGCGAACTCCACGTCCTCGAGCTCTTTCTCCGAAAACCACCGGGCCTCCGCGGCGTCGTCGCCGCCCTTTGCCCTCCCACTCACGGGTTTCGCGTCGTACAGAACCGTCACGTTGTGTCCGCGGGGGTCGCGGTCCGGATCGGAATAGACGCCGAGGAGGTTCCCGACCCGCACCGTCAGGCCGGTCTCTTCGAGCGCCTCGCGGGCGCAGCAGTCTTCCGCTTTCTCGTTCCATTCCAGAAAACCGCCCGGGAGCCCCCATCGCCCGAGGAAGGGAGGGCGGCCGCGGCGGATCAGGAGCAGCCGTCCGGACGCGTCGCGGATCCAGGCGTCCACGGTGACGCGCGGGACTTTTTTCCTTCGGTAGAAGAGGTCCGGATCCATCAGGCGTCTTCGGGTTTCCCGGTCCCGTAGCCCTCGAAGAACTCGCGAATCTCGCGCGCGGGATTCTGCGTGATCAGTTCGGAAGGACTCTCGTCATACCAGTCGCGCGGAAGACGCGACGCGTAGGGCTCCTCGAGGAATCGGCGGCAGATGAGCGCGATCACTCCGCGGTCCGTCTCGCTCCGGATGAGACGCCCCGCCGCCTGCACGACCCGCGTCATGCCCGGCTGGAGATACGCATAGTCGAACCCGGCGTCCTCGCGGTCGTCAAAATACCGTCGCAGCAGCTCTCTTTCGAACGAGACCTGGGGGAGCGCCGGAGAGACCACGAAGACGCCGGAGATGAGCTCGCCCGGATAATCGACGCCCTCGGCGTACATCCCGCCGGACACCGCGAGGAGCAGGATGCCCTGCGGCGGCGGAGCGGCGAGGGAGCCCAGGATGTTCTGCCTCTCGAAGTCGGTCAGGTTCGGCCGCTGGACGAGCAGGTGCGCGCGGGTCTTCGGCATCAGTGCCGCGACTTCCGTCAGGAACCGGTAGGAAGGAAACAGGACGAGGTCGTTGCCGCCGTGCGCGTCGGACATCTCCGCGATCAGCTTCGCGATGCGGCCGTAGTTCTTCTCGCGCGCTGAGTATGTGGTGCGAACGTTCGGCAGGATCATCAGTTTGCGGTTTTCGCGGGGGAACGGAGGCGGCAGGGAGAGCGCCGACGTTCGCGCCGATTCGAGCCCGAGGACCCGCTGGAACGCCTCGGGCGGGGAGAGCGTGGCCGACAGAAAGATCGTCGAAGAGGCCGCTTCGAAGATCGGGCCGAGCACTTTCGCGGGGTCGAGGCAGATGATCGCGAGGCGCGTCCCGCCGGCACGGCGCTCGACGACGCACGTGAACTCGGGGCCGTACAGGTTGAGCACGGCCGCGAAGCGCTGGAGCCCGAAGTGGACGTCGAGCACCGGGTCATCGACCAGCGCCAGCTTCGACTCTCGCTTCCACGCCAGATACCGGAGGAGCCTGGGTTCCCACTCCGACCGCAGCGAGCGGATCGCGTCCGCAGGAGGCTCGGTCTCGGCGATCGCCTCTCCCTCGGGGAGCTCGTCCGCCGCGTTCTCGAGCAGCGCCAGCAGGTCGTCGAGCGAGAGGAGCAGGTCCGCGAAGATCTCTCCCGGCTGGAGCGAGAGGCGGCCTCTCAGATCGCGCAGCTCCTCTTCGAGCAGCTCGGGCGAAAAGATCTGCCGGGCGCGGTCCGGGAGGTTGTGCGCCTCATCGACGAGCAGGATCGCGTTCGGGAGCCCGTCGGCGGTCAAGTGCCGCAACGCGACTCCCGGCTCGAAGACGTAGTTGTAGTCGGCAACGATGGCGTCGGCGCGCGCGGCGAGCTCGAGCTGCACCTCGAACGGGCAGACTTCCTCGCGGCGCGCCTCCTCGAACACCGTCGCCGGGTCGTGATGCGAGTAACCATCCCGCAGGCGACCGAGGATGTTGGACTGCTCCATCTTCTCGGGGTAGTTCTTCGCGAACCGGCAGAACTCTTCGTGACAGAGCACGCGATCGTTCGCGCACATCTTCTCTTTGGCGCGGACCTGGACGGTCGAGAACGCGCGCTCGTTCATGGCGATCAGGGACTGCACGGCCATCTTCTGCTGCAGCCCCTTGGAGGTCAAGAAGACGACCTGGCGGCCCGACTTCAATCCCGCCGCCATCGCGGGATGCAGCGCGGCGGCGGTCTTGCCGGATCCGGTCGGCGCCTCGGCGAGAAGCGTCTCGCCCTGCGCGATCGCGAGCGCCACCGCCTCCATCAGCGGGCGCTGGACGGCGCGCGGCGCGCTGTGCGGGAACGGCAGCCGCTCCGAGGCGGCCGCCTTACGGCGCCGCGCCGCCTCCTGGCCGCGCCAGATGCCGAGAAGCCGCGCGAGTCCGCGCTCGACGCCGCGGTCCGACTCGTCCGCAGAATCCGAGATCGCAATCGAGACTTCCTCTCCGGTCTCGATGTCGACGTACACGAGCGCGCCCGAGACGTTCGGGTGCCCGAGCCGGCGCCACAGCGAGCAGTACGCGAGAAGCTGCCGGCGGTCGCGCTCGAACGAGGCTCCGCTCGGGCGGACCCCTTCGACGGAGAGGTTGGTCGACTTGAGCTCCTCGATGTACCAGTGGCCGGGATTGCGCTCGATGCATCCATCGAGCCGCCCCGTCAGAACCGCTGTCCACTCGTCGACGGGAATGCGCGCCTGGAGGTGGACCTCGGCGCGATACTTCGGGTGCGCGTCGCATCGCGCCGCGAGGACGCGCGCGTGCATCTGCGATCCGAGTCCGAGCCGGCGCCATCCGTCGCCGCGATCGAATCCGACGCGGCGGAAGCCCTCTTCTTCCGCCAGCTCGCGAACGGAGACCTCAAAAGTCCGCGATGCCTCGTCGAATTTCACGCGTTTCCGATTATAATTTGAGGGTAGTGCAGCGTTCCTCTCACTGGCGTCTTCTCACCATACTGCTCCTCGTTCTGACAATCGCCGAAACGGCTTCGGCAAAGCCTCGCCGCCACCGCGCGGGGAGGAAGTCCCGGAGAGCGGCGGTTGCCGAGGAAAGGCTGCCGGAGCCGCGTTCGCTGCAGGAGGCCCTCGACCAGTGCGCGCGCAAGGTCGGGCCCAGCGCCAACGGCGTTTCCATCTCGGTCGCCGATCTGACGACCGGCGCTCCGATCTTCGAGCGCAACCCCGACAATCCGGAGACGATCGCGTCGATTACGAAGCTGTTCACGACCGCGGCTGCGATCCATTACCTGGGCCCGGACTACAAGTTCAAGACCTCGTTCTGGCGCCGCGGAGAGATACGCGACGGAACGCTCGTCGGATCGCTGCTCGTCGTCGGCGGCGGCGACCCGAACATCTCCGGCCGCTTCTACAACGACGACTTCAACGCGGTCTTCGATCGCTGGGCGCAGGGGCTCATCCAGGCAGGCGTCCGCCAGGTCGTCGGGGACCTCGTCCTCAATACGTCTTTCTTCGACTCGGTCGCCCGGCATCCCGACTGGCACACGGGCCAGGAAGCGAAGTGGTACCAGGCGCCGATCTCCGCGCTGGCGTTCAACGACAACGTGGTCCTGGTGTCGATCCGGCCGGGCGGCCGGCCGGGCAAGCCCGCGGCGGTCTCGATCGATCCTCCGACCGGCGTTCTGCGGGCGGTTTCTTCCGCCCGGACCGTCTCGAGCCGCGGGGCGGTCCGTGTGGCGGTAGGGCGTTCGGCCGGTTCGGACAACGTGACCATCTCCGGCACGGTGCCGGCGCGGCCGGTCTGGTGGTCGACGCCGATCGCGGTGGACAACGCTCCGGAGTTCTTCGGCGCGGCCTTGAAGACGCGGCTGCGCAACGCCGGGATCCAGCTGACGGGCACGGTCATCGAGAAGCCGATCAAGCCGGACGCCAACTGGTCTCTCGTCGCGCAGACGGAATCGGATCTCCTGCCGACGCTCGCGATCACGAACAAGCACAGCCAGGGCTTCTACGCCGAGCAGGTCTTCAAGACCGTCGCGGCCGAGAAGATGGGGCAGGGGAGCTGGGCGAACGGCGTCGCGGTCGTGAAGCAGTTCCTCCGCGCGCTCGGACTCGATGCGAATCGGTACGACCTGCGTGATGGTTCGGGACTGTCGGCGTACAACCGCGTGGCCGCGGGCGACCTCGTCAAGTTCCTGGCGGCGATGAACCGCCATCCTCACGCAGCGGAGTGGAAGACGACGCTGGCTGTGTCCGGAGACTCGGAGGGCACCCTTCGCCACCGGCTGCGCGATCCGGACCTGAGGGGGAAGATCCTGGCGAAAACCGGCACGATCAACGGGGTCTCGACCCTCGCAGGATACGTAACTGCCAATTCGGGAAAGACTTACGCCTTCGCCATCCTGTTGAACGGCCGGAACGTCTGGGAGGTGGGCAACCACGGCTTCCAGGACCATCTGCTGCGCTCGCTGATCAAGTTCGGCTAGAGAGCGAAGGCCCGGCAAGAGCCGACGAAATCCCGGTCTCCGCGATCACCCCCAACCCAGACGGGGGGTGCAAAAATACTTGACACCCTCCCGACCCGTCTGTGATTCAATAACGCCTGATTCGTTTAAGCCTCGGTGGGATCACTCGAACAGGTAACCGCCACAGGTCTATCCGCGCGCGCCGCCTTTTTAGGCGCGCGATTCGAGCGTTTTTTGACTCGGGCTCTTTTGGCCAGAGTCGTTTGCGAACAGAGGAGACCTCATGACCAGCGTCACTACCATCATACCCAACTAGCTAAACACCTCAAAATAAAGCTGATACCAGCTTCTCTGTTCTTGAGATGTAGGGACTTGACTACCTCCGTAAGTAGTATTAAGCTCCATTCCAAATCCCAGAAAGGAATTGGTCCATGGAGATCTCCGACGAGACTATTCCAAAGGGTCATCTAGAGAATCCCTTCGAGAGGGACGTCAGAGCCGTTTTCCAAGACACTCTGGGTCTGATTCACATTGCGCTCGTCACGCACTACGGGATGGTCGATGCAGAGGCGAATGAACTGGAGAAGGATCTCTATCTCTGGTTTCTACGTTTCTGCATGCGCCCCGGCTCAAAGAGCCCGAAGGAATCACGTTCTTTCCTACTCGTGGCTTCCTGCCAATTCGCCCGCGAGTATCAAAAGTATGTGATCGGCAGCGGCCTCCGTGAGGCTGACCAAACGACCTCGCGCATTCTCGATCGGGAACCCGCAGAGGTCGCGAGCGAATTCTCGAGGAGCTTGGATCTTCTGAGGTTCCGTCACAACCCCGATGCTTGAAACCGCTAAAATTCTGAGGTTCCCCCCGAATTTGAGGTCCGCGGAGCGGTCTGCGGCTGAAGTCGCGTCTGCGGCAGAAGCCCTGCTCTTCATGAAGATCGACGACCGTATCGGCGCCGACTGGCAGGTTCTTTCAGACGGAGATGTCGCGCAGAGCGTCCTTTCTTCGCTGAAAAGCGCCTCAAATTCCGAGCCTCTTCGCGTGTGCAACGAATCCGTAGCGATTTACCAACGTCTCGACAAACACGCCACACGTGTTGGCTCCTTTGATGAAAAGGATTATTTTCTTGGGGAATTCGCGTTGCTGGCTGGACAGACTTTCCGAATCACAGGCCAATTCGAGCAGGCTGAGCGTTGGCTGGACCTCGCCGAAGCGTCCTTCTGCCATACCTTGAATTCGTCTCCGTCGATCCTGCGGGTTGCTCATGCCAGGCTCGTTGTTCGATACGACATGCGACGTTTCCCGGAAGTCTTGTCGCTTCTCCCATCTGTGACTGCCGGCTACCAACGACTTGGTATGACCGAGGAGTCGCAGAAGGCCAAATTTCTCGAGGCCGCGACCCTAAAGGAAACCGGAGATTTGGAAGCGGCCTTCGATTGCTTCTCTGAGCTCCTGGAGAGCCTCGCTCCAGGACGAGGAATATTGCGCTCTTTGGTATTGACGAATATGGCTGAAGAATACGGTCGCAGAGGGAATCACCAGCTTTCCCTGGACGCATATCAGCAAGCGCTTTCGAGCGCCGATTCGACGGAATCCTCGCTGGCCTCTGCCCAGTTGAAATCGTCCATCGGTTCGACGTTCAAGATCACCGGTCAATTGCAGGCCGCTGCTGACTGCCTCCGCGCTTCGATTAGCGAGTTCTTGAATCTGGGGATCGCTGCCCGTGCGGCGTCGCTGCGTATTGTCTTGTCTGAAGTTCTTTTGGCCGATGGCCGGGACAGGGAGGCGGAATGGGAAATTCTCGCCGCTTTGCCCACCATAGAAGCGCAAGGCATGGTGACCGAGGGATTTGCAGCGATTGGGCTCTTGAAAGAGTCAGTCAGTCGCCGACGCACGGACGTCGAAGCGCTCCGCGACCTGCGCGTCGCGCTTCAAAATTAATAGAGCCAAATCTCAGTCTCGCGACAATAGGGGCGTAGAGACCGATTTATTGAAGCCCAATCCGGGCCCCTCGCCTAGCCCTACCGCCGGGGCGCCTTGTGCGGAAACTGCCACAGACGCCGGTGTCGAGCTTTTTTACCGAGAATTCTTCTTGCCTCTGGTCCGACGGGTCGTTCGTCGTCATGGGATCGCCCCTTCGGATGCCGACGACATCGTTCAAGACGCGTTCATCCTCGCGATCAGCAAATTGGACCGGTCGAAAAATCCCAAGGCTTGGCTGTACCAAGTCGTAGATCACCTCTGCGCAAACTTCTCCCGCAAGACGATACGCCGAGCCCGACTCATGGCTCATTGGAACCCCCCCGCCGGAGAGTATCGGCGAAAAGTCTCCAGCGAGAGCTCAGATGATTTTTGAGGCCGAAACCATCTCGAGACTGAACCGCCTGTTCTTGGGCGCTTTAACTAAGAGCCAGGGCGCGCACGGAAGGTCTCAAGAGTTCGGCTGGAAGCGAGAGCCCACCAACGAGGAGCACTTGTTGGCTTGCAGTGAAAAGCTCTCTGAGCTCCTGAGAGAGAGCGCGCCCTCTTTCTCGGGACTCGACTCTACACGTAACTCGTTCGACTTAATGGCCGCTGAGTATTCTACCAGCGACTGGTATGGCGAAAGACTCGAGATTTGCTCAACGCTTGCTTTCATCGGATGGCGCCACTCGAATGCTTTGGGTTTGGAAATTGAGTCCCAGGAATGGCTGCGGGTTTCAGACGTACTTGTGAGGGAAGACTTTGCCGCAATCGACTGCATCGAGTCGTTCTTGAAACTTCCGGCCGAGGAACAGACTACTCCGCGTGCAGTGAACTTTTTGTCTCGACCTGAAGACGTTTTTCTCGCTCTTGCCTGTGTCCGACGCGATCGCAATGTGGATACCCCAAATGCTCTTCGAGCAGCCACTACAATCTACGAAACGTGCCGCGAAGCGAGGAGTTTAGCCGAGGGGGAAAAGGCCTTTTTTCTCGGCGAGGCCGCTTGGATAGCCGGCAATGCCTGCCGCTATCTCGGGCGACAGTCTGAAGCGTCCAAATGGTTAAAGGTGTCGACTGCCCATTTTGGTAAGTGTCCCGCGGGAGCACCACTCCTGGCGAAAGTGAATCTAAACGCCTGTGTTCAGGCGAGAGATGAACACAATTTAGAGCGCGCGCGCCGGGACGCGATAGCGCTTCGCGAGCAATTTGTTGGTTGGCACATGCTTTACGAGGCTGCATTCTGCAGTCTTTTGGAATGCCTGATCGACAACGAAGCGGGCCACTCTGGTCTTGCTCTTTCCGGGTTGGAGCAGGTCGTTGAAGAATTACGGCAGTTTGGTTCAGTCTCTCTTCTTGCTTGCGCTTTACACAATTTGGCGGCATTGGTTGCTGCGTCGGGCGATATGGATCGGGCAGAAGCTCTCTTCGGAGAGGCTGCGGCCGCCGCAAGCGGCAGTCCCATCATGGAATCAAGCGTTCTGTTTTCGATAGCGGATTGTCATTTTCAGGTAGATGATCTCAATGAGGCGATCCGATGGTCTCAGATGGGAATCTCGAAAGCCGTTGAGGGTGGCTGTACCGGCGTCCTCGCGTATCGGCGCGTATGGTTTGCCGAGGTATTGCTTCACGCGGATCGCGTAGAAGAGGCACGCCAACAATTGGTCACCGCGCTTCCGGTGCTGACGGCGGAGCGAATGCTTCCGGAAGGAGTCCATGCCGCAAAGCTGATGTCAGAGATCAGTTCCCGAAATCGTGTAGACGACTCAGCTTCAAGAAATCGTTCTTAGACTGCGAAGGCGGCGGCGGTACTATCTCTCGTAGTCTCCCGGCCGAAGAGGTTCTTAGGAAGAGATCAAGGTATACCAACCCTGGTGAGCCCCGTGACTCTAGAGGCTCTCGCTGGATTCCGTTCGTACTCTGAGCTCTGCCGAGCTTCTTCCGTCTTTCGCGCCCCTCCCTCCCGACTCGGGTAGAATCGCCCGCCTCTCATGGAAACTCGCAAATCTCTCTTCCGAAAGGTGGAGCGTGCCATCGAGGCGATCGAGCGGTCGCCTGACGTCGCCTCGACCATTACTCAGACCGCCAGTGCGGTCATCGAGAACTTCCGGGAGGACCTCGGCGTCCGCGGCGGGCGGCTTTACGAGCGGCGGGACGGCGGGTATGAGCTGACCCGGACCTTCGGGGATGTTCGCCCCGTGGATATCGGGCTCTTCGTTCCCGACGCCTACCCGCCCGTCCAGCGGGTGATCGACGAGGGGGTCGTGGTCATGGACCTGACG
>JBBROA010000046.1:0-29032 GCA_038229875.1 Thermoanaerobaculia bacterium | reverse complement strand
TATAAGAATTACCCGTGGTGCAGCCGCCGCTACCAGACATGGAAACTCCGTAATGCCTTACCTTAACACCGCTTGCCGTCGCCTCCGCTCACTGCGCGAGCTGCCGTCGCCGTGCGCGGCGACGGCACCGGCCGGCGGCTCGGCCGGTTGCGGCCTCGTCCGCCGGCCTGCTAGCTTCGTTCGCTTCGTCTCCCGCCACCACGTCGCTTCCGCTCACTGCGTTCGCTCACGCTCCCGCCCCGAGAGGCTCCTCCCTCCCTCTGGTCGGGAGACTCCTCTCGGGGCGAGCTTAGCCACCAGCTCGCCGGAAGCGCAGCCTTTACGCTGCCACCTCGAAACAGCGCAGCTCTGCTCCCTCTCCCCGTGCGCCGGGGGAGAGGGCCGGGGTGAGGGGCGGCAACTAGAGCCTGACAAGTCTCGCAACGAAAGCGGGCTGCCGCGCCGCCTAGGATTCGCTCAGGCTGTCGATCAGCGATTGCACGAGGTTTTGCGGAGAGGCGGCTGGGAGGCGGCGGGAGGGCGGGGTGGTTTCGCCTCCGCCTTCGACGGTGAACAGCGGCGGCGGGGCGGGGTTGTCTTCCCGGATCTCTTCGGCGATTGCGGCGTTTTCGGGGCCGGAGAGGAGGAGGATGGCGTCCACGCGACGGTTTCGGCCGAGTTTTTCAAGGGCTTCTTCGCCGTCGCGGGCCCGGACGAATTCGACCGATGGGTGTGTGTCGAGCAGCCCGGCGAGGTTAGACGGGTCTGGGGAGACCACCAGGATCGTGAACATGCTGAGCGGGGAGTTTAGACGGGGAGCGGGACGGGCTCGCGCTCGGGTTCGTGTTCCGTAGTTTCAGCGGACAGTTTTTGAAGCCGGCGGAACGGCCGCATCGGCGGGCGGCCTTCCGCCGGGATCCGCGCGGTGTTCGCGCTCCGTGACCCAGATCGTCGCGCTTCCTCCGGGTCTCGGGCGCGAGCCGTCGCTCTCTGCCACGTAGAACTCGAAGGTGTAGAGGCCCGGGCGGTCGGGCGCGAAGGTGAACAGGAACTCGTGGCCCGGAAGGATCCGGACCTTGTCGTCCGTCGTCATGCCGACGACGGTCATGCCTCGAATCCCCTCCGGGATGTAGGCGAGACTCGCCTTCGGGTAGGAATAGCTCGTCTTTCCCGACGCCTGCTCGCGGGTGAGCGGCGACGGCGGCTCCTCGCGCGCGATAGTCACGAAGCGCAGGCGCCAGTTCGCCGCCGGCTTGCCGCGGATGACGATCGCCGCTCCGCCCGCGTCGGCCTCTGCCAGCGTGACCTGTTCCATGCGGCGGGTCAGGAACTCCTGCGACATCTGAAATCGCCCGCCGGAGACCGAGTACCCGACGCCGACGTGCGTCGCTTCCGGGTCGAGAATCGTCACGCGGTGGCCATCCGCCGGGGGCTTTTCGTCCATCATCTGTTCCTGACCCGACAGCGCGAGCGCGATCGTCGTCTCGGAGAATTTCGGCGCTGTCGTCACCCACGAGACGGAGTTCTGCGAGTGAAGACCGAAGATCCCCGCGAAGCCCGTGCGGGCATACGGCGGAAGGCCGTCCATCAGGAAGTGCCCCCGTGTCCGCTCCTGGATCTGGCGGGCGCAGAACGCGTCGGCGACACGCGCGGCCGCGTCGTCCCAGGCGACGGGGGCGATGCCGAAGCGGGCGCGGTCCGCGTTGATGCGAGCGAGCACCGCAGCCTTCACCGGATCTCCCGGCCGCGACGGGTCGGGCGCTCTTTCGGTGAGCGGCCGGTCGAGCTGTGGCGCCCGCAGCTCGAGGGGACGCCGCGATGCGCCCGCCGTCCAAACCTCCGACTCCGATACCGCGCAGGCGAGCGTCAGCGGGAGGCATACGGCGGCGAGCAGGAGAGCGGCCGCCGTCCTCGGGACCTTTGCGCCGGTTCTCCCCGTAGTGACATCATCGCCGCCGCGGGTCGGCAGACGACGAGCCTCCGATTTGAGGGTCATCCGTCACGGCAACGCAGGGCCCGGGCGTCTCCTTCCCGGTCACCGGACAAGAGGTGAGCACATGGTGTCGATCCGATTCGGGACTTCGGGCTGGCGGGCCGTTCTCGCCGAGGAATTCACGTTCGGCAACGCTCGACGGGTCATCGCCGCCATCGCGCGGACGCTCGAGGCGGAAGGCCGCCAGGGCCAGCTGGTTCTCGTCGGGTACGACACGCGATTTTTGGCGGGCCGCTTTGCCGCGGAGGCCTCCCGGATCCTTCAGGCGGCCGGGTTCCAGGCGGAGATGTCCAGCCGTCCCATCCCGACGCCCGTGCTCGCGTTCGAGATCCGGCGCCGCGGGGCGGCCGGAGGCGTGAATTTCACGGCGAGCCACAACCCGCCTCAGTATCTGGGGATCAAGTTCTCGACCTCGGACGGCGCGCCTGCGCTGCCCGAAGTGACCTCGCGCATCGAGGCTTTCCTGGCGGAGATCCCGGAAATGCCGCCCCCGGCACCCGAGAGCGTCGCGGAATTCGATCCCGTGCCTCCCTACCTGAAAGATCTCGGCGCGAAAGTGCGCGGGGCCGACGTCGCACGCGGAGACCCCCGCTTCTCGGTCGATTTCCGCTTCGGCACCTCGGCCGGGTTCCTCGACGGCTACCTGAATGCGTGTGGAACTTCGGTCGAAAGCTTGAATGCGAAGCCCGACCCGCTCTTTGGCGGGCAATCCCCCCAGTGCGGCGAAAAGGAGCTGGTCGGACTGGGCCGAGCCGTCGTCGCGAACGGGTCCCGTCTCGGTCTCTCGTGCGACGGCGACGCGGACCGCTTCGGGATCTGCGACGAAAACGGCGCGTACATCCAGCCGAACGACATCCTCGCGCTTCTCGCCAATGACTTTCTCGGGCGGAAGGGGCGCCGCGGTGGTATCGCACGGAGCGTCGCGACGACGCACGCTCTCGACGCGATCGCCGCGAAGTACGGCGTGCCGCTCTACGAAACGCCGGTGGGGTTCAAGTACATCGGCGAGAAGCTGATCGCGGGCGAGATTCTGCTCGGAGGCGAGGAGAGCGCCGGCCTGACCGTCGAGGGTCACGTTCCGGAGAAAGACGGCATTCTCGCGGACCTCTTGGTCGCCGAGATGCTCGGCGCGACGGGGAAGACGCTCGGCGAGCTCTCGCGGGACCTCGTCGCGGACATCGGCGCTTTCATCTCGCGCCGCGTCGACCTGCCTCTCTCCGCGGAGGCGCGCCAGGCCCTCGCCCGGCGCCGCGCCTCACCGCCGGAGAGCCTCGCGGGGACGAGCGTCGCCTCCGTGAACCTCCTGGACGGAATGAAGTTGATTTTCGCGGACGGTTCGTGGATTCTGGTTCGAGAATCCGGGACCGAGCCTGTGGCGCGGGTGTACGTGGAGGCCAGCTCAGAGCAGGAGGTTTCCGCGCTCGCCGAGGCCGCGCAGGACCTGCTGAAAGTGTGAGTGAAGGAGTGACGCGGCCTTGAGCTTTTTGATCGAAGGGGTCCTCGGGCGCGAGATCCTGGACTCGCGAGGAAACCCGACGGTCGAAGTCGAGGTCCTGCTTTCCGGCGGCGCGACCGGCCGCGCCGGCGTCCCCTCGGGCGCGTCGACGGGAGAGCGCGAGGCCTTAGAGCTCCGGGACGGCAACTCGAAGCGCTACGCCGGCAAAGGCGTGCTCAAAGCCGTCGCCCACGTCAATGGAGAGATCGCGGCCGAGATCCAGGGGACGGACGCGCGGGACCAGGCGCTGATCGATCGGATCTTAGTCGAGCTCGACGGGACGCCCAACAAGGGGCGGCTCGGCGCGAACGCGATCCTCGGCGTGTCGATGGCCGTGGCGCGGGCCGCCGCCGAAGCTTCCGGCCTCCCGCTGTACCGATATCTCGGCGGCGCCGCCGCCCGGACACTGCCGGTCCCGATGATGAACGTCATCAACGGAGGCGTGCACGCCGACAACCGTCTCGACCCGCAGGAATTCATGGTGTGCCCGATCGGCTTCGAGCGGTTCGCGGAAGCGCTCCGCGCGGGCGTCGAGATTTTTCACGTGCTGAAATCGAAGCTCAAGAAGCAGGGCCTTTCCACTGCCGTCGGCGACGAGGGCGGCTTCGCGCCCGACATCGGGTCCTCGCGCGAGGCGCTCGACCTCCTGATGTCTGCGATCGAGGCGGCCGGTTACAAGCCCGGGCGGGATGTCGTCATCGCGCTCGATCCCGCCGCGTCCGAGTTCTTTCAGAAGGGCAAGTACGTGCTCGCCGGTGAGAAGAAGACGTTCTCGCCGGAACAGATGGTCGCGTACTGGGCGGACCTCGCCGCGTCGTATCCGATCGCCTCGATCGAGGACGGCCTCGCGGAGGGCGACCGGAAGGGATGGGCGCTCGCCACCCGGGAGCTCGGCGGGAAAATGCTCCTCGTCGGCGACGACCTCTTCGTGACCACGCCCGCGATCCTCGCCGAGGGCATTGCCGACGGCATCGCCAACGCGCTGCTGGTGAAGTTGAACCAGGTCGGCACCGTGACGGAGACGCTCGAGGCGGTGCGCATGGCGCAGACGAACGGATACCGCACGATCGTCTCTCACCGCTCCGGCGAGACCTCGGACGACACGATCGCGGACCTGGCGGTAGCGGTCAACAGCGGCCTCATCAAGACCGGCTCCGCCTGCCGCGGCGAGCGGCTCGCGAAATACAACCGGCTGCTCGAGATCGAGGAGGAGCTCGGCGCCGCCGGTGTGTTCGCCGGGAAAAACGCGTTTCCGGTATGAGAGAAGCTCCGCCTCCCCCGCGCGCGCCTCGCCCGTTCCTGACGTTCTTCGCCTCGCTGGCGTGTTCGTCCGTCGTGCTCGGGCTGCTGCTGCTCTGGGACCACAAGGTGCTCGATCTTCACAACGCGCGCGAGGACGTCAAGCGGCTCGACGTGCAGCTCGCCGAGCGCGCGGCCGAGAACGACGAGCTGCGGCTCTCGATCGAGGCCGCGACTCGCCACCAGTTTCCGGCGGAGAAGGTCGCCCGCGAGGAGCTTCACCTGGTTCACCCGGAAGACCTCGTTCTCCTCTATCCGGCGGGCACGCTGTCCGCGAAGAAGGAGCCGCGGCCGTCGGAATTCCGGACGCCTCGCGTCGCGCCGACTCCGCCGGCCGGGTCTTTAGTCCCGCGCTGAGACGTCAGGACTAGCCGGGGCTCTTCAGGGTCCGGGCGAGCACCACCAGGAGAAGCGCGCCACCCACTACGATCGCGATCCACAGCGCCGCCGGTGTGCGCGCCGCTCGGGCGGGCTTCGCCGCCGCGGGGGAAGCGGCCAGCTTCGCGGGAAGCGCCGGCGCGGAGAGGACCCGCCCCGCCACGAGCTCCAGGTCGAATCTCGGGGCAGGCGCGTTCTCGTTGTCCCACGCGAGGGTCAGCCGCTCGCCCGGCACGAACGCGAAGTCGATGCGCGGTGACGAGGTCCAGACGGCGGTGTCGGAGATCGAAAGGGGCGCGTTATCGCCGTTCTCGATCTCGACCTCGATCGCGGCCTGGGTCGGCCGCGTGATCGGGATCGTGATCGGGATGGGCGGATCCCCCTCGCGGCGGATCCACGAGGCGCTTCCGAGAACGCGGCGTCCCGTGGTTCCCCGGGCGTCGCGGTCCTCCTGAAAAACGGTCGCCTGCCGCGAGAAGTACGCCGGCGAGCCGGCGGACATCTCGACGAGATCGGCCGAGGACGCCGGGTCCATCGTGATCCGCACAATCGTCTTCGTCCCGCGCTCCGCCGCGGCCGCCGGAGCCGGATGCCGCTCCCGGTGCGCGACGCGCTCCATCACGTACGGTACGGGACGCTTCTCGGAGTCGAGGATTCGGACGGAGACCGCTTTCTCGGCCGCGGGCGACGGCAGATCGAGGTAGGCGACCGAGCTTTCGCCCGGAAGCGCGATCGGCGATGACTTCTTCCAGGCGGCGGGATCGACGGGGGCGCCGCGCGGGCCGGCCGGAAGCGCGGCCGCTTCTCCCGCCCTCTTCTCCGCCGGGCCGAGGGCGACCTGTGAAGGGCGCACGGGTCTCGCGATCGCGAGGGCCCGCTCGAGGTCGTACCGGGGCGCCTCGGCGATCCCGGAGCCGTAGTAAAGCCGGAGCGGCTGCCCGTCCCGGGGAGCCGCGAAAACGATGGCCTGCGGGCGCGCGAGCGCATCGACGCGCGCGATCTCGAAGCGCGGTCCGCCGGGCTCTTCGATCTCGATTTCGAGCAGCCGCGCGGACCCGTCGCAGAGCGCGACGCGGTCGATGCCCGACCCGTCGGCGGCTCGCGAGATAGTGCCTTCTCCGACGACGCGTCGAACCACTTCGTCGCGATAGAAGACGCGCGATGTGACCGTCACACGGCGGACGTACGCCGGGGCGGCGCCCGAGATCCGCAGGGCATCGACGCCGAGGTTCCCGGCAGGCAGCGCCACCGAGCGTGTCGTCGCGCCGGGATCCGATCGGTCCGCGGTACCCGGCGCGAGCGAGATTTCCCGCAGGACGGGCTCTTCGCCGCGCGCGTCGATCGAAACCGCCCGCGGCATGATCGGATCGCCGTTGCGGTCGTCGAAACGGAATCTCCACCAGCGGCGCCCGTTGGGCGGAAAGCGCAGCGTCGTCGACCTCACCTCGCGCCCGGCGAAGATCGATCCCTTCGCGAAGGTTCCCCACGACCTGCCGTCGTCGGAAGACTCGACGGAAACGGGTTTCAAGAACTCGGTGCCTTCGATCTCCAGAGTCGCCGCGCGGGCCAGAGCGGGGTGCGCGCCGCGATCGAGGAGCGCGACCGTCTCACGACGGGCCGTTTTCTCGACGTCGCGCAACGGCAGGCGCGCGGGCGCTCGGCCGATGCGCTCCTCGAGCGCCCAGGCGACCTCTTCGCCGGCCGCGTTGCGGATTCGCAGATCCGGGAGTCCGGGCCGGCACGCGTCGAGGACGTCGTCGGGAAGTACCAGCCGGGCCCATCCGGCGCTCGCGGTGATCGTCCTCGAGTACCGGAAGAGGTCGTAGGGAGCGGCCGCGACCAGAACGAGCGCAAAAGAGGCGAGAACGGCCTTCTTCACGATCGCTCTCGGGCGAAGACGAAGCGCTGAGTCAGGAACGAAACCGCGAGCAGCGCGACCGCGAGACCGATGACGGAGCCCACGCGGTAAAGGGCGCCGAGGTCCCACAGGTCGTGCAGGAACACCTTCCCGATCGTCAGGAGGAGCACGAGGAGCGCGGCGGCCCGGACCGGCTTGGAGCTCTGCGAAATTCCGAGCGCGAGCAGGATCATCGCGAAGACGCCCCAGGCCACCGAATACGTGACGTCTTCCGCGAGACCTCCGCCTGAGAGCCGGAAGACCACCGTGTGTCCGGGAGAGTACAAGTCGGCGATCTCGATGTTGACGAGCATGAACAGGAGGACTCCGGCGGCTGCCTGGAGGAGAGGACTGACGCGTCGCCGGGCGGCCCAGGGAGCGTCGCGGAGCATCCGCGCGGTCCAGAGCAGCGCGTCGGCGCAGATCCCGAACGTGTAGAGGTACCAGTTCAGGATCGGCGTGCCGCTGCGTGCGTGGTAGTGCCACAGCGCGGGATTGAAGACGAGACGGACGAAGCAGCCAACCGCCAGGAGAGTGGCGGCCTTGACGAGGCCTTCGGACGGGACGCGGCGCCACAGCCAGGCGAGCGCGGCGGCTTCCAGGCCCCAGGCGACGGTGATCCACTGCTTGTCGAGAACGATCGGAACCGCGGCCGTCACGAAAACCAGTGTGAGCGCCCCGAAGAGCGCGGCGGTGAAGCGGCGGTCTTCCGGCGAAGTCAGCAGCGCCTGCGAGCGGCGGAGAGCCAGAAGCGCCGCGGCGCCGCAGAGGATCGCCACGCCGCCGAGCCATGTCGAGCCCCACTCGTCTTTCGCCAGCAGGTAGAGAACGGGGAAGTGCAGGATCGGGGCGAGCGCGCTCGACAGCCACGCGAGCCGGTCCCGGCGCCAGCGGCTCCACAGAAAGGGGAGGGCCCAGAACGCGGCGGTCGGCGCAATGATGAGCGGAAGAAGCTCCGGGAGTCCGTGCGCGCGTTTGCCGGAACCGGCGAGGTCGGATGCGACGATCCCGGCGAGCGACGCGAAGAGAAGCGCGTGGCTCGCCAGAATCCACGCGCCGGAGGCGAGCATCGTCGCGATCGCCAGCAGCCCGGCCGCGTGCGCCGCCGCGAAGATCCAGAGCGGCAGCACGGGCGCCGTCCCGGGAAGGTCGAGGAACCGGAGGAGCACGAGAAACCCTCCCGCGAGCGATATCGCGGCGGCGGCGCGCGTTGCGGGGTGATCGGGGCGTCCCCGCCTCGCCAGCGCGAACGCCAGGAACCCGGCCGGGACGAGCGCGAAATAGAAGAGGACTTCGGTGCGATGCGTGAAGAGATCGTTCGAGACGCGCGCCGCGAGCGTGGCGACCGAGAACGCCGGGGCGATCGGGAGCAGCGGAGTGAACTCGGCGCGATGGCCGACGAGGAACGCGCCGACCGCGAGCAGGATCAGATATCCGCACAGGAACGCCGGGGAGATCGCGAAGCCCCCGTGGCCCGCGACCAGGAATGCGAGCAGCATGGGACCCATCGAAGCGCAAATCCGGATCCCGGAGACCCATTCGCGGCGCGAGGCTCCCGGCGCGCCCTCCGCGCCCTGGGGGTATCCGGCGAACAGGGCGGCCAGCACTCCGGCGGCACCGAGGGCCCATGGCGCCTTGCCGCCGTCCAGATGCGCGGCGGACCAGCCCGCGAAGAGAATGGCGGAGCCGGCGAGAGCGAGGCTCGAGATCGAGAGCCATCCCCGGCGCCGCGCCAGGGCCAGCGCGCCGAAGTCGAGCAGAAGCACGTAAAGGAAAAGCGCGACCGGGCGGTCCTCGTGCGTCGCGAGGAGATACGGCGTCAGAAACCCGCCGACGAGACCGAGCACCGCAACGATGTAGGCCCTTCGCCGCGCGGCGAGAATCCCCGCGACGACGGTCACGGCGGCCATGCAGGCGAACGTGGCCGGGGTCGAGAGCAGGGCGTAGCGGGCGTGAGCGGCAAAAAGAGAGGCGTAAAGGATCCCGACGCCGGCGCCGGACGTCGCCTGACCCGCCATCTCCCCGCGAGTCCGCAGAAAGTCCCCGCCCGCAAGGGCGGCCGCGCCCACGAGCAGCGCGATCACGACGCGCCACAGCGGAGAGATCAGGTTGTGCTGGATCGAGTACTGGAGGAACAGTCCCATCCCGATGAAGAGCGCGATGCCGCCGAGCCAGGCGAAGAGACGGACGCTGATCAGGCTCTCCCAGTCGAAGGGCGGGCGCGGAGGGCGCGGCGGAAGAGGCAGTAGAACGGGGGCCGCGGGCCGAGGCGGAACCGACGGCGGCGGAGAGATCGGCGGGGCGATCGGATCCCGCGGGGACGGAGGGGCCGTGTCGGCGGCCGTGGCAGGCGGCGATGGTTCCGGCGCGGGCGGACGATGCGCCGACGCTCCGGGCGCGGGGACCGGCGGCGCGACGGGTGCGGGCTCTTGGGCGCTCGAGGCCGGAGCGGCAGCGTGAGCTCCCCGCTCCATCTCCATGCGCGCGATCCGGCCGGTCAGCTCGGCGAACTGCGCCCAGAGCTGGCGCATCTCTTTTCTGGTCCGCCGCGCCTGGACGAGGGCCGCGACCGGCAGGACGAGGAGAAAGAGCGCGAGGCAACCGAGGATCGGAAGAACATCGCTCATCAAGGGAATGTTGAAAGGGAGGAACGAGTCTACCAGCGGCGCCGGGCCCCTCCCGGCCGTTTTCCCGGCCGTATCAGCGCGCGAGCGCCGCTTCGACGGTCTCTTCGGCCGCTGCCGCGGCCAGGTCCCAGGTCAGGCCCTCGTAAAGCCTTTGGGTTGACATTCGACCCGAAAGGGTGGAGACTCGGGTCGAATGGTCACCCGTAGCAGGAAAAACGAGCGTCTCGCGCTGCTGAAGGGCACGCTCGATCTGCTGATCCTGCGGACGCTCGTCTTCGGGCCCCAGCACGGCCAGGGCATCGCACGGGCGATCCAGCACGGCTCGGACGACGTCCTGCTCGTCGAGCATGGCGCGCTCTATCCCGCGCTCCAACGCCTGGAGGGCGAGGGGTGGATCAGCGCGGAGTGGGGGACATCCTCCAACAATCGGAGGGCGCGCTTCTACCGCCTGACGCGGATCGGACGCCGGCAGCTCGCGAAGGAGCGCAGCCGCTGGAGCCGGCTCGCCGGAGCCATTGCCCGGGTGCTCGGGCCCGAGACGAGTGAAGGGTAAGGGGAAAGGGGAGAGGGGAGCCTGGCATGTTCCGAAAGCGCCGGCCCGACGGTGATTTCGCGGACGAGATCCGCGCGCACATCGCGCTCGAAGAGGACGCGCTACGCGAGGACGGTCTGCCCGGGCAAGAGGCCGCGGCCGAGGCGCGACGCCGGTTCGGCAACGTCACGGCCGCGCAGGAGCACTTCTACGAGAGCGCGCGCTGGATCTTCTGGGACGGGCTCGTGCAGGATGTCCGGTACGCGCTTCGCACCCTCGGCCGCAACCCGGGGTTCGCCGCCGCCGCGGCGCTGACGCTCGCGCTCGGAATCGGAGCGAACACCGCGATCTTTTCGGTGATCAACGCCGTGCTCGTGCGTCCACTGCCATTTCCGGAACCCGGCCGTCTGGTCATGGTCTACGGTCGCAACGACGAAGGCGATCGACAGAGCCTGTCGCCGGCCGATTTTCTGGATGTGCGCCTTGGAGCGCGGTCCTTCGAACGGGTCGCCTCGTTTCGCGAAGGCGCCTTCAATCTGGTCGGCCGTGAGCGCGCGGAAGTGGTCCGAGGCGCGGTCGTGACGCCGGATTTTTTTCCGCTTCTGAAGCGATCTCCCATCGCCGGACGCACCCTGCAGCCGGAGCCGGACAGCCCGGGCGCCGCGCCGGCCGTGGTGCTTTCCGCGAAGTTGTGGCGGCGCCGCTTCGGCACGGACCCCTCGATCCTCGGTCAGTCCGTCTCCATCGACGGCAACCCGCACACGGTCGTGGGGATCATGCCCGTGGACTTCGAGCTGCCCGCCGGCGCGGAGCTGTGGACGTCGTCGCGATTCGCCGTGCCCCCCCACCCGCTCCGCCCCTTCGTCGATCCCTCTCCGTCTCGGGACACGCACTACATCGACGTCGTGGCGCGGCTTGCCCCCGCGGCGACCGGCGCCAGTGCGCAGGCGGAGGTGAACGGGATCGTCGCGCGGCTGAAGCGCCAGCATGGAGACGGGGAGGGATCCATCGGGGCGGCCGTGGTCCCGCTCCACGACGATCTCGTGGGCTCCGCGCGTCCCGCGCTCGGAGTCCTGCTCGGCGCGGTCACGCTGCTGCTGTTGATCGCCTGCTCGAACGTCGCAAACATCGTCCTCGCCCGCGGCACCCAGCGGCAGAGGGAGATCGCCATTCGGGCGGCGCTCGGCGCGGGCAGATTGCGCCTCGTGCGCCAGTTGCTCACGGAGAGCTTTCTGCTCGCGGGAGCGGGCGGAGCCGTGGGCCTCGTTCTCGCGAAGGCGGCGATGGCGCCGCTGCGCTCCATGGTGCCCGAGGGTCTCGTAGTCGGGTCGGGCCTGACGCTCGACACCCGCGTACTCTTTTTCACCGCCAGCGTGTCGGTCGCTTCGGGCGCGCTGTTCGGCCTGTTCCCGGCGCTGGCCCTCGCGCGCGGCGACGTGAACGGCGTGCTGAAGGAGTCAGGCCGGGGAATTGCCGGCTCTCGCGCCCAGCGCACGCGGAGCATCCTGGTCGTCACCGAGATCGCGCTCGCGGCGGTGCTGTTGCTCGCCGCGGGCCTCCTCATCCGCAGCTTCGACCGGCTCGTGGCGGTCCGGCAGGGTTTCGAGGCCGGCGGGCTCCTGACCGCGCGGCTGAATCTGCCGCCGGGCCGTTATTCGGACCCTTCCGCCCGACGGGCGGCCGTCGAGGACGTCCTGCGAAGGATTCGGGCGCTGCCGGGGACGTCGGGGGCCGCCGCCGTGTCGCGTCTGCCGCTCAACCCGGGGGCGAGCCGCCGCGGAACCGACATCGAGGGGTTTCCGAAACTCTCGTTCTCTCCGGACTACCAGGTGGTGAGCGCCGACTACTTCCGAGCCATGGGAATTCCGATCCTTCAGGGCCGGCCGTTCGACTCGCGAGACGGACCCGCCGGCCCGGGCGCCGTCATCGTCAGCGAATCCCTGGCCCGGAGATTTTTCCCGAAGCGCGACGCCGTCGGCCGTCGCATGAAGGTCGGCCTGGGGGACGAATGGTCGTCGGTCGTAGGCGTCGTGGGAGACGTCCGGCAGCACCGGCTCGAGGAACGGTCCGTTCCCACGGTCTACGTTCCGTACGCGCAGGACCCCTGGCCCTCCTCGACGCTCGTCGTCCGCACGAAGCTTTCTTCCGACAGGGCCGCCGCCGCGCTCGCGGCAGCCGTCCGTTCGATGGACCCGGACCAGGCGATCTCGAAGGTCCGGCCGATGAGTCAGGTGATTTCGGAGTCGGTGTCCGCTCAGCGTGTGCGGATGATGCTCCTCGGGCTCTTCGCCTTTCTCGCGCTCGTCCTCGCCTGCGTGGGGCTGTACGGCGTGATGGCCTACTCGGTCGCGCAGCGGGCGCGCGAGATCGGGATCCGGATAGCGCTCGGGGCGGACAGCCGGAGCGTCCTCCGCCTCGTGGTCGGCCAGGGCCTGAAGCTCACGCTCGCGGGACTCGGCGCGGGCCTTCTTCTATCTCTCGGATTCGGGCGCCTCCTGACGAGCCTTCTGTTCGAGGTGCGGCCGACAGACGCCGCGACGTTCGGGGGGATCTCCCTGCTGCTCGCGTCCGTCGCCTTCCTCGCGAGCTATGTTCCCGCGTGGCGAGCGACGCGCGTGGACCCGGCGGTCGTGCTGAGAGGGGACTGAACCCGCGACGCGGGGAAGACCGCGCCGGCTATCGCGCGCAGCGGTCGGCCGCCGGCTCGAGGACTGGCAGTGACCGGAGAGGCATCTCGATCGCGAAAATGCAGCCGGTTCCGGGGGCGTTTGCGGAGCGAGAGTGTCTCGCCGTTGCTGCGGACGGCGGCCATCTCGTTACCGCGCCGCCAGCAGATTTCGTTCGTCCATTCCGCCGCACCCATCATGGGAAAACCGCCGGCCGCATCCCCCGCCCGAATCGCAGACATCCCCGGTAAATCCTCCCGGGTTGACGAACGCGATCCAGTCGCGCGCGGCGCGCCCGACCTCCGCGTCGGAGGCGTGGTCGCGCGTGATCAGGAGGTTCGCGATCCCCCAGACGCTTTTGGCAAGGTTGCACGGACAGCAGCACGTCGCGGCCGAGAATTTCGAGCAGCAGGGCGCCGGGATGGACGCGAGTGCGCGATTCCGCGCCGTCCGCTGCGTCGCCGAGAGCTCGATCGAACGCGAGTACCCGATGAACTCGGCGGACTGCGACGCGGCATCGGTAAAACGGATGCGCTGCGCCGGCCGTCCCGCGGCGGAGTTGAGCGCGAGCGCGGCCATTGCCGGGACCGCGAGCACTCCGACCAGGAACAGGGCGCGGGAGCTTCCTCGGAATAGCTTCATTGTGTCCTCCGCAGTTTTCGAAAAATGGACCACGACGTCAGGGTACGGGCGGCTCGAACGCGCCGGCGTGATGTGACTGCATCAGGCGGCGGAGATTTCCCGACAGCCGAGGCGGCGCCTGGTGTTCTCGCCGGCCGGACGCGAGCGCCGGCGGCGGGCCTCCGCTTCCACGAAACATACGGCCGCGCGAGCTGCCGCAGGGCCGAGAGCTTCCAGCCATAGGCGCGGGAGGAAAGGGATGGCGGAACCAGCTCCCGGGTCTCTTCCGGCTGCACGACGAGCGAAACCTCGATCGGGAGAATTCCTACGGGAAGGCCGGCCTTCCGGCACGCCGTCCAGAGATGCGCGAAGACCTCCTTCATCGCCTCCGGGTCGGGCGCCGGCGTGTTCTCGAGCTCACTTCCCGTCGTCGGACGAAAGATGCAGACGGTCGGAAACGCTCCCGCGGAGACGATCCGGTCGATGCCCCGCTTCGTTGCGGCCACGGGCTCGAGGCCGGCGATGATTTCGCCCGACACCCGGCCTCTGCCGAGCTTCTTCGCCGTGTACTCCATCGCGTCGAAGAAGCCCCTCTGTCCGAGCGTCTGCGCTTTGCCCGGACAGAGCAGCGCGAAGTACTCCGGGTCCTCGAATTCGTAACAGAAGGAGAAGTGATCGGCGCCTGCCACGATCAGATCGTCGTATTCGGCGAACCTCCTCGACGGGACGGGCATGCACTGCACGCCGATGAACCCGCCGACGCGCTGCCGGATCGCGCGAACGAACGGCTCGCATTGCCGCAACCCGTGGATCCGCTCATACCCGTCGAGGTCTTCCAGGTGATATCCGGTGTTCAAATGCGTGAAGATCGACCCGGACTGGTCTCGCGCCGCGAGCGCGACCTCGACCACGTCCTCGACTCTCTTGCCTTTGATTTCCGAGACGCCGACGTTCTTGCCGATCGTGCAGAACTTGCACGCGCGGGACGGCGCTCCGGCCCAGTAGAGGCACGCGTTCGAGACATAGACGCCGAGGTAATTTCCCTGAAGGACCCCGATGCGGCTCATCTCGACGCCGGAGGAGGTGGCCCGCCCGTACCACGCGGGTTCCGCCGGAAGGCGAACGGGATAAAGGCCGGCGTCCCTCTCGTCGTGGATGTGGTACCCGCCGTTCTCGCGATGCAGAACTAGCGGTGAGACCTGCGCGAAGCGCTCGGCGAGTGGCACGTTCACCCAGTGCTCCTTTCGCGGTCCGGGCAGAACGAGCTCGAGCCCCGAGCCCAGCCCGGCTCGGGTTCGGGAAATCCGTCTCCCCTCGCTTTCGACCTCGCACGAGGGACCGATCCGGACTCCGCGGCAGAACAACTCGATCTCGAGCTCGATGGTCGAAAACATTCAAGCCTCCCGGTCACCTTCCTTTCTATGTGCCAACGGTCATGGACGTTTGATGCGATTGCATCAACTCCGCTTCGAAGAAAATGGATGCGGCTGAGAGCGGGCGGAGGGTCGAGGGGCCGTCCCTGCGCGACCGTCGTCCCTTAGACTCTCCGGTCGTGGAAAAAGCCGCTCCGCGCGATCACCGGAAGCTCGTCCTCACCCTGGTGAATCGGCTCGGGGTCTTGTTGATCTTCCTTCTCCTGTTCGCCCGCGTCGCGGGGGACCTATCCAGAAAGACGCCCCTGATACGCGCAGACCTGAGGCTCAGCAATCTCGCACAGAGCGCTCGGACACCGAATGTGACTCGGGTGATGGTCTTCGTTTCCGACCTCGGCCGGTGGCAGACCCTCGCCGCGGGCGGCCTAATTCTCGGGTTGATCCTCGCTCTCTGGCGGCGGAAGGCGGAGGTCTTCACTCTCGCTCTCACGATGTTGCTCGGCGAAGCGCTGGTGTGGCTGGTCAAGAATGTCGTTCACCGGAGCCGTCCGGAGCCCGTGAATGCGATCGCGTTCGAAAGCAGCTACAGCTTTCCCAGCGGTCATGCCTTCGCCGGATTCGTTTTCTACGGCCTCGTCTGTGCGCTCCTGCTCCCATCGACACGGCGCAGGGCGCGGCCTCTTCTGATCTTCGCGGCCGCTGCGCTCGTGGGCGCTATCGGATTTTCCAGGGTCTATCTCGGCGTCCACTGGCCGTCGGACATCCTTGCGAGCTACGCCGCGGGAGCGGCATGGCTCAGTGCGGCCTCGACCGCCCTCTTCGTCTGGCGCCGCAGACACGCCCCCCTCCCTCCGAAGATTCCGTATTTCCGGCTCGCCAGAGTTTCCGCTCTTCTCGCAGGTCTTTGGTTGAGCGTTGCCGTCTCGCTTTACCGCCTCGCGCCGCTCCCGCAGCCCCACGCGGTCCCGGCCACGAACCTGGTTATCCCGGCGGAGCAGATCCCCGCCCTTCTGTTTGGCAGGGTGCCGACTCACAGCGAGGACCTGACCGGAAAACCCATGGAACCGATCAACGTCGTCATGGTGGGTGCGGCCGGAGCCGTGCGGGCGGTATTTCTAAAAGCGGGCTGGCGGGACGCCGATCCGATCAGTCTCGGATCGATGTCCCGGGAAATCCGGTCGCTGCTGACGGATCGTCCTTACCCCCAGCAGCCCGGGACGCCGTCCTTCTGGAACGGTTTGCCGAACATGCTGGCGTTCGAGCACTCGACTCCGGCCAACACGATCCGTGAGCGGCACCACATTCATCTGTGGAACACGAGCCTGATCGACGCGAACGGCGGCTCGATCTGGGTCGCAACCGCGCATTTCGACCGGGGACTCCGCAGGTCCGCGGTGACTCCGGTGCTCGTTCATTCCATAGACCCTCACGTCGATCTTCAACGCGCCTACGTTCAGGACAGCCTGATCGTCACGGGAGACGTGGCTTCCGCCAGCGTCTTCGTCGTGACCTCCCCTTCGATCGGACAGAACTTCGCCGGAGACCGTTTCGAAACCGACGGCAGGGCAGTCCTGCTTCGTCTTCGCTGAGGCGCGGGGGATTACTTATCCTGTGGTCGAGTGTGGCTGTCTGGAAATGACAACGCCCGGAGGGTTCTCCGGGCCTTTCAGGGACTTGGTTGCGGGGGCAGGATTGGGCGCCGGCTGTGAGCCGGCGCCGCCTCCAGCGTGGCCTTACTTCTGGGGCCGGTTGATTCAGGCCGCCCGGGCTGGGCTTGGTCTTCTGGTTTAGACGGCTTAAACCTGCGGCTGATTTTCAGCCAAAGGCCGCAGGGTCAAATCGCTTGTGGCTGTCTGGAAATAACAACGCCCGGAGGGTTCTCCGGGCGTTTAAGGGACTTGGTTGCGGGGGCAGGATTTGAACCTGCGACCTTTGGGTTATGAGCCCAACGAGCTACCAGGCTGCTCCACCCCGCGTCAGGGAGGGGAACCTTATCCGAACGCCCGAGGAGAGGTCAAGCGTTCGCGGCCCCAGGGCTCCCCGTATAAATCGCCGCTTGCGAATTGATGGCGACGTTCAGTGAGGAAGGTGGCAGACGATCGCAACTCCCGGTCGGCTGGCCCACCTTCTTGCGTAAAAAGAGGACGCTCCGGCCAGCAGAGCCGGCGTCGTGACCGCACTCCCGATCCTCTTTCTTCGGAAACCCCGTAAGCCTTTCCCCTCTCGCCCCTTCTAATCTGAGGAGGGAACCCATGTTCGAAGGCCTTCTTCAGCCCGCGCATCTGCTCATCATCCTGGCCATCGCAATGGTCGTCTTTGGCCCGAAGCGTCTGCCCGAGCTCGGCAAGGGCCTCGGCGAAGCGATCCGGGGGTTCAAGGACTCGATCCGCTCCGAAGTCGCCGCGGCTCCGAAGCCCCCATCCCCCTCCGCGGAGGACGCCCGCTTGCGCGAGCCCTGAAGCCCTCCTGGCGGGAAGCCTACGGAACCGAGAGCCACTCGCTCGCGGCACGTTTCCCGCACCGGCGCCCGTCGATGCTCCGTGTCGGACTCTGCGGCTTCACAATCTCCATGGAGGACTACCCCCTCTACTTCCCGGTTGTCGAAGTCCAGCAGACTTTTTATCAACCGCCCCGCGACGAGACGATGAGCCGCTGGATCGAGGCCACTCCGGCGGGGTTCGAGTTCACGCTGAAGGCCTGGCAGCTGGTCACGCACCCCGCCTCGAGCCCGACTTACCGCCGGACGAAGCGTACGATCGAGCCGTCGGAGAGAGCGGGATCCGGGTTCTTCCAGGACACCGCCATCGTCGCGGAAGGCTATCGGCGATCTCTCGAGTGCGCGCGGGTCCTCGGCGCGACGGCGCTGCTCTTTCAGTGCCCCTCGAGCTTCACTCCCGAAGACGCCTCGATCGCGAGGCTGCGTTCCTTCGTCGGGCGGATCGAGCGGCCCGCCGGCCTGCGCCTTCTCTGGGAGCCTCGGGGCGCCCGCTGGGTCGCGGCGCGGGAGACCGCGCGAGCGCTGTGCCGCGAGCTCGACGTCGTCCACGTGATCGACCCGTTCGTGACCCCGCCGCGGACGTCGGGAGCCGAGCCCGTGTACTGGCGCCTTCACGGAATTGGCGGCGCGCGCCATTCCTACACCGACGCGGAGCTTCGCCGTCTTCGCGAGATGGTCGCGTCGCAGGAAGGGGGACATGCCGCCCCCGCCTACGTCATGTTCAACAACCTGCCTCGCGCGGGCGACGCGCGGCGATTCCTGGCTCTCGCCTCGTAAAAATCTGGCGCGCGGGCCGCCGAAATTTCGATCGTCCTTTTCTTCCGGGCGTGTCCCATGTATTTTGCTGAAGTGATCCTTCGTCTCGCGGCGTCTCTCCTCGTAGTGTTCGCGATGGTCGTCCCGGTCCAGGGGGCCGAGGGGAAATCGCGCCTCTTTACGGGAACCATCACGGATACTGAGTGCGGCCCGAGTCACCGGCGGATGCTGGCTCGTGGCAGCATGGGCTCCACCGCGGCGTCCTGCACGCGGGCGTGCGTGCGGCTCGGCGCCACTTACGGGGTTCTTACCGGCAACCCGCGGCGTTTTTTTCAACTGGACGACCAGGAGAAACCGGCCGCTTTCGCCGGCAAGCGGGTCCGCATTCTCGGGCGGCAGCAGGGAGATACGATTCTGGTCGATACCATGGAGGGCATTCGCTGAGCGAACCGCGCCCACGGGGGCGCACCGTCGCGAGGCATGAAGCTCGCAAGAATCCAAACCCAGTGGAATAACGCTCTAACCCTCTGGCGGGCCGATCCGACATGCGGCCCGCCGGTTTCCCGGAACCTTCCATGAGCCTCAATCAAAAAGGGAGCGGCACACCAGACACACCAGACGGCACCAAGCTCTTCTGGTGGCCCTGTCCGAACTGCCGACTGTGGCACCAGACCCGGGTCGCCACCGAACTGCTCGGAGGGGATCGGATCGAAGTTCGATGCCCGGTCAACGGCCGTCTGGTCGAACGCCCGATCACTCACCGGCGCCCCGCCGGCGAGCCCTGGGTTCCCCCGCACCGCACCGGCCTGTTCGCGCGTATCTTCCGCCGGTTCCGCAGCTCGCCCCGCTAGCCTCCCCGCGGGTAAGATCCCGGGCGGACACTTCCGACAATCAACGACAGGGGGGAAAGATGACGAAGCGATTTCTCGGATTTCTGATCACGGGACTCACGGCGGCGACCCTGGTGATGGCAGCTGACAAACCGAAGCCCGCTACGAAAGCGGCGACGGACGAAAAGGCGGCGATGGAAGCCATGATGAAGGCGTCCATCCCCGGCGAGAATCACAAGAAACTGGAAGCATTCGTCGGCACCTTCGACGTAAAGGTCAAGACGTGGGAAAAGCCGGGAGCGGCCCCCCAGGAATCGGCGGGCACGTCCGAGGGGAAAATGGTTCTCGGCGGGCGCTACGTCCACGAGGATTTCCAGGGCACCTTCATGGGACAGCCGTTCACCGGCATGGGCATGACCGGCTACGACAACGTTCAGAAGAAATTCGTCTCGACATGGGCCGACACCATGAGCACGGGCATCATGACCAGCACGGGGAAAGCGAACGCGTCCGGTAACGGCATGGACATGTCGGGATCGATGGCGGACCCGGTCACGGGAAAGATGATGACCGTTCAGCAGAAGGTGGAGATCGCCGACAACGACCACCACAGGTTCGAAATGTGGGGACCCGCACCGGACGGCAAGAACTTCAAGATGCTGGAAATCGAGTACACGCGCCGCAAGTAAAAGACGGGATTCCTTCCGCCCTCTCCGGGAGCGCCGGAGAGGGCGGCCTTCCGACTCGAACTCCTCCGCCGTCCCGCCCGAAACTGCCCTGCGCGCATTCCGCGCCGAGGCCCGCTCCCCTGCGGGGAACACTCGAGGGGCATGGGCCACGTCCCGTTCGGGCTTCCTATTTGCAGGAGAGAACGGTACGACGGAGGTCACCACGGCAGCCATACCGATTCCCCGTACGTCTTCACGGAAGGTACTGATCGTCGACGACGACGCGGAAGTACGCGCCGGCATGAGAGATCTCGTGACGCAGCAGGGGTTTACAGCCGTATGCGCGAAGGACGGCCTCGAGGCGCTGGCGTGCCTCCTCGTTTCAGAAGGAATGTCCCTGATCTTCCTAGACCTGAGCATGCCGGGCATGAGCGGCTGGGAGTTTCGACGAAAGCAGCTCTCCGATCCCCGCTTCGCGTCCATTCCGGTCGTGGTTACGACCGGGCATCCGGAGTACGGTGAGGAAATGGTTTCTCTCGGCGCGGCGGGCCACCTCCAGAAGCCCATTCGCCCCGAAGAGGTTCTGGGCGTCCTCGATCGCTTTTCGTAAAATCAATTTCCGAAAAGAGAGATCGGAAGGGACGCCATGGAGACCGTTCTTGTGGTGGAAGACGATCCCGAGCTCCTCGAGGCGCTGAGCGACGCCCTGGAGTCGGAGGGTTACGGGGTCGGGCGCGCCCGGCACGGGCTCGATGCGTTAGGGCAGCTGCGCGCCGGCAAACGGCCCTGCCTGATCCTGCTCGACCTGATGATGCCGATCATGAACGGCTGGCAATTCCGGCACGAGCAGAGACAGGATTCGGAGCTCTCCCGGATCCCCGTCGTCGTGGTCTCTGCGAAGACGGACAGCGCGCAGCACGCCGCGTGGCTCGAAGCGGACGCTTACATCGAGAAACCGGTCTCGCTTCAGACGCTGCTCGAAACCGTGCATCGGTATTGCGCGTGTAACCGGGAGAGTTGAGCGTCGAGAGTTCAGCGTTGAGCGTCCAGTGCGCTCTCTTCCTTCCAACTCAATTTCCGCCTCGCCTCGAGCGCCCGCGCGAGTGCTTCGGCGGGTGAGTCTCCGAGCGCGGTGATGTGGCCCATCTTGCGGCCCGGGCGGGGCTCCGATTTTCCGTAGAGATGCAGCTTGGCTTCCGGCTGGGCGCAGGCGGCCCGCCAGTCGGGCTCTCCGTTGGCCCAGAGGTCGCCGAGCAGGTTCGACATCGCGGCGGGCCGGAGCGGCCGCGTGGATCCCAGGGGAAGACCGCAGACGGCGCGCAGCTGCTGTTCGAACTGGCTCGTGACGAACGCGTCGACCGTGAGGTGACCGGAATTGTGCGGTCGGGGCGCGAGCTCGTTGACGAGCAGGTCTCCGCCCGATACGAAGAACTCGACACAGAGGATGCCGACGAGGTCGAGCGCCTCGGCGATTGCGCGCGCGATCTCGCTTGCCCGCCCGCGCAGGGGATGCCCTTCGTCACAGACGGTGTAGTCGAGTATGTGCCGCGCGTGTGTGTTGCGAAGGATCCCGAAATCCGCCGTCGCCCCGTCGACGCCGCGCGCGACGATCACCGACACCTCGTGATCGAACGGCACGAACCGTTCGAGGACCGCCTCCTCCGCTCCGATCGACCGCCACGCCGCATCGACCTCCGCCTCCGAGGAAATCCGTGACTGCCCTTTTCCGTCGTAACTGAAACCCGCGCGCTTGGCGACCGTCGCTCCGCCCAGCTCGCCCCAGGCGCCGGACAGCTCGTCGCGGGAGCGGGCGACGCGGTAGTCCGCGACCGGAAATCCGCGCGAGCGCAGAAACGCCTTTTCGCGGACCCGGTTCTGACAGACCGCGAGGACCTCGCCCCCCGGGCGCACGGGCGCGAGCTCCGCGGCGGCGGCCGCGGTCTCGAAGGGGACGTTCTCGAACTCGAATGTCACGACCGCGACCCGGCGGGCGAACTCGCGCACGCGGTCGAGATCGTCATACGGCGCCGTGACCTCGACGTCTGCCACCTGTCCGGTCGGTGTGTCGTACTCGGGTGAGTAGGTGTGGACGCGGTATCCGAGGCGCCGCGCGGCGATTGCGAACATGCGGCCGAGCTGGCCGCTTCCGAGCACCCCGATGGTCGCGCCCGGAAGAACCGGGCGCATCAGGGGAGAGAGTCCGCCCGGACGGCGCTCGTCTGCTCCTCCCGGAAGCTGGCGAGCGCGGCGGCCGCGGCGGGGTCGTTCAGCGCCAGGATCGCTGCGGCGAAGAGGGCTGCGTTGATCGCGCCTGCTCTGCCGATCGCAAACGTCGCCACCGGGATCCCCGCCGGCATCTGAACGATCGAGAGAAGCGAGTCGAGACCCTGAAGCGCCTGGCTCTGCACCGGCACCCCGAGCACGGGCAGAGGCGTTTGCGCCGCGATCATTCCGGGAAGGTGCGCGGCTCCGCCTGCGCCCGCAATGATCACTTCGACCTTTCGCCCCTGCGCGCCGGCCGCGAACTCCGCCATCCACGCGGGAGTCCGATGAGCGGAGACGATGCGGGATTCGTGGAGGATCCCGAGCCGTTCGAGCGTCTCGGACGCGTGCCGCATCGTGTCCCAGTCGGACTTGCTGCCCATCACGACGGCGACGCGCGGAAGAGGCTCGGCCGGCATGGGCGCGATTCTATGAGATGCGGGTCCGGCGTCGCCGAGGCGGTTTCGGGTCTCGTCGAACCGAGGGAGACGGAGGTTCAGCCCTGGAGGTCGCGCGGGAGCTGGTTCAACTCGAGCCAGTAAACCGGGAGCATGCGCAATCTCTGGAACATCAACTCCGGCGTTTCGGATTTTGAGACGAACGAGTTCGCTCCGAATTGATACGCCGTCTGAATGTCTTCGCGCTCCTGCGAGCTCGTGAGGACGACGATCGGAACGCCGCGCGTCAGGGGGTGGGAACGGAGGCGCTTCAACACTTCGATGCCGCCGATGTCTGGCAGATTCAGGTCGAGGAGGATCAGGTCGATCTCCGGTTTGCGGGTTGCGCGCTCGAGAGCGCGCTCGCCGGACTCTGCTTCCTCGATGGCGATCTCATCGCCGAATGCGCTGTCCAAGATCCTCCGCATCACCCAGCGGTGATTCACATCGTCTTCCACCAACAGAATCCGACGCGGTCCGACGAGCGGCAAGCAAGGTCCTTTCGAGTGACGGGGCGCCGTCCGAGATTCCCTTCCCGTCTAGAGCAAAACCGATACCCGACAGGCGCATCCCCGAAGCCTGTCCTCGATTTGGTACGCGCCCTCTCGCGATAAAGGGGTTAAGATCTGATTTTCCGGCGAAAGCACCATGAAAAAAGGGATGTGGGTGGCGATCGCGCTCGCCCTCGGGGTCGCGGGCGCTTGGGGTTACGGGGCCCTGGTCCGGCAGGAAAACGACGACGGCCGCAAAGTCCGCCTGCTCGCCCTGGCGGAAGAACAGCGCCTCGACCTCTCTTTCTCCCGCAGCGGACGCCTCATCTCCGGCGTTCCCGACGAAGGCGAGCTCGTCAAGGCGAAGGCGGTCGTCGCGCGCCTCGAAGAGCCCGGACTCTCGGAGGACATCGCCGACCTCGAGCGTCAGGGAGAACAGGTGCGAGCGCGGGAGAACGCACGCAGACAGGACGTCGCGCGCCTGGCCGCGCAGTGGGCGCAGACCGTGAGCGAGGAGAAACGTCTCGGCCGGCTCGCGAAGGAAGGCATCGCGGCCGCCGCGGATCTCGAGACACTGCAGCACCGGCGCGAGGAGCTCGCGGCTGCGGTGCGCGCGCGGGAGGCCGACAAGGGAGAGCTCGACGCCCAGACGAAAGCGCTGCGATCGCGCATCGACAAGGTTCAGCGCTTCGAGCGCGAGGGGACTCTCAATTCACCCGCGGCGGGAACGGTGTTGACGCGCCACCATCGGCTCGGAGAATTCGTCTCGGCCGGAGATCCCATCGTCACGCTCCAGATCGAGGCTCCGTACCTGCGCGTGGAAGTGCCCGAGGAGCGACTTTCCGTTTTCAAAGTCGGCGCCACCGTCAAGGTGTGGCCGCAGGCGAGAACGGGAGAGTCGTTCGCGGCGCGCGTGCTGTCCGTGAAACCGCGTTCGGAATTTGCGACCCGCAGAAACTGGGGATTGCAGAGCCGCGATCTCAGAACGTTTTCGGTCCGGCTGAAACCCGAGGGCGCGGCGATCGTGTCCGGGCAGACGTTCGTGGTCGAAGCGGGTTCGTGACCCTCTCCCGTCATCCCGTTTCTGTTTCATGACCTCGTCCGCTTCGATCGAAGCGAGCGCGCTCACCCGGCGCTTCGGGGACTTCGTCGCCGACGACGCGGTGAGTTTCGCCGTCGAGCCAGGGGAAACGTACGGGCTGCTGGGCCCGAACGGTGCCGGAAAGACGACGCTCATCCGCATGCTCACCACACTGCTCCCGCCGACGTCTGGGACGGCGCGCGTGCGCGGATACGATCTCGTGCGCGAGCAGCGTGCGGTGCGCGCCTCGATCGGAACGGTCTCCCAGGCGATCACGACCGACGAAAACCTGACGCTCCGGGAGAACCTGTCCGTGCAGGGAAAGATGTACGGCCTCTGGGGCCGCGAGCTGTCGCGCCGCATCGAACGCCGCCTGACGCAGGTCGGTCTCTGGGATCGCCGGGCCCAGGTCTCGAAGCAGCTTTCAGGCGGGATGCGGCGGCGCCTCGAGATCGCGCGCGGCGTCCTGCACTCGCCGCGGGTCCTTTTTCTCGACGAGCCGACCACCGGGCTCGATCCGCAGAGCCGCCGCGCCATCTGGGATCTGCTCGCGGAGATGAAGGAATCCGATCCCGAGCTCGCGATCGTGCTCACCACGCACGCGATGGACGAAGCGGATTTTCTGTGTGACCGCGTCGCGATCCTCGACTCGGGCCGGATCCTCCAGGAGGGCGCGCCCGAACGCCTCAAGCGCATGCTCGACACGGGGGAGCACGTCGCGATCGAGACCGATCGCCCGGTTTCCGACGCAGACATGGCCGTCCTCGTCGCGCTCGGCGCGTCCAACTGGCGGTCCCCCGTCGCGGGCCACGCGGAATTCCAATCGCGGCCCGGAGAAGGGATCGGACGCCGCGCGGCCACGGTTCTGGAGGAGCGCGGATACCGCATCGTTCATCTGACGATCTCTCCGGTCACGCTCGAGGATGTCTTCTTCTCATACACCGGCCGGGGACTCCGCGAGTGAGGGGCCCGGCCAGGGGCCCGTTCCTCGCCCTGCTCGGCATCCTCGCTATCTGCCAGCGCGCCTACGTCACGCTGTGGAGGCAGCCGGTCCTCCTGATCTCCACGATGATCTTTCCGCTCATCTACCTGCTGTTGCTCGGCAACTCGCTCAATCGGCCACTGCGGGAGCTTCCGCTCGCGGTCGTCGACGAGGCGCACAACTCTCTTTCGGCGGAGTGCCTGCGCGGTGCCGCCGCTCTCGAGAGCGGGCGCCAGCTCGTGCGCGTTCGATTGCTCGAGAACCGGGCGGAAGCCCTGGATGACCTGCGTCGCGCGCGCTACAAGGCCGTCTGGGTGCTGCCGCTCGGACTGGCGCGGCAGGGGCCCACCCCATCGTTCATCGGAGACAACACGGACCGGGCTTCCTACGACGTGCTCGAATCGGCCCTGCGCGATGTCTGGCAGGAAGTCTCTGCCGCTCGCGGAGGGGTGCCCGCCGCTCCCGCCGCGCGGCTCGAGGCGTACCCGTACCTCGATTACCTGACCTACCTTGCCCCCGCGGTCGTGTGTCTCGCGATCTTCATGGGCTCGATGGTCTCCGGCGGCCTGCAGGTCCTCGAGGATCGGATGTTCGGTTACCACGAGGGGTATCTCGTGACGCCCGTCTCCACCGGGACGCTCGTGGCGGGCCACATCCTCGCGGGCGCGCTCGTCGCGTCGATTGCCGGCGGCGCCGTCCTCGTGGTGCTGCTTCTTTTTGCCCCGGTGTCTCTCTCAGGAGCCGCCGGGATCGCCGCGTCGTTCTTCACCGTCTTTCTGACGGCGCTCGCGATCGCATCCGTCTGGTCGCTTCTCTTCGCCCGCGCGCGGCACGCAAGCGTCCTGCGCGGGATGTTCGGCATCATCAACGCGGCGCTCTTCTTTCCGTCGGGCGCGCTCTATCCGGTCGAGAGCTATCCCGGCTGGCTGCGCGGTCTCTCGTCGATCGACCCGCTGACCTACGGCCTGCGCGCGCTGCGGGACCTGGTCCTCCGGGGCTCGCCGGTGTCGTCGTGTTACCCGCCCTGGGTCTTCCTGCTGACGTTCACGCTCGTCTGCGGAGTACTGGCGCGGGTCTTCTTCCGCCGAGAAATCTAGATCGCGCCGGCTCGAGTCTTGTCAGGCTGCATGTGCCGCCCCTCACCCGGCGCTCGGGGAGAGGGAGCAGAGCTGCGCCATCGTCGAGATGATGGCCAACGGGCGACGGCTAGACGGCTAGAGGGGTAGATCCTCGGGGTGCGCGGCGCGGGCGCGAGCTTCTTCCGCGTCGACGATCCCCTCCCGGACCAGCGCGCTCAACGATTCTTCCAGGCTCATCGAGCCGAGCTTTCGCGTGAGAGCGATTTCCTGATTGAGGTGCTGAAGCGCGTTCTTGCGGATGTGCTGTCGCGCGCCGTAGCCGATGACCAGCAGCTCCGCCGCCGCGGCGAGTCCGCCTCCCCGGCGAGGCAGGAGGGTCTGGGTCAGGATGGCCGCGAGCGCCATCGAGAGCTCCTGCCGGATCGTTCCCTGACGCTCGCCCGGGAAGGAGTCCGCGATGCGCGACACGGCGGAGGCCGCGTCCGTCGTGTGCAGTGTCGAAAGAACCAAATGGCCGGTCTCGGCGGCCGCGAGAGCGATCCGCATCGTTTCAGTGTCCCGCATCTCTCCGACGACGAGCACGTCCGGCGCCTGGCGCAGCGCGGCGCGGAGCGCGGTGGGAAAGTCGGGAGCGTCGGGCCCGATCTCGATCTGCTCGATCAGGCTCGCGCGATGGGGGATCTCGTACTCGACCGGATCTTCGATCGTCAGGATGTGCCGCGCGTCGCGCCGGTTGATCTCCTCGACCATCGAGGCGAGCGTCGTGCTCTTCCCGGACCCGGTCGCGCCGCCGATCAGAACGAGCCCCCGGGGTAGCCGGGTCAGCGCCTCCACACCGGGCGGGAGACCGAGAGAAGCGAGCCGCGGCGCCTCGGCGGGAAGCGACCGGACCGCCGCCGCCGCCCGTCCTCTCTCGCGATGCAGGTTGACGCGGAAACGCCCGAGCCTTCGATCCTTGAACGAGCTGTCGGCGTTGCCTTCGGCGGCGTACTTTCCGCGCGCGCCGTGCGTCATAGCCGGGAGGACGGCCTCCTCGATCTCTTCCCCCGACAGTGGCGCTTCCGGCAGGCGCGCGAGTCTCCCGTCCACCCGAACGCAGGGCGGCGCTCCCGCGACGAGCAGGAGATCGCTTCCACGGCGCTCGACGAGGTCCTCGAGCCACCCGGTCAGCCGGACCGCGCTCTGCGGCGCGGGTTGCCCGAGCTCGGGCGGAAGAGATTCCGATTGCTGGGGATCCCTGTCTCCGCCCTCATCCCGGACGGGGCCCCGGGCGCCCGTGTTCAGCTGGCGTATCAGGCGGTTGATGTCGTCGGTCTCGTCCATCTCTTCATCTCTTCATCTCTCCATCGCCCTCATCGCTCATGGTGTGGAAAGTCCGAAGAACCGGGAAGGGAGGAAGAAAATTCGATGAAAGGCGAAACCCGGACCGAGCCGCGGCATCTATCTCGAGCCATGAAGACTTCGCCGTGCGGTCGTCTGTTCTCGAGGTTGCTGGCGGTCGCGATCCTGGCGGGCTCGTCCGGCTCCCTCGTGCGAGCGGCGGGATTGAAAGAAGTTGCCGTCGCCGGGCCCGGGCCCGGAGGGGCCGCGAAGCTGACTTTGGCGCCCGCCCTCTCCTTCACCGACGACTCGTCCAGCGACTTCCCGATACTCGGCGAGAACCTGTCGGACGGCCGGATCGCGTCGGACCGCCCGACCGCGATCTTCTTCGGGACGTCCCACTGCTGGAATACGAACCGGGAGGCGGAACGGTTCGTGCGGCTCTACGAGGTGAAAAAGGAATCGGTCCGGTTCCTGGTCGTCGATCTGAACCGACCCTCCGCGAATCAGAAGGCGCTGGTCTCCCGGCTCTACGCCGGTTACATCCCGACGCTGGCATTTCTCGACCGCGACGGGAACATCGTCTACAACAAGTCCGGCGAGACCGCGCGAGAGCGGGGAGACGCGAGCGCCCTCGAGGACCTCGTGAAAAAAGCGACGAAGTGATTTTCGCCCTTCGCCTTTTCGTCTAACCCCTGACCCCCAACCCCCCGGGATACAAACCGGCCACGAATTCTCCATACCCGTTGTAGGGCAGCGTCGGCCGCCGCTCGACGCCCGCCGGACCGTAGAACTTCTCCGTCGCCTGGGACCAGCGCGGATGGGGCACGGTGGGATCGACGTTCGAGAGGAATCCGTACTCGAACGGCGCGAGCGAGTGCCAGAAGGTCGGCGGCTCCTGCTCGAGAAACTCGAAGCGCACGACCGCTTTCGGACTCTTGTATCCGTACTTCCACGGCATCTTGATCGCGATCGGGAGGCCGTTCTGTTTCGGAAGCTCGTGCCCGTAGCTTCCGATCGCGGCGAACGCGAGCTCGTGGACGGCCTCATCCAGCCGATAGCCCTCGAAGTACGGGAACGGGTACCAGGGTTTGACCTGGTCCGGGGCCTCCGAAGGACGCTTGAAGCTGACGGTGCGCAGATATTTCGCCGAGGCGAGCGGCCGCGCCAGGTCGATGAGCGCCTTCAGCGGAAAGCCGGTCCACGGCACGGCAATCGACCATGCCTCGACGCACCGGTGCCTGTACACGCGCTCCTCGATCGGCATTCTGCGGACGAGATCGTCGCGGTCGATCGAGAAGGGCTTCTGAACGAGGCCGGTGATCTCGAGGAGCCACGGCCGGGTGTTGAGCTTCTGCGCGGCGTGCGCCGGCGCGTCCTTCGTGTCTCCGAACTCGTAGTAGTTGTTGTAGCTCTCGACGATCTCGGTTCGGGAGATCGGCCGGTCGATTGGATACCGGGGATTGCGCCGGGCGGGGTAGCGCCGGGCGACGTCGCGGGGAATAGCGTCCTCAGAGCCGCCGGCGGTCGCGACGCGGGGCAACGCGGAGAAGAGCGCGCCCATCCCCGCAGCCGCTATGGTCTCGAGGAAGCGCCGTCGATCCACGACGACGCCTTCCGGAGTCACGTCCCGATCGGGAAGGTCCCATGGTTTGTTCTTACGAACGCGCATCGAACACCCTCATGCCTTCATCTCTTTCGTTCCGAGTCGGGGTGTTCAAGCGGGAGAAAGCCGGGAAGGAACGGGGAGAGCTGAGAGCTGACAGCTG
>JBBROA010000045.1:0-29057 GCA_038229875.1 Thermoanaerobaculia bacterium | reverse complement strand
TCGTTTCTTGCCTCCGCGCGTGCCCTCGTTGTCCTTCTGACCCAAACTGGCCTCTCAGACGCGCGTCGCGACACAACCGCAAACCTTCAACCCGCTGTCGCGTGAAACCCAAATCGCCGATTTATCCACGGGCTGCTAGGGCGGGTGACGGGCTTCCTCAAAGTTCCCACGGGTAAGGTCGCGGACGCGAGAGGGAAGGCGAAGAAGCCCGCTCCCCCGGCCCCGTCGTACTCGGGACCGATGCTCACGGACTTCCCTCGGTTCGTCCGTCCGTATCCCGGTCTCCGATGGGTCGCGGCTATCGGACTCGGTTTCATCGCCGTTCTCGTCGCGTTCATCCTTCTCGCCGTTAATACCGGCGTGTGGGGCCGATGATGAGAAAACTAGGTCAAGGTCGAATTTATAAACAAAAGGGTCGGGGTCCTTTTTGGATGGCCTTCTACGGCCCCCGGAAGGACTCGGCGTGGGGCGAGATTCGGGAATCGACGGGCACGACCGATGAAGCGGCGGCTCGCCGGATTCTTGCTGACCGGGTCCGGGAAGCGGCGAATCACCGGGACGGCATCAAGACGTTCGCTCCTACGGCAGCAGCGAAGCTCACCGTGCACGACTTATGCGACGCCCTGGAGTCGGACCTGCGGGCGCGGGGGATCAAGTCTCTAACTGCAACGCTGCTCCACCTCAAATGGCCTCGGGAAAGTCTCGGCGGGCTGAAGGCTCAAGCGGTCAAAGCGGAGACCGTCCGCCGCTACGTGGCTCAGCGGAAGGCGCTCGGGCGGGCGAACGCGACGATTAACAGGGAAACGGAGCTTCTTTCCGCCGCGTTCCGCCTAGCCGTCCGGGAGGAAATGCTCACCCGGATGCCCCCCTTTCCGCCCGCGCTCCCCGAGGACAACGCCCGCCAAGGCTTCTTCGAAGCGGACGAAATAGACCGGCTGGTGGCCGTCCTCCCTACCCCTCTCGCGGACATGACCCTTCTCGCATTTCGGACGGGATGGCGGCGGGATGAGCTTCGGTTGCTCCGGTGGGCTGACGTGGACGCCGGGGCGCGGGAGATTCGCCTCACCACGTCAAAGAACGGAGAACCCCGCGTGCTTCCGCTGGGTCAGGAGGATTGGGCGATTCTCGAAAGGATGGCCGCTCGGCGGGTGTTCGAAAGCTCCGGGTCTCACCTGTCCTTGTGGGTCTTTCATCGGAACGGGCTTCCGATCAACCGTTCCGTCATGAGACGGCAATGGAACAAGGGGTGCGAGGCGGTCGGGCTCTCCGGGCGCATCTTCCATGACCTGCGCCGGTCGGCGGTTCGGAACATGGTCCATGGGGGCGTTCCGCCGTCCATCGCCATGAAGGTCTCGGGCCACAAAACTCAATCCATGCTGGCCCGCTACGCGATCGCCTCTCAAGAGGACATGCTCGACGCGCTACGGCGGTCTCGGGAATTCGCTTCCGGCTCATCCTCTAACGTTGTCGGAATCGCGTCCCGGTCAACCTAGAAAGCCCGAACGGTTCCAGCCCCAGCCCGGCTATCAGCCGGGGTTTTTATTTCTTTCTAAGCAGAGAACCGCGAAGCGGGCCGCTCATGCGGCCATGGCGACGCTCCCGGAGTCGAGCGAACCACAAGTTGACGACGATAAGTCGAACGGTTTGCCCTGGCTTCCGCCGACTGAAAAACTACTTTTTACCCTTGCCCGGCGAACGGCGCGTGTACGTCTCCTTTTCTGTTGAACCGGGCCTCCGCTTCGCCTCCCCCGGAGGAACAATCCGCCCGGTCCCCGAGTCCCGCACGAGGGTCCCCTTCTTTCCGCCACCCTTGCTCGTCATCAGTCTCCCCTTTTCGCTAATGGTTGGGGCCGAGATTGGCGCCAACTTTATTTAGGCTACCGGGGACGGGAGACAGATGATGTCCGAGCGTTGTCCCTTTCCCGCTCTTCAGGAAGTCCAGACCCATTTGACGAATCGGATGATCCCGATGAGCGCCGACACGAACATCCCGATGATCGCGAGAACCCGGAGGAAGTGGCGCTCGTAGGTGTCCAAGAACATCTGAAGGAGCCAGAGGAATCCAGCGGCTATGAGCCAACCCCACCATGGGAAAGTGGCGGGATTCACGGTTGGGCCTCTTTCTCGGTCAAGTCGGCGGATTCGGTCTTGGCCTTGAGCGGTTTTTTTCTATTTCCCGCCCTCGCCAATATTGGCGAGGGTACCATATATAGAAAAAAGTTGCGCGTTTTTGACCTTACGCCCCTCCCTATTGTGGTTGAGCGTGTTACCATCAAGGTGTCTCGGGCGGTCTCATTCCGGGGCCGTTTTATTGAAGGAGGGTTTCGATGGCGAGCATCACGGGTCACACGGGTCAGGCATGTCAGGTGTCAGGCGTCTACTCCCCGAATTGCACGGACGCGTACACGATTCCGCTTGCGAAGGGGAACATCTTCCCGCCTTGCAAGGGAGTCCACGGCGCGGTGACGTGGACGCTCATCGAAGAGACGAAGCACAAGGGATAAAGACCTGAGTGATGTCTCTTAGGCCCGCGCCCTTCTGGCCAAGGGGCGCGGGTTTTTTAATTTCTGAAAATTAGACGTATCGCGGAGGGGTTGGTGTGGGCCTTCCGCCGAGCCGCTTCAGGGTGGGTGTGTGACCCCTCGGCGTGGGGCGTAAATCGGGCGTCACGGATAATAGGCCATCCCTTTACGGATAACGCTAGGGTTAAGTCTCAGAGAGGGTGGGGTTTAAGTTGGTCGGGACGCCGGGATTCGAACCCGGGACCCCCTGAACCCCATTCAGGTACGCTACCAGACTGCGCCACGTCCCGACCGGAGGGGGCATTTGAGCAGGGTTACCCCTTCGAGTCAAACGGGCGCGCGGAACATCTGCTCGATCAGTGCGAGCGGCGGGGATTGTCCAGAATCCGGGCGATCTCTTTCAGCTCCTTCAGGACGCGCTTGCGATCGGGAAACTCCGAAGCCGCCGGCGGCTTGCGAGCCGCTGTCGTTGTTCCCCGCTTTTCGGAACGCGCGGCCCCGTCTGAGAGAAACACCGCCTCGGCGGACTCCATCACGGGAGGAGGTGGTGCAGTCGCCGAACGCTTCTGTGCGGCGGGAGAGGGAGGAGGGGCCTGTTTCAACCCGTCGTCGAATCGCCCCTCGGAGATTTCCGCTTCCAGCCGCTTCTTCGCGCCCGCTACGGTGAATCCCTCGTCGTAGAGGAGCTCGCGGATGCGGCCGATGATCTTCACGTCGCGCCCCGTGTAGAGCCGCGCGGCGCCCTTGTCCTTGCCTTCCGAGAGAGGGGGAAACTCCGTCTCCCAGTACCGCAGGACGTAGGGGGCGACCTCCGCGATCCGGCACGCCTCGGCAGGTTTGTAGAATTCCGGATCGCTCTTCATCTGAAGCGACATATTAACGAGTTATCCGGGGGCCGGCGCGGGTTTCGGACCCCGAATCCCGGTCGAGCGCCGGTTACTTCTCTTCCCTCGACCGTCCCCGCACCGAGATCCGGATCGGAGAGCCGGTGAAGTCGCCCATCTCGCGCACGAGGTTCTCGACGCGGCGGGTCTCGGAGAAATGCAGCGCTTCGGCGCGGCTGGCGACGAGGGTAAACGTCGGGGGCGCGACTCCCGTCTGCGCGACGTAGTAGATCTTGATGCGCTTTCCCGACGCCGTGCGCGGAGACTTGTCACGAAGGGCCCGCCCGAGGACGCGGTTTAACTCCCCCGTCGGAATCCGGCGGTATCGGTTTTCGGCGACGAGGGCCGCCGCGTCGAGCAGCTTCGCGATCCCGCGTCCCGTTTTCGCGGAGGTCAGGACGAGAGGCGCCCATCGGACGAACGGAATCTCGTCCTCGAGCGCGGCCGCGAACTTCTTCGCCTCCCCCTCGTCCCCCCCGGCGATGTCCCACTTGTTTCCGACGAGAACCAGACCGCGGCCGGCATCGTTGACGTAGGAGGCCACCTTCGCGTCCTGCGATGCCGCTCCGGACGCAGCATCGACGATGAGCGCGGCCACGTCGCACTCCTCGATCCGCTTGCGGGCCTGGACCACCGAAAGCACCTCGGGCCCACGCTCCGTCTTTCCCTTCCGGCGGATGCCCGCGGTATCGACCAGCCGGAACCGGGCCTCTCCACGGACGAGACGCGCGTCGACCGAATCGCGCGTCGTCCCGGCGATCTCCGAGACGATCAGCCGCTCCTCTCCGAGCAGCGCGTTCACGAGGGAAGACTTGCCGACGTTCGGGCGCCCGATCATCGCGAGCGCAATCTCCCGCGGCTTCGCGGGCTCTGGCGGCTGTTCCCCTTCGGGAAGGGGCGGCAACCGCAGGCCGATCGCGTCGAGGATCTCTTCGACCCCGATGCCGTGCTCGGCCGAGACACCGAAGACCTCGTTGAACCCGAGCTCCCACGCCTCGACCTCGCCCTCGCTGCCTTCGCGGCGGTCGATTTTGTTCGCGGCCACGACCGTCTCGACTCCCGCCTGCCGCGCGATGCGGGCCGCGGCGCGGTCGCCGGGCAGGATTCCCGCGGACGCGTCGATCGTCAGGAGGACGAGGTCCGCGTTCCGGATCGCGGCGGCGGCCCGGTCGCGAACCTCGCGCGGGATGTGCTCCTTGCCCTCGGGGTCGTACCCGCCCGTGTCGACCAATCGGAACTTCCGGCCGTCGGGAAGCTCCGCCTCCTCTTCGAGCACGTCGCGCGTCATTCCCGGCAGGTCGTGAACGATCGACCGGCGCCGGCGGATCAGGCGGTTGAAGAGTGCGGACTTCCCGACGTTCGGCCGTCCCGCGACGACGACCGTGAACGCCTTGACGGGCCTCACGAAGCCCGCCGGACGCCTCCCTCGAGGCGCAGGGAGATCCGGGGATGCTCAAACGGGTGCACGTCCGGAAAGCGCGTGAAAATCCAGCCCGCAAACAATTCTTTTCCGCCCTCTCCGACCGCGATGCGGGCGGCGGGGTTCTCCGGTTCGATGCCGGTCGACGTGATCGCATCGTTCGTCATCGTGAAGGCAGGAAGAAAGACGTCCGCGCGCACCTCGAGGGTCGATCCTGGAACGGGCGCGGCCGAACCGAGAGGGACGTCGAGGGTGCCCTCCTTCCCGCTCGCGGAATCCTTCCAGTGAAGCCGGATTCCGGAATACGCCGACGTGACGGACTCCGGGACGACGAGCTTCGCCGGCACCCGCGGTGTGCCCGCCGGGGCCTCGGCCCCGGCAGTCCCCGCGGGCGCCGCCTCGCCGGCGCTTTCGGCGCGCTCGGGCGAGACCGCCATGCGGATCGCGGGATCCGGCCGGCCGCGTTCCCGGCACGCCGGGACACCGGCCGCGGCCCCCGCGAGGAGGAGGAGCAGGAGTGGCAGGAGACGCGGGCGCGTCACCGCGAACTCCTCTTGGGCTTGCGTCCATAGCGGCGCGGTTGCGGCGCCGCGGCAGCGGCCGGAGCCGCAATCGGTTTGGCGCGACGCGCCGGGGCGGGAGCCGCTTTGCGCTCCGCAAGCCGGAAGTTCAGGCGGCGGCGGACCTCGTCAATCTCCTTCAGGTGGACCGTCAGAGAATCTCCGAGCCTGTAGGTCACGTCGGTCGAGCGGCCGCGCAGCCGATGCTGCTTCTCCTCGTACACGAAGAAGTCCTCGCCGAGCGCCGACAGCGGGACAAGACCTTCGACGAAGAAGTCCTTGAGCATGACGAAGAGCCCGAACGACGCCACGCCCGTCACGAAGGCGTCGAAATCCCGTCCGACCTTGTCCTTCATGAAAACGATCTTTTTCCAGAGCAGGCTCTCGCGTTCCGCCTGGTCCGCACGGCGCTCCCGCTCGGAGGAGAGCTTCGCGACGCCCGCGAGCGCCTGGTTGATCGCCTCGAAGTCCGCAGGGGAAACCGCGCGCCGGAAATGGAGGAGCCTCGAGAGCTGCCGGTGGACGATCAGATCCGGGTAGCGGCGGATCGGAGACGTGAAATGGCAGTAGTAGGGCGCCGCGAGCGCGTAGTGGCCGCGACACTCCTCGCTGTAGATCGCCTTCCGCTGCGCGCGCAGCAGAAGATCGGTCAGCAGCCTTTCCTCGGGCTTGCCCTGAACCTCCTTCAGCAACTTCTGGAAGGCGGCGGGAGGAAGCTCTTCGAGGTTCCCCTTCAGTTCGTACCCGAAGCTCTGAAGCACCTCGCGCAGGTCGGTCAGCTTGTCCGGGTCCGGGCGGTCGTGGACGCGGTAGATCGCCGGCTGCTTGTCGAACACGAGTTTCTTCGCCACAGCCTCGTTCGCGGCGAGCATGAACTCCTCGATCAGCCGATGCGCGACGTTGCGCGACTCCGGGACGATGCCCACCACCAGGCCCTCGTCGTCGAGCACGATGTCGGCGTCCGGCAGGTCGAAGTCGATCGCGCCGCGGCCTTCCCGCCGACCGCGCAGTGCCGCCGCGAGCTCACCCATCGTGCGGAAGTCGTCCAGAAACGGGCCATAGCGCCGCTCGTCGTCCGAGGTCGTGCGCGTCTCGAGCAGCCGCTCGACTTCCGTGTACGTCATCCGGTGGGCGCTTCGGATCACGCCCTTGCAGAACTGCGCGCCGAGGACCCGGCCCTTCCTGTCGAAGTCGAGGATCGCGGATAGGACCAGCCGGTCGACGTGCGGGTTCAGGGAGCATAGACCGTTCGAAAGCCGCTCGGGAAGCATCGGGAGCACGCGGCCCGGAAAGTAGACGCTCGTACCGCGCGACGCCGCCTCGACGTCGAGAAGACTTCCCTCCGTGACGTAGTTGGAGACGTCCGCGATGTGGACGCCGAGCCGAAATCCGTTCTCGGTGCGCTCCACCTCGACGGCGTCGTCGAAGTCCTTCGCCGTCTCTCCGTCGATCGTGACGATGCGCCGGTCGCGAAAATCCTTTCGGCCGAGGAGGTCCTCAGTGGCGACCTCTTCGGGAAACTTCTCGGACGCCGCGATGACGGGCTGCGGGAAACGAGGGGGAAGGCCGTGGGAGCGAAGGACGATCTCGATGTCGACTCCCGGCTCTCCAAGAAAGCCGAGCCGCTCTTCGACGACCCCGTGGGCAACGCGACGGGCATCCGGAAACGAAGTCAGCCTCGCTTCGACGATCTCTCCCTCGCGCGCTCCGTGGGACCTGCCCTCGTCGATCCGCACGATCGCGTCGACTTTGGGGTCGTAAGGCAGGACGACCTTCCGCCCGTCCTGCGTCTCGAACCGCCCGACGACGCGCTCTCGCGCCCGATCGAGGATCTTCACGACTGACCCGGAAATGCGCTCGGGGTCGCGCCCCCGGCCGTGGCTCTTCACGCGTTCTTCGCGGGCCAGCACCGTGTCCCCGTCCATCGCCCCGTGCATGCCCGCCCGCGGAACGTAGAGGTCCGGTCCCCCCTGCACGAGCACGAAGCCGAATCCTTCGGCGCGGACCGTGAGCCGCCCTGCGGTCAGATTCGAGAACTCGATTGCGGAGTATTTCTCCCCGCGCGCGCGGACGATCTCCCCCCGCCGCTCGAGCGCGTCGAGACGTTCACGGAAAGCGTCCTCCTCTTCCTCGGGGACGCGGAGGCTGCGGACGAGCTCCTGGAAAGAGAGAGCCCTCGAGCCTTTTTCACGCAGGCGCCCGAGGACGTCCGAATCGCGAGGCAACACCGGCGGAGTCTATCCCGAGCCTCCCGACGGCGCGCCTCCGCAACCGCCGTCCGGCGCTTCGGCTTCCAGGCGATCGGGCAGCACGAACCACTCGCGCGCTTCTCGCCCCGCAAGCGTCTCCGCCCGGTAATAGCCATCGAGGACTCCCGGCCAGGAGAAGAGGTCCTCGTTCGCGGAGGAGAACTTCTCCCAGGAAAGTTCCCCGCCTCGCCGCCGTCGCTCCTCGATCAGCAGGACGAGTGCCCAGGTGATCGTCTCGTGGTACAGCTCGGGCATTCCGAGAGATTGCGCATAACGGCGCAAAGCCGCCGGAAAGCGTTCGAGCGTTCCGAGGACGGATCCGGCGGTCAGGTAGATCCACACGATGCGCACGTATTCCCGCTGGTGGAAGTGATCCGCGGGTATTGAGCAGGACTCGAACCCGTGTACGAGCTCTGCATCCGCATCTGAGAGCGGCGCGGAACCCGTCGCGGGCCTGCCGCGCTCGGTCAGTGTTACCACGGTAACAACATACCACGGCGACCGAGCGGCTCCAGCTCAGAATGCGGCGGTGTCCGCGAAGCTCTGGAGAGTGCCGGCCTCGTGAACGTATGTGTTCAATCGGCCGGTCGAGAGGTCCCGCACCGTAACCCGGTAGTCCACGTCCGTGAGGGATCCGATAAAGACCCAGAATTTCCCGTTGAAAGGCCTTCCGTCGACGACCTTGACCACGAGCTCGATGTTGTTCGCGGAAAAGAACCAGAACGCGCCGGTGTCTCCGGTCAGCGGAACGGACCTTCCCTCCCCGGCAGCACCCTGGGGTGACACGTCCCAGCGCACCTGCACCTGAAACCGGGCGTTGTTGAGGCACAGCGTCGTGGCGTTGGGAGTGCAGAACCCCTGGAGGGCCACCCTGCCGATCTTGTCGCCCGTAAACTCCGCAAACCAGATGTTTCCGTCGGGCCCCGAGGCGATCTCCGTCGGCGTACCCCCGGCCGTCGGGATCGGAAGCTCCGTGACGGCGCCGGCTGGCGTGATCCGGCCGATGCGGTGCAGACCCGACTCCGTGAACCAGAGATTTCCGTCGGTTCCCGCCGTGATCCCGTAGGGCGCGGCGCCGCCCGCCAGGGAGAACTCGGTGAGGACTCCGGCGGGAGTGATCCGGCCGATTCGCGAGCTCGTGTATTCGGTGAACCAGAGGTTTCCATCGGGGCCCGTCGTGATGCCGTAGGGGTCCGCGTTGGGATCGGGAAGGGCGAACTGCGAAAAGCCGCCGGCGGTCGTGAGCCGGGCGATGCGTCCGACCTTGCTCTCGGTGAACCAGATCGCGCCGTCCGGTCCGGAGGTGATCCCCTGCGGACCTGTGTTCGATGGAAGTGTAAAGAACGTCAGCACGCCCTCGGTCGTGACGCGTCCGATCCGATCGTGGAGATCTGTGAACCAGAGGTTGCCGTCCGAACCCGTTACGATCTCGACGGGCTCCGACGGCCGTGTCGGGATGTCGAACTCCGTCACCGCGCCGGACGTCGAGACCCGCCCGATCCTGCCCGGCAGCTCTGTGAACCAGAGAGCTCCGTCCGGTCCCGCGGTGATTCCGCGCGCAAAGCTTCTCGGATTAGCGATTGGAAATTCTGCGAGAGCCCCCGATGGCGCGATCCGGCCGATCCTGTCTCCGTGCTCCTCGACGAACCACACGTTCCCGTCGGGCCCGGCGGCGATGCCCGCCGGAGAGCTGCCGGCCGCCAGCGGAAACTCCATGATCTGCTGCGCCTCGGCACGGCCGGCGATGAGGCTCGCGAGGAGGAAAAGCGCCGCCAATGCCGGTACCGGGCGAACGGCCCCGCCAACGGCGGGACCGGCCCCGATGCCCGGACCGAGAGTCGTTTCCTTCATGGGACCTCCGGCTTCCGGTGGTTGCAAGACGGCTGCCCGCCGCGCGCGCGGGCTGTGCCGCGCGCGTGCGTCAGGCATTAGGCTCGAGGGGTGGATAATCCCGCGGAACCTTCGGAGGAAGTGTGGTGCCGGCTCGTCACCGCCGGCGCGCGAGTGCTTCGGGTGCAGATCATGAGCCCCGATGGACAGGTGCTCGCGGCCTACCCTCCCGAACGGTTCGAGCCGGGCGTCCTCCGGCAGATGCTCGCGGGTCAGATCCGGGCGGCGGTTTCGCGGGTGGACTCGATCCTTTGCCTCAAAAGTCTCTCGGGCGTCGTGTTCTTCGAGGAGCGGCTCCCGGGTCCACCCGCCCGCCGTCCCTGATGAGGCTGGCGCCAAAATCCGGCTCCTCCCGCGGGAGCCTCCCGCGTCCTGCGGGAGCGGAGTTCGGATAAACTTTCCATGACGTTCGTGTCGTTCTGCCATCTCAAAGGAGTCCGCGAGGTATGCCCAAGGAGCCCGCGAAGGCGCGTCCGCCGGCCAAAAGCGCCGCGACCCGGTCCTCCGAATCCCCGGCGCGCCCCGACCTGCCCTTTGAGATCACTCTCCAGAATGAGAACGAATGGCGCCGGGCGGCGGAAGTCGCGCTCTCGGCCCTCGCCAGGCGAGGCCTTCCGTTCACCTCGAATGACATTTTGAGACTCGTCGGCCGGCCGCCGAGTCCGAGCCTCCTTCCGTCTCTCGTGCGGGCGGCCCATTTGAACGCGATGATTCAAAAGAGCGACACCGCTCCCATCGGAACGGTGTGGATCGGCGCCCATCCGGACCCTCAGTCGATCGATCGGAGCGGAGGGAGGCGGAAAACCGACGGAGGACGAATCTCGCGCGAGCTCTGGGAGAAAGCGCACAAAGTCGCGTCGAAAGAAAAAATCCCGACCGGCGAAGTGTTCATCCGGGCGCTTCGCGCATACCTGAAGGACGCCTGACCGGGCTGGATTCCCGCGGAGCGTGAATCCTGACCGGTCTCTCATGAGGAGCCAGCGACTTTGACCCGACAGAGCCCGGACCGTGCCCGGCCGGCCTGGCTCCGGTACGGATTTGCCGGCGCGGCGGCCGCGGCCTCTTTGCTCGCCACGCGGGCCTTCTACCCGGTCCTCCAAGCCACGCCGTTCCTCCTCGGGTTCGTCGCCCTTCTCGGCGCGGGATGGTTTGGGGGAGGTGGGCCGAGTTTCGCGGTGACGCTCCTCGTCGCCGCCGGTACTCTGTTTCTCATTCCCTCGCCGCACGCGCCGGTCATCACGAGTGCCGAAGCTTTCATCCGACTGCTGCTCTTCGTGGGGGCGGGCGGACTCGCAAGCCTCCTTCAACGCCGGTTGTGGGCGAGCCGGCGGGAGCTGTTGATAGCGCTCGAAGAGTCCAGGCGCTCGCGACAGGTGGCAGAGGACGCGATGATCGAGCTCGCGCGGTTGGCCGCGATCGTCGAATCCTCCGACGACGCGATCGTCGGAAAGAATCTCGAGGGGATCGTCACCGCGTGGAACGCGGCGGCGGAGCGGCTCTTCGGCTACAAGGCGGAAGAGATGATCGGTCATCCCATTTCGAGGCTGATGACCGAAGGCCACAAGAACGACATGAGACAAATCCTCACCCGGATTTCACGCGGAGAACGCGTGGAGCATTTCGAAACAATCAGGCTTCGCAAGGACGGCAGCGAGGTGGCGGTTTCGCTGTCGGTCTCTCCCGTGAAAGACCCCTCCGGGCGTGTCGTCGGGGCCGCCAAGATCGCGCGCGACGTCTCCGAACGCAAGGGACTGGAGGCGGAACGCGAGCGTCTGCTCCGCGAGGCCCAGCGGGCGATCGAGGTCCGCGACGCATTTCTGTCGGTCGCGGGCCACGAGTTCCGAACCCCTCTCGCGGCGCTGAGTCTCATGTTCCACAACTGGGGGCTGCGCGCCCGGACCGAGGGCGACCCTAAGACGGTCGAAAGAATCGACAAGGCGCGACAGCAGGTCGAGCGCCTGGCGCGGCTGACCGAGGACCTTCTCGACATCGGTCGTATCAGTGCGGGGCGCCTGGATCTTCGGCGGGAGCCGACCGACCTCACCGCTGTCGTGCGGGAGGCCGCCGAGCGGATGGAGGAGTCCGCGACCCGCAGCGGATCGCCGGTGGAGATCGACGCTCCCGGACCTGTCGTCGGTGAGTGGGATCGTTCGCGTCTCGACCAGGTGGTGACGAATCTTCTGACAAACGCCGTGAAGTTCGGGCCGGGCCGGCCGATTCTGGTGCGGGTTGGACGCGAGAACGGCTTCGCTGAATTGTCCGTTATCGACGGGGGAATCGGCATTGCCCCGGCCGACCAGGAACGGATCTTCGAACGTTTCGAGCGCGCCGTCTCGGAGCGCTCGTACGCGGGGATCGGGCTGGGGCTCTGGATCACACGGCAGCTCGTCAACGCGCACGGCGGATCCATCAGCGTCGAGAGCGAGCCCGGACGCGGCTCAAACTTCCTCGTGCGGCTCCCCGCCGAGGCAAGCTGATGGAGGTCCTGATCGTCGATGACGACGCGGCCATGCGGGAGGCGCTCTGCGAAACGCTCGAATTGCAGGGCCACCGATGCGTGACGGTCTCCAACGGAAGGGAAGCTCTCAACTTCCTTCGTGAGTCAAAACCCTGCGTCATTCTGCTTGACCTGATGATGCCTTTCATGAACGGATGGGAGTTCCGTGCGGCGCCGTTGAAGGATCCCCGCGTCGCCGGAATCCCGGTCCTCGTAATCAGCGCCCACCTCCGCGCGGAAAAAGACGAGGGGGACCTTGCGGCCGCCGGCTACCTCAGCAAGCCGCTCAGTGCGGAGCGCCTGCTGGAAGCCGTCGCGGAATGGTGCACTCCCGCCGCCTGAGGCACCGTTTCAAACGACCAGCCGTCGCGCGTCACACGGGGGCGATGGCGCGTATCGTGATCCGCCCGCCGTGCCGCAGATGGGGACATGTGCGGGCGACTGCGACAGCCTGGTCGATGTCGGCCGCCTCTACGACGAAGAACCCCGAGACGTCCCCGGCGCTCATCGCGCCGGCTCCCTTCTGAGCGTCGAGAAGGCGGGCGCCTGTTCGCAGCTTCTCGCCCGAGATGAGCCGGCCGTGCCCGCGAAGATCGGCGGCCCACTTCCTGTATTCGTCCACGCGGGCGGGCTCTCCGGCGGCGGACTCACCCGGGAGGGACGAGAGGAAGAGTACGAATCGGGGCGCGCCATGAGAGAGCGGAGCGGGAGCGTGACGCCCCGTGAGCAGGCCCGCAGCGAACAGGGCAGCGGCAGCGGCCAGCAGTGCGGCGATCCGAGAGGGACGCACCAGGCCCGGCGGTTGGAGCAGACCGCGGGCCGCGAGTGCCGAGACGATGCGTTCGCGCGCCTCCCCGGGCGGCGGAAGGTCGGTCGGAAGGTTCGCTGATAAGGCGCCGATTTCGTCCCGATCCGAGCTCTCCGGACCTCTCATGCTTTCTCCCTCTTCGGCGCGGCGCCGAGAGCCTCGCGCAGCCGCCGGCGTCCCCGGGCGAGCTGGCTCTTGGAAGTGCCTTCTTCAATCTCGAGAAGCGCCGCGATCTCCGCGTGCGTGTAACCGTTGACGTCGTGCAGAACGAGCACCTCGCGATATCCGTCGGGCAGACCCCGGAGCGCGGATTCCAGGTCGAGAAACGCGCCCGGCTCAAGCGCGCGCGTCCGGGCCTCCGGCTCGTCCTCGAACTCCCCTGTTTCGAGCCGAAGCCGTCTCCCACGCTGCCGGCACACCTCGCGCCACCGCCGCAGCAGGATCCCGCACAGCCAGGTTCGCAGGCTCGATTCCCAACGGAACGCGGGCAGCCCTTCCGCAGCGCGAACCCAAACGTCCTGCAGGAGATCTTCGCCGTCCGATGCGGAGCCCGATAGGCGGGAAGCGAGCGCGAACAGGACGCCGGCGTGCCGGGAGTAGAGAGCCGAGAAGGAGGTCTCGTCGCGAAGTCGGAGGAAACCGCGGACGAGTCGCCGGTCTTCTTCACCCCCTCGGCCATCTCTCTCGACGGGCATCGTCGAAGTCCCGCTCAGCGCTTTCTTTCGAGGCGGATCTCCTCCATCCACTGCTCGGCGCCGTTCTGATACCAGGTCCATCGGGTGGTGACGTGATCGAGGTCGTCGAACCGAAAAAGCGCCTTGTCCATGTGCCCGCGGTTCCTGTCCTCGATGTTTCCGCCGCCCGCAAACGTGAACGTCACGGATCGTCCGTCCTCCGAAAACTCGGTCGCCTTGAGATGCGGCTGGTTTTTCGCGACGCAGTAGTGCGTGAGCGTGAGATCGCCGCCGTCCATCTGATAGGTCGTCAGCATGGTCTCGCCCGGATGCGCGTCAAACGAGCTTTCGACGACCACAGAGCCTCCGGCGATCGTGCGGAAAGTCACGGAGTCCGTCCACCCCTTCGTGCTGCGCCCGTCCCACGCGCCCTCGAGCGTTTTGAACCGGTCGAACATCGCGCGCGCAGGCGGAGGGGACGGAGACCGGTCGGCGGCCCACGAAATACACGCCGCGGCGATGAACGACGCGAACATCAAAGCGACAGTTCGGGCGGGGCGAAACGACATCATGACGACCTCCTGTCCCTTTGGTGGTCCCGCAGCGCGGAAAGGTTGCACGGCGACGCTCCTGCCCGGTCGGCAGTTTGTCGGGAGAAAACGGCGCGGGCAGGGCGCCACTCGTTTGGTGCGAAAGGGGGGACTCGAACCCTTCACTATTCGCGACAATCAGGCCTGATTCCGCCGATTTTCAGTCGATTGTGCGCGGATTGTGCGCGGCGAAGTCCACCACGCCGCCGCTCCCACCGCTCGCGCGCGAGAGCCGGTCCTCGTAGGCGGACCGCTTCTCGTTCGCCTCCACGAGGTCGCGCTCGTCCGTGATGTTGTACCGCTCGAACATGCTGTCCGTGGTGTGCCCGCTGATCGCCTTCGCGACTGTCCGATCGATCCCGGCCCGGATCATGTTCCGCACCGCGGTGCGCCTCAGGTCGTGGAAGGTGAACGCCGGGACGTTCGCCCTGGCGATCGCTCTCGCCCACGTCGTGTAGAACTCCCCCACGTGTCCCCCCTGCCCGTTGTGGAAGACGAGCAGAGAGTCGAGCCGCCGCACCGCGAGGCGCCGCTCGATGAGGTCCCCCAACGCGGGCCAGCCAGTGAGCGCAATCTTCCGCGCCTTGCCTGTCTTCGCGTTCTTCGCCGGAAGTTGCATCATCCGCGCTTCCCGGTCGTATCCCTTCCACGTGAGCGCCTTGATTTCCCCCAGCCTCATGCCCGTGAAGTAGCCCCACCGGGCGACGTCCTTCAGAACGTCTGACGGCAGCTCGGCCACCAGCCGCTCGAAGTCCGCCCGCTCGACAAATCCCTGCCGGGCATTCGCGCCCTTCGCGACCAGCCGCGGCATGCGCGGGACCCACGCGACCAGCGGCGGCGACGACTCCGTCGCGAGCGTGAACGCCCGGTGGAGAATCTCCAACTCCCGGTCGATCGTCGCGTCCGCCATTCCATCCTCGCGCCGCGCCGCGACGTAGGCGTCAATCGCGGTCGTGGTGACTCTGACGGCCTTCAGAGATCCGAACGCGACGCGGAGAGGGCGCATGTGCGTCCCGACCTCGCGAAGCCCCTTGATCCGCCGCGTCTCGTAGTGACGCTGCAGGTTGTCGAGCAGCGCCCAGACCGTCAGCCTTTCGGACGCCGGCCCCTGGAATCGCCGGATGCCGCTCCTCTCGTTCGCGACCGCGCGGACCCGGGTCTCGCGCAGCTTGCGCGCGACCTTCGCGTCGCCTGATCCGGACGACTCCCGGATTTCTTTCCCCGCCGGATCCCGGTATCTGATCCACCACGTCGCGCCGCGGAGATAGAGCCCCGTCTGTTCCCTCATGACTTGCCTCCCTTCTTCACCGCCCTTAGGATCGTGTCGAGAATCCATTCCCGGATCGTCATGCCCTTCAGCGCCGCCGCTGACTTGACCTGCCGCCAGAGCGCGAGGTCGATCCCTGTCAGCGTGTAGGCCCCTTTGTGCTCGTCCTTCATGTTCTAACCTCCTCATAGCTGACACTATCAGATATAGCTAGGCCAGTCCAGGGAAACTCTTGGCGAATCGCTCGACGCTCTCGCGCTCCAGTTTCTCAATCCCCTTCATGCGATCCCATTCTCCCCGCTCGATGCGGGACTCGATTGAATGGCGGACGCTCCAGCTTGCGAACCGTTGTCTCCGGTACTCCAGCGGCCCTCGCCCGCCCCTTCCGCGACCCCGGCTCCTTCGGCCTCCCGGCCTTCGAATTACGCGCCCCATTGGGCGCGAAACTCTCCTCTATCGCCCTCGCCTCCAGTTGCCGGATCTCCGCGAGCCGTTGCTTGCTCGTCTCGTAGTCCTGGAGGGCCGACCTCTCAGTGTTCTCTTCAAGCTCAATCGCGCGAAGCTCGTCGTCAGTCATCTTGTCAACACGTCTCGCAGGAATCGTTTTCCAGCCGAGTTCCGTACAGGCGGCAAGACGTCGCGCGCCTGCGACAAGCTCGTTCTCGTCGCGAACCAGGATGGGGTGAATCAAGCCATGCTCCCTAATGCTCGCGACGAGGCCGGAGAGACGGCCGATTGTTTTTCGCCGGCGCGTCCCGACACGTATTGAAGCAATCGGGACTAGGCCGAAGAATCGTCATGCGTGCCTCCGGCCTCTGCGCGGCGGCGAGAGGTTGGCAGGCGTGGCGGTGCCCTCCAGGCGGAGGCGTTCGACTTCCTCCGCCGGGACCGTGACGCGACGGCCGAAGCGAGCAACCCGCACGAGACCTGATTCCGCGAGGCGGTGCCTCACGACGCCCGCCCTTTCCTCGTCGCCGCGAATCGGAGGTACCGCTCGACGTCCACTGCCGCGAACCGCAGCGAGCCGCCCACCTTGTGCCCCATGCCCAGGCGCTTGCGCTCGTGGTACAGCCAGGACTTGCTCTTGCCCATGCGGCCGGCCGCCTCTTCCAGCGTGAGGGCAGCAGCGGGCGGCGGAGCGGGCTTCCGGGCTGCCTCAAGAGCGGCGATCAGCACGCGGGAGACGATCGCCTGGTCGAGCCGGGCCACGGCCGCCCGGACTTCCAGCGCCGCGGCGAGGTCCAGCGACCCCACGGCCGCCTCGAGCTCGTCCACGAGGCGCGCCGCGCGTGCCTGCAGGTCGGAGGTCGGGAGCGCGTTCACGGCACGCACAATCCCGCGCACAGCCTCTGCAGCCTACGGGCACGATAGGACTTGAACGCGACCGTTGGGTACCTAACCCAACCGTCCAAGCGACAAGGCGACGTGGGCCGCCTCCTCCCCCTTCGGACGCGCCTGTATTTTAAGGCTGTCAGCGTCCAGAGGTCGGGGGGTGCTTCCCGGTGCTTCCCGGTGCTTCCGGAAGCACCTCCGCAATTCCGCCTCCGTGCTTCCCTCCCTGCTCCTATAGGAGCAGGGGAAGCAGGGAAGCGGCCCGTTGGGAAGGGGTTCAAGAATGGCCCCCTGCTTCCCTCCCTAGGGAAGCGCATACAGGTCCCCTGATTTGATGATTTTTCCCGTCTCTTCCAGCTGTCCCCAGAGGTCCCAGAAAGTTCGTTCCTTCATGCCTTTCTTGGTGCCACGCAGCCGGATCAGGACACCGCGCCCGCTGATACGCGGCGACTCGCGCAGGGTGTCCAGGATGGCGGCCTCGTGGTCGGCGTTCTTGGTTGTGGGGAAGCTCCACACGTCGCCTTCGAGTTTGGCCTCGAAGGTCTCGCCGCCCGCGCCGAGGAAGTCGCGGTTCTTGGTGAACCGCACCTGGAACCAGGCGCCGTCGGAAGCCTTGCGGTCTTTGGCTTCGGTGACGGCGATCGAGGTCTCGACGGCGTCCTCGATGGCGCTGGTTCCCCTGGCGCCCTTCGAGGCGTCTTTGCCGGTATGGACGGCCGTGAGAGCGGCGATTTGCCTTGCTCGGAGGTCCAGGAGCCAGTCTTGAATTGGCTGCCACCATTCGACCGCGTTGGACGTCAGTTTCAAGTTGTCGGACCGGTACAACGTCGCGACGTTGTCGAGCACGAGTGCGTGAGCGCCGATGGCGCCGCCGGTTCTTTCGACGGCGTCGCGGTCCTCTTGCTTCCAGAGATTCAGCCGCTCCCGGCCGAGCAGGTCCGGCGTCAAGATGTGGAGGTTTTCGCCGGGGCGGAGCCCGGTGGAGCGTTCGATCACGCGCAACCGTTCCTGCAGGCGGCGGCTCATCATCTCGCCGTCGATGTACAAGATCGTCAACGGCTCCGCTGCCTTCCACCGGAGAAACTCCCCACCCGCCGCCAGCGCCGCCGCCGCGCCCAACGTGACCCAGGACTTGCCAGCCCCGCGCGGCCCGTATACGACGGGCTGCTCGCTGTCGCCCCACCAGGGTGCGAGGATGAGTTTGCGCGGGGGAATGGCGAGCTCGTTCAGGGCGGCGGCGGTGATGGTCTTTATGGGCCGCTCGCCTACAAACTCATGAGCGAGGAACTTGGAAACTTCTTGGGTTGCCTCCTCCCGGTCGGCCGGCTCGGCCCGCTTTACGTGGGCGAGGAGTTTCGCGCTGGAAGTCGGATAGTCGGTGCGATCCCGCTTAATCTCTTCGCGTAGGTCCGTGAAGAGTGTCGTCCACTCGGCCGTGTTCATGCTGTCCGCCGCAGTCGCAGGCAGATCTTGAATGCGTCGCGAACTCGACGGATCAAAACAGGGACCCGCTCAGCGGGCTGCGCGCCGTCTCGAAGCTCGCGCGCGAGGGTCAGCGCCGCAGCGCAGTTCGCGGCGACGGCCTGCGCCTCGTCCCGCGGAGTCCGAGGGGCGGGCTTCACCTGGAGCTCTGGGGTACAATCGAATCCGTCAATTGCCTTTTCTCCTGTTCCGGGGCCGCGTTCCAGCGCGGCCTTTTCGTTTATGGCTTCGGTCCGCGCTTGACTCCGAACCTCGGTCCGATCGGTGTGAGCGGGTCGCCGCTGCCCTTGCCGGTGCGCAACTTGGGCTGCGTGATGTGGTCGGTGGGCTTGGCCAAGGTCGGGGTGCCGGGGGTCCGGCGCGCTCCGGGGGTCGGGACGATTTTCGGGATTCGTTTCACTTAGGCTCCTTCATGGGCGAGACATCGATCGCGCCCGCTTCGAGTTTTCGACGGTCTTCCGCGATTTCGCGCAAGAGTTCAAGAACGGGGTCCGTGCTGACTTCGACGTCGAGCTCGACGCGGCGGACGCTCGGGCCGACGCATCGGTCGAGGAGCAGGCGGGCAGCCGCGACGGCATTCGGGCCGTCTCCGATCGACTTCGAGTAGAGGCTGATGATCACCTCCGCCATGTCGAGCCGGCCTGCGCGCTCGAGCTTGCCGACCAAACGCGCGAACTTCCGCGTCCTCTTGCCGGTAGCGCCGAGCGTGCGGCTCATGTGCCCACCAGGCGGATCATCGCGGCGCCGGCGCGGCGGACGTCGTCGCGCAAGCTCGCGGCTATCAGGAACGCGTCGAAAAAATCGGGCGACGGCTGCGGGTCCACTGACCGCACGGACCCATTGCCGACTTCCACCAGGCGGACGCCGGCGGCTTCTTCGATGAACCGCTCGACGTTCGCGGCCTGATCTCCCGTCATGCTCGGCAATCCCAGGCGGCCGTCGAGAAGGAGATTCCGAATCGAGATCACCATCGCCGTCTTCTGGTTCGCGTGCCTCTCAGGGTCGAGCGCCCGAGCACCAGAGACGAACGCTTTGACGAACACGTCTTCGCCGTCGAGCACCTGTCGCAATCTCTCGAACACGCCGCGGCCGATTCCCGTTGTATCGACGCCGACTTGGTTGATCCGAAATTTGTGAATGTGGCTGACGACAGAAGGAATTTGCTCCTCCATGAAATCGCCAGCGATCAGCGTGTCCCATCGAAGGACGTTCGCGCCGACCATCGTGCACAAAACGCTCGAGTCGGTCGTGCGCGCCGGATCCCATCCAACACGCCGGAACCGCGGCGCGTACTCGTCAAGCGCGTTTACGTCCAGGCCGATCGCGCGCTCCAAGAGGACGGGCTCGAACACGCCGTACTCTCGGAGCTGGACAAATTCGCTTTGGAGTTGTTGCCTAACGATCGGATCTTCCGCGCCGACGCGGGCGACCTGCTCCCGATACGCGGCCTTTAGGTGCGGAATATCCGACGCCCGGAAAATGAATGTGCGGTCCCAGAAGTGCCGCTCGCCGTGCCACGCCTGATAAAACCAGCCGCGAGGATCCCCGGCGGTGCCGGTCGCAAAGAGGCGGTCACCGCGTTCGGGCGACGTGATGATTCCGAGCAGACTTTGGAGGTGAGCGTCGGGCAAGCTTTTCGATTCGTCAATGCCGACCCAGGAAGGCCCGCGAGAGTGCGCGCCTTCCAAGTTCTCGGGTTGAGTCGCGGTGGCGAAGACGGCGCGCCATCCCGGAGCGATGGAGATGCCTTCGTTGGTGATGGTCAAGGTCGGGAAGAGGCTTCGGAGTCGGCTTCCCGTTGACCACAGGACGCGGAACTCCTGGACGAGCGATTCGAGTTGACGGCGGAATCCGGCGACGGAGTAGACCAGCGAATCGGCGTTCGAGGTCAAATGCCAGAGCTCGAGGAGCGCCGACTCCAGCGTTTTTCCGTTGCCGCGCGGTTCGACGGTTGCGACCTTGCGGACGGTGGGATCCTCAAACGCTTTGAAGACTTCGAGCTGTGTCGGGCGCAGCGTGATGCCCGGATAGAACGTGCTCATCCACAGCAACGGCGAGAGGCGGCAGGATTCCAGAAGCTCGCGGCGCTTGTCGCTCACTTCTCGACGCCGTCCACGAGCTGATCGGCCTGCGCCTGCAGCTCGGCGGCCTTCTCGCGCATCTGTGCAGCACGATCGCGCGAGACCAGCTCTTCGCGGTTCTGCGAATAGAACTCGTCCACGGTCACGCCCTCGGGGATCGCCCGGCCCGCGAGCTCTTCGAGTGCCGCCCTCGCGGCCGCCTGCGCCTTCTGTGGCGCCTCGGCCTTGACGCGAATGCCCGCCTGCTGAGTCCACCACTCGATTTCGGCCTTGTGCTCTTCAAAAACTCGGCACGCGTCGGGATCGGCTTGCGCGACCAACGGCAGCAAACTTTCCGGATCGAGTTTTTCTTCGATCCTGTCGAAGCGATCGACGAGAAGTCCCGACAACGCGCCGCGTTGAAACCGCGGCCGCGGATCCACGGCCGCCGGAGTGGTCGCGACGGCGCCCGGTGCGGGGGCGCCGAACAATTCCAAACGCCTAGCCTCGAGCGCGGCGCGTTGTGCGGGCGTAATCATTCGTCCCCCCTCTGGATGCGCTGACCCAGGGCGATGGCGCCTTCCTCGGCGCGGGCCTTGTTGTAGGCGGCCTGGCTCGTCAATACCTTCGGGAGCCTGTTGTTCACCGCGGCGCTCGAGGCGGAGAGATCCCGCGCCGAAGCTGGCCGCGGCGAGCTCCCCCCTGACCCGCCCATTCCTCGCGGCGGCTGCAGCGTCGGCGGGACAAGATGGCCGATAGCGTCGTTTGCGGGAATGCCGTCGAGCAGGAGGTCCTCGCCGTTCAGCAACGCGAGGGGAAGGAGGGTCTCGAGAACTTTGCGCGGTTCGCGGATCTGACGTTCGGCCAAGAGTAGCGCGAGCTGTTCGCGCACGGACGGGCCGGCCGGCTCGGCCGGCTCGTCCTCTTCCGAAACATCGTCGTCGATTTCCTCAGTCGGCGGAGGCTTAACGGCCGCAGCCGCGAGGGCGTCGCGCTCTGCCTCAGCCTGCCGGAGGCGGACGCGGAGGTTCTTGTCGTCGCCGTTTAGGCGGCGGATCTTCGCTTGGAAGTGGCGGAAGCGCGTCTTCGCGGCCTCGGGCCAGTCCGAAGGAACATCTTCGGCAGGGGGTGGCGTCGTCTCGACCATTGGCGCGAACTCCTTAGTTCTCGCCCGGGAGCCTTCACCTCACAATGACGTGTTGCACCAGGGCGACCGTACCGCACGAACACAAACTCGAGGAACCATCAAGATTCCTCCAAGGTCATGCGCACCTGGCGCCCCTGGTGATTTCACGTTAGCACAAACATCGAGAAGACGAGAAAAAAAATCTCCCCGACAAAAAGATTTTTCAGTGTGCGCGGATTGTGCGCATCAGATAGGACGAACCCGGCAAAACCCTTTGCAGACTCGGGTCTCGCCGGGCTCGTTTTCCTCAGAATTCCTGCAGATTCCTGCAGAACGTTGTCAGGTGGTTGGTGCGAAAGGGGGGACTCGAACCCCCACGGATTGCTCCACAGGTTCCTGAAACCTGCGCGTCTACCAGTTCCGCCACTTTCGCGGGAGGGAGATCGTAGCCGCAAGCCCCTCTGGAATCAATGGCTCAGCGCGGACATCGAGACTCTCATCTCGCGGTGGCGTCCCGCTCAAACGGAGTCCGTGACGGATTCCTCGACGGAACATTGGGAAAGCCCTCGTCGTATTGCTCTGGGGAGGAACTTCCATGTTCAGTATTCGTGCACCTCGCTCCGTGGTGGGACTGCTCGCCGCGGCGGCTCTCACGAGCGCTTCACACTCTGGTTTCGCCCAGACCCGCCAGGGATCCGAAGCGGCGGCCGATTTGAGGCAGGAGCCTTCGAGGCAGGAGCCTTCGACTCTAGCGATCTCTATTCCGTGGCAGTGGCTCGCGGCAACCGGCGGGACGATGAGCTTCCAATGCCAACCAAACCGCCCCGGTGACGATGAAGGGGTCAGGATGGTCGAGGCGTTGACTCGAGACGGGCGCCGGGCCCGTTACGCCGGGAAGGGCGATGACGGCGGAACCTTCATCGGATCCCGGAATGGGGACGACTTCACCTTTGAGGCGATCAGCAAGGAGAGTGCCCGGTTCGCGATGCAGATGCCCTGGGTTGCGGCGCGCTGCATGTTCGGAGGAGCCAGGCTGGCCGGAACGAGCTCGGTTGACTTGCGCGCTCGCGAGATCGGAGGGCGTGTACGGCTTGAACTCGCCGGCGCGAAGAAAGGGGTCAGCGTCGAGGTGAAGTAGGGATCGCGAGAACGGAGATGCCCTCCCCCGTGGAGACGGGCGGGTTCGACCTGACCCGGACCCGTCTTCGCGGTGTACCAGCTTCTGCGGGAATCCTGCGGTCGTCGTTTGCGTTCGGGTATCTGTCGCTGATTCTTGGAGCCCCCGCGTCTCTACTTCTACCTGTTCCGCCACTTTCGCGGGAGCGCAGATCGTTGTCGCAGACCCTGACGAATCAAAGAGAGCGTCCCTGATCGTCTTCGCGGAAAGCGACGACTTGTTGACGCCGTGGCCGTCGGGGCCTAGGCTGTCTCTGTGAACCGCGTCTGGCGTCTTAAGGGGTTGATCGGCTGGGCGCTGATGGCGACCCTGCTCGCCGGCGCGGGGAGCCAGCACAACCACTCGCTCCTTTCGGAGCTGCTCGAGGCTCCTGCGTCGCAGGGGTCCTCCGAACGATACCTGACCACCCACCAGGACGGCGCCTCCGCGCCGCTGCACTGGGACCGGGTCGTTCGGGTCGGCGAAGAGCCCTGCGCCGCGTGCCATGCGCAGCGCGGCGGCGCGCTCGCGCGTCTCCGGGAGCCCGGGATCGCTCTGGAGGCGCGGCGCGAGCTCGTCGCATCGGCCTCGTTCGCTCTCGTCTCGGTTTCGCGACTTCCCGATTCCTGCCGCGCCCCGCCCTCTCTTCTTTAGTCGGCCGTTTCAAACGCCTCATCTCGAGGCGCTGGCGGACCCCGCCGGTCAACGACTGATCATGAGGAGAGACTTTCATGGCGAAGCTCCATGTCCGGCTTCTGCTTTCTGCCTCGATTCTGCTCGTGGCTCTTCTGTCAACGACGGCGGCCACCGCCGCCGTCTCTGCCGGCGCCGTGCGCGGGACCGTCGCGGGACCCGACGGCAAGGGTCTCGGCGGCGTTCCTCTCGTTCTCCGTAACGAGATCAGCGGCTTCCATGCGGAGACCCGCACGGACGCCGACGGCCGCTTCGGTTTCTTCAATGTTCCATTCAATCCGTACGAGCTCCACGTCGAGGTGCAGGGATTCCAGGCGCGGCACATCCGGCTTGATGTCCGATCTCCGGCCGCGCAGGAGATCAACGTCGCTCTCGCGCTGGAAGGGGTCAACGAGAGCGTGAGGGTGCAGGCGGAACCGGCGGCCGCGACGCTGGAGACGGACTCGTCGCAGTCTCACGTGGATATCGACAAATCGTCCATTGCGAGAGCTCCTGCGGCGATTCCGTCCCGCGGAATGGAGGCCCTGATCATCCAGGCGCCCGGCTTCTCCGCGGACGAGAACGGCCGGTACCACTTCCAGGGAGCGCACAGCCAGCAGAGCTACGTCATCGACGGGCAGCCCATCTCCGACCAGATCGGAATCACTTTCTCGAACTCCATCGATCCGGGAATCCTTCAGTCGACCGAAGTCATTTACGGAAACGTGCCGGCGGAATACGGGGAAAAGATAGCCGCGGTGATCGCCCTGACTACGAAATCGGGGCTCGGATCGGGCCCGACCCGGGGCGACGTCCGAGCCGGAGGAGCCAGCTTCAAAACGTACGACGTGGGGCTCTCGGCGGGCGGCGGCACCTCCCGCGCGGGCTACTACGCCTCGATCGATGCCGCAAAATCGGACCGCTTCTTGGACCCGGTCAATTTTGACAACCTTCACAACCACGGAGATTCCGAGCGCGCGTTCCTGCGTATCGACTTCGCCAACGGGAATTCCTCCAACGCCTTCCGCGTGTCCGGGCTGGTCGGTCGGACGCAACGCGACGTTCCGAACACGCTTTCCTCGGACGCGGCCGGCGCGGACAACAACGTCCAGACGAACGACTGGAACGCTAATGCCGGCTGGCAGGCGGTCTTAGGCCCGACGACCGTCCTCGACACCACGTTCTTCGCCCGCAACAATCGCTTCACATACCGGGGCTCGCCGAATGATCCCTCGATCGTCGCCGACTCGAAACGTTCTCTCGACAACTATGGAGTTCAACCCACGCTGTCTTTTCAGCTCGGCACCGCGAACAGTTTCAAGGTGGGCGCGATCTACAAAAACTACCCGATCAGCGAGCGGTTCTCGTTCGGAATCACCGACCCCGCTCTGAACGATCCGGATTCGGACAGCTTCAATCCGAGCCTCGCGCCCTACGACCTGACGCGCGGCGGCTCGCTTTTCCGGTTCCAGCAGTCAAAGACGGTGACTTACCTCGGCGGTTTCGCCGAAGACACCCTGCGCCTCGGAGATCTCACCGCGCAGATCGGGCTCCGCTACGATCACAACAGCTTTCCCAAATCTGAGTCCCAGGTCCAGCCGAGGGTCGGGCTCGCGTATTACGTGCCCGCGACGAAGACGGTGCTCAGAGCCTCGTACAACCGCATCTTCCAGACTCCGGAATACGAGAACATCCTCTTCTCATCGTCGGTGGCCGCGAACGCCCTCGTGCCGCCCGAAGTCCAGTCGTCGCGGGAGCTCGGAGGCGGCGTGCTGCTCGTTCCTTCCGAAAAACAGGACGCCTATGACGTTGGACTGCAGCAGTCACTGGGGTCGGTGTTTCGGCTGGACGTCGATTTCTGGCGGCGGGATTCGAAGAATGCGGGAGACCAGGCGCAGTTCCAGAACACCGGAATCGTGTTCCCGCTCGCATTCGGTTCGGGAAAGCTCCACGGCTGGAACGTGCGTCTCGACATGGCGCCGGCCAAAGGGGTGCGCGGATACCTCTCTGTCGGCCACGTACGGGCGGTGTACGTCCCGCCGTTCGTCGGGGGACTCTTTCTCGATCCGGGAGCGCTCGAGGCGATCTCCGGAGGTCCCTTCCTTATAGACCACGACGAAAACCTCCAGGTCCAGGGTGGCCTCACGTGCGATTTCGGGAAGTCAGGCGTCTGGGCGGCCTTGACCGGGCGATACGACTCGGGCCTGGTGACCGGCGCCGACACAGCCACGCTGCTTGCGGATCCGGACAATGCCTTCGCCGTCCCGTACGTCCGCGAGCACACCGGGGGCGACCTCGATCCCAACCGGATCGCCCCGCGAACGGTCTGGAACGTTTCGATGGGATCCGATCTGAACCGGTTTGGTCTCCCATTCTCGCTTCAGGTGGACCTCTTGAACGCCCTCGACAAAAGGGGTCTCTACAACATCCTGTCGACGTTCGGAGGCACCCACGTGATTCCGCCGCGAACGGTCGCGGGCCGTTTGCGTTACACGTTCTGATTCAGGGCGGAGGTCCGATCCCTCCGCAAATGGATTCCAAGACAGAAGTCGAGCTGATGAAAACGCCGTGCGACGCTATGCTCACGAGACTTCGAGAGGGCCCATGAAGCTCCGATTGATCGCCGCGTGCGCCACGTGCCTGGTTGCCGCGTGCTCGCGCTCTTCTCCGCCGGACGCGAACCGGCCGGCGGCGCCTGAAACAACAAAAATCATTCAGGTCGTCCTCCCGACGACGGCTCTCCCGTCGAGCGAGGTGGTTCCCGCCATCCTGACCCCGGTTCCGGACTCACTCACCTACTCCTCGGAGCAGACGTTTCCGATCGGACCGGCGGGCGGATCGGCTTCGCCGGCGCCGGCGGATGCCCTTCCCCACCTCGACCGCGAGAAGGAGCCTCGGCCCCGTTCGCTTCACGAGCAGATGGAACGCTGCCTCTCGTTCCGGGCCGCTCCCCGCAATACCGGGTCACTCGGCGCGACGCGCGTCCAGGTCACGGTGACCGTGAGCAATTCCTGCGACGCCGCCTTTTCCGCGAACGACGCGTGGTTCGAAATCGTCGCAAAAGACGCCCGTCGGGGCGTGATCGGACGCGAAATCGGCCGTTTCCAGGAACCGATCGCGGCCAGGGGCGGAACGACGACGCTGATCGAGATCGACGCCGATGCGAATGGCTCGCTCGAGGTCTCGCTGTGGGGCTCCGCGGGCGGGGGAAGGGCGTTCGGTCAGTAGGCACGTCCGGCGCCGTCTTCCCGCGAGTCCCTGCTGGGAGTGGCCGTTATTCACGGCGAGGGCCGGCGGCATTGCGATTTCCGACCTTTCCGGAATTAATTTCGCCGAGGAACATCCTTTTCGGCGTTTGGCTCCGAAGAATGTCTGCGCCAAGCGTCCCGATCCTCGGCGGAGCGGGTATCCCGCCCCCTTGCCGGGAGGTCGTGCGGGGTTGTGACGTTCACGTCGAGTGATTCGGCGAGCAATGCGACCGCGCTCAGCGCCGCTGCGGCCGCGGCTACGAATAGAAGTGAGCGAAGACCGCCCGCACGAAGGCCTTCCGCAACGGCCAGGAGAACCGGCACGCCGACGAGGCCCAGAACGGCGGCGGACACTCTGGCCCCCGATCCCTTCCCGCTCAGCAGGCGCATCAGGCCGCACTTCCAATGGTCTGCCGAACCCTGACAGGCAGGACGACCGTTTCGAGGCCTGCAAACTGCAGCCTGCGTTGAATCGCGAGCGCCGTCTCGTTGTGGAGGATCCGGTGGACAATGCTGTCCTTTTCGAACGCGAGCGCTCCCACGAAAAAGACCGACCGCGGGTAATCCGCGCGCACCTGATGAGAAAGATCGAGGAGAGTCTCGACAACCTCGGTGGCGATGGCCTCCCGCGCCTCCCCGCGGAACCCGAAGCGCCGCGCAAAGTCGACGTATTTTTGGAGATCCGTCCGCGTCTCTTCTTGTAACGCCTCGACTTCGTCGGCGCCTTTGAAGGTCGCCGAGTCGATGACACCAACGGAAAGAAAGAGGTAGTCCTTGAACTGTCCCGGAAACAGTTTCTGGATCGTGAGGAAGGTATGGACGCCGAGGCCGCTGAACCCGTTGACGAGGATCGCGGCGACGGGCCGGGTGGAATCCACCGGCGCGTCGGAAGGCTCGTGAGGCCGGATCGGTATCTGAAGGAGGGTCTCATCCAGCCGGCGGAGAGCTTCCCGAACTTGTTCATAGTGGCGTCGGATGCCGAAGGCCAGAAGAATGAACGCCGTTGTCACGACGACGGTCAACCACCCGCCCTCCGTGAACTTTTCGACGATGCTGACGATCAGTATCGACAGGCACATGGTCAGTCCCGTGCCGTGGATCGCCAGGTTGCGCCGCCAGTTTCGGTGCTCCGGATTGCGCCGCGTCGTGATCCAGAACCGGGACATTCCGAGCTCGGTCAGTGTGAACGTGAGAAAGACGTTGATCGAGTACATCAGGATGAGCAGGTCGCTCTTCCCCTTCGAATAGAGGAGCACCGCGATCGCGCCCGCCCCCATCAAAAAGATTCCGTTCTTGGTGACCAGCCGGTCCGAGAGTTGCGCAAACCTGCGGGGAACCCAGGAGTCCACGGCCATGTTGGCGAGGATTCGCGGGCCGTCGATGAATCCCGTCTGAGCGGCGACGAAGAGAAGGGCGCCTTCAGACACCAGTGTGACGATGACCAGAATGCCGCCGATGTCGAAGGCTCCGATCTTCCAGGGCCCGAAGAGCTTCTCCGCCAGGACGGCGTTCAAGGTTTTTCCCGGTACGGAGTGCGCGTGAATCAGCAGGTAGCAGAAGAGAATCCCTCCCGCTGTGAAGGCCAGCGAGAGCGCCATGTAAAGCATCGTCTTCTTGGCGTTCTTGACGCGCGGCTCGCGCAGGATCTGGACGCCGTTCGAGACGGCCTCGATCCCGGTGTACGTCCCGCCGCCGAGAGAGTAGGCACGCAGGAGGATGAAGAGAGTCGGGAGAAGGCCGAGGGCGGAAGAGGTCGTCCGCGCCTCTCGCACCGCTCCGTGCAGAACGCCAGGAAGCGCCGAAAAATGGTCGATCAGGCCATAGGAGATCAGGACGACATGGGTGGCGACGAAGACGAGAAAGATGGGCAACAGGAACTTGACCGATTCCTTCACGCCGCGAAGATTCAAGACGACCAGCAGAAGAAGCACCATGACCTCGGTGACGAGCTTCGAATGCGCCCATGAGGGAGGCAGGAAGCTGAAGATGGCGTCGCATCCGGTCGCCACCGAGACCGTGATGGTCAGGACATAGTCGACGATCAGTGCGCACCCGGACACGACCCCGAAGCGGGACCCGAGAAGCTTCGTGGCAACGAGGTATCCCCCGCCGCCTCCCGGAAAGTGCTCGATTAAGAGGCTGTAGGCGAAGGAAATGATGAAGACGGTCCCGGCCATCATCACGCACAGAAAAACGGCGAGGTACATGTGCTGGCCGAGCGCCTTGAACGCCTCCTCCGGGCCGTAGGCGGACGAGGAGAGCCCGTCCGCCCCGAGCCCCACCCAGGCCAGGAACGCGACGAGCGACACTTGATGGAACACCTGAGGGTCCATGGGATCGCGCGGCTTGCCCACGATCAGGTTCCGAAGCCTTCGGCCGAGCGATTCGGGCCGAGCGGGTGGCCCGCGCCGGTCGTCCACGGGCCCGGCAGGCGCCCCGTTGGGGGCCGGCGCCCGCTGACCGGTCGAGTCCCCCTTCTTCACGGGCGGGAGCCTAGCAACCGCTTTCTAAAGAAGTTCGAAAGATGCCGTTCCCGCCGGCAGACTCCTAGATGTAAAGGCTCAAGAGGTTGTTCACCCGGGCGCAGCGGTGGGAAGCTGTTGGTGGAAGCCGGCAGCGA
>JBBROA010000044.1:0-29215 GCA_038229875.1 Thermoanaerobaculia bacterium | reverse complement strand
GCGTTTCGACTACGGGAGAGTCGTTACGCGAAGGCGGGAGGAGCTCGAAGGCCGGAGGGCCCCGAAAGACGCAGGGACCGGGGGGCCGGACGATGACCGTCGCGGGGCGACGCGGGAATCGCCAGCGCCCGGCGGAGCAGGGAGCGTGAGAGCAGGACTGCGCCCGAGTGCATCAAGCGGCGCAGGTCGCGGCGCCCGTCGACGTCGGGGGCAAATCCGATGACCTCGACCGTCCGGCCGCGTTTTTCGAGAGCGGCCGCCAGGGCGCGGAAGACATCGGCGCTGCCCGCGGCGAGGCCCCGGAGAAGATCGAGATCGAGCGGGGTGAGGGCCACCAGGGAGACACCGCCATCCGGCGAAGGCGCGAGAACCGCGTCCGCTCCTTGATCGAGCGCATCGAACGCGCGGGAGACGGCCGGCGCGCTCGGAGGGACGTCGCCGCCGACGAGAACCGCGGAACCGCCGTCTGAAACGACTCGGCGGGCGCTCTCCTCGAGCCGCTGCCCGAAAGAACGTCCGTGCTGGGCGATCCAGACGATTCCGCGGTCCGGGGGCAGGCGCCGGCGCCACGCCGCCAGGTCTTCCGCAGGAGCCGCTACGACGAGCCCCGCGCCGGCGCTTTCGGCGGCATCGAGCCATCCCACGGCGAACGAGGCAAAGAGGTCGGCGGCTCCGGCCGCGGCAAACCCCTTCGCGCGCGCTTCGCTGGAAGGCTCGCGGGCAAAAAGGACCAGGGATCGCTTCACGACGACTATCTTACGACGGCAAATGGGCTTCGGATTTGCCGTCCAGGGTCTTCTTCAAAGAAAAAGGAGGGCGTTCGCCCCCCCTTTCCTCCAGGGCGCCGCGCGCCCTCGAAATCACAGGTTCCGGTCGATGAACTTGACGAATTCGCTCCTCGGCAGTGCCCCGAGAACGCGATCCGCGACCTGGCCGTTCTTAAACACGATGAACGTCGGAATCGACGTCACCTGGTACTTCATCGCCACCTGCGAAGACTCATCCACGTTGATCTTCGCCACCTTGAGCTTGTCCTTGTACTGCGTCGCGAGGTCGTCCACGATCGGGGCCACCGAGCGACAGGGGCCGCACCAGGGCGCCCAGAAATCGACGAGCACCGGCCGGTCGCTCTTCAGGATGTCCCCGTCGAAGCTCGTATCCGAAACCTCATGCACATTCGGGTTATCCGACATCGGTCCATTCCCTCCATCCAGACATATGCGAAATGCGGGCCTGAAGATTCATCTTACGACGGGAGGCGATGGGCCGTGGGACCCAACGAGTCCCCTTTTCTCACTTCGCCCTTTGCCGGGGCACGCCGCCCCCGCCCGGCCCCCGGCGCCTTCTCAATGCACATGCGCATGCACCCGGCCGCGCACGTGCGCGAGCCCCTCCCGGAGAAACCACGGCACCATGAGGAGGGAGAGGGCGGGGTCCAGCCAGCCGGGAGCCCCCAGGAGGCCGCCGATCATCGCGAGAAGGGTCAGTGCCGAGTCGGCGGAGCAAGCGATCGATTCCTTCGCCTCCGCCGCAAGACCCTTGCTGTCGAGCGCGTGGCTGGTTTTCCACTTCCAGTAGCCGATGAACGGCATTCCGAACGTGGCGAAGATCGTCAGATAGAGGCCGAGGGGACTTCTGTCCGCGTGAGCGCCTCCGGAAAGCTCGACGATCCCGCGGATGGTCGTGTACGTTGCGAGGAGCAGGAAGGACACGCCGATCCAGCGCGCCAGGTTCTGGTCGCTGCGCGCGTGGTCCTCCTCCTCGTCGGAGAGATGCCGAAGGTGGCGAACCGCCAGAAGAGCCGCCCCGCCCTCGATGACGCTCTCGAGGGCGAAAGCCAGAAGCGCGAGGCTTCCGACGCGGAGCGCCTCGTAGAAGGCCAGGCCTCCCTCGCCGACCACATGCACGAAAGTCAGCCCGAGCAGCCAGTACATCCTGCGGCGCAGGCCCGAATTCCCGGCCGTACGGGCGGGCGGCAGCTCCGAGGCGGGATCTAAAAGCGGCACGTCGGACACGAGCCCATTCTAAGCAAGGCGCTCCGTCCGCTCCAGGCGACAAGGGACGGAATACAATGCCACCGTGGCCCGTTTCCGAAAACCAATGCTGCAAGCCGTCCGGAAGGCCCGCTTCACGCGCGTCCTCCTGTTCGCGGCGGCCCTGGCCGCGATCGCGGGATCCTTCGGCCTTCACCCGGAGCCCGGCGCGCCGCCGCGAGCGGTCTCGTCGATGCCCGACGCGCTGTCATGGATCGCGGACTCGCCGGACCCCTCCGCGGGGCACGGCTGTCTCGCCTGTCTTGCCCACCGCGACGTCTCCCTGTCGGGCCTCGCAGTCTTCGCGCCGGCCCCGGCGCGTGCCGTCAGCTCGTTTATCGCCGTTCCGACCCGCCCTCTCCGGCTCTTCGCGCCGCGTCTCGATGACGGGCGCGCTCCTCCCGCACTCGCCTGAGTGCCTGGGCGCCCCGGCGTTTTGCCGGGCGCACGGTGCCGGCACGACCGGCAGGAGGCAGGAGGATAGATGAGGCTTCGGATCTCTCTCGTCGCGATCATTCTCATGGCGTCCTGGTGCGCCTTTGCGACGGCGCAGGAGGCGACTCCCGCGCCGCAGCCAACGCCGACACCGGGGACGCCGGAAACACCTCCGCCGGGCCCTCCCCCTCCCGCCCCGGCGGCCGGCGGAGGCTCGCAGACCTCGAACTACTTCAACCCTTCCATTTCCGTCATCGGCAACTTTCTCGGTGTGGCGGGTCGAAACCCGGTCGAGAACCTTCCGAATCTGAACCTGCGCGAGTCGGAGCTCGGTCTCCAGGCGATCGTCGATCCCTATGCCAAGGCCGACTTCTTTCTGTCCTTCAACGGCAGCAACGTGTCCGTCGAAGAAGGCTTCCTGACGTTCACCGCGCTTCCCGCGCAGTTTCTCGCGAAGGTCGGGCGCATGCGCGTGCAGTTCGGGAAGATCAACACGCTGCACCTGCACGTGCTGCCCTGGGCCGACGAGCCGCTTCCCATCGTCAACCTGCTCGGGGGCGAAGAGGGCTGGATCGGCGACGGCGTTTCGCTATCGCGCCTGCTCCCGCTGCCGGCGGACCTCTTCTCGGAGCTCACCGTCCAGGTCTTCCGCGGCGAATCGGAGGGCCTCTTCCAGGCGCAGCACCGGGGCGACCTGGCCTACAACGCGCATTACCGCGCCTACGGGGATATCTCCGAGAGCAGCAACCTCGAGCTCGGCTTCTCGTACGGATACGGTCCCAACGCGACCTCGACCGAAGAGATTACGCGCCATACGCGCCTGGAAGCGATCGACGCCACGTTTCGCTGGAAGCCGTTGCGGCGGGCCAGCTATCGTTCCGCTTCGGTTCGCGGCGAGCTCTACCGCAGCCGGCGGGATCAGCCCGACGGACGGCAGACGGCGCGCGGATGGTTCGTTTCCGGCGAGTACCAGCTCGCCAAGCGCTGGTTCGCCGGCGCCCGCGTCGAATCCTCCGACCACGCCGACGAGGCGGCGCGGAGAGACACCGGGCAGGCGGTCCTCCTGACATTCTGGCCGAGCGAATTCTCCCAGCTTCGAGGGGAGCTTCGCCGTCGCCGTTACGCCGGAGGAATCAATGCCACGGAAGCCCTCCTCCAGCTCCAATTCGCCATCGGCGCCCATGGCGCTCACCCTTTCTGAGGACCACGCCATGAAAAAAGCTTCCTTCTTCCTGCTGCCCGCCCTGCTGATCGGTCTCGCCTCGCCCGCGTTCGCGAAAGTGAACGTGGTTTCGACGCTTCAGGACTTCGCCTCGATCGCCGAGGCGATCGGCGGCGACCGCGTCGACGCGTTCGCGCTCGCGAAGGGCTACCAGGACCCTCACTTCGTCGATGCCAAGCCGTCCTTCATCGTTCGGCTGTCGCGCGCTGATCTTCTGATCACCGCGGGGCTGGAGCTCGAGATCGGCTACCTGCCGCCCCTGATCGACCAGAGCCGTAACGGAAAAATTCACCCGGGCAATCCGGGGTATCTGGACGCCTCCGTCGGAGTGGATATCCTTCAGAGGCCGACGACGCAGGTGACCCGGGCGATGGGAGACGTCCATCCCTACGGCAATCCGCATTACTGGACGGACCCGGACAACGGCCGCATCATCGCCCGCGCGATCGCGGCTCGCCTCTCCCAGCTCGATCCGGCGGGCAAGGCGACCTACGACAAGAACCTCGCCGCGTTCGACGCGAAGCTGGTGGCGAAAACCAGAGAATGGGACGCGAAGATGGCGCCCTTCGCCGGAACGAAGATCGTCACGTTTCACGACTCGTGGCCGAACTTCGCGAAGCATTTCAAGCTGGTCGTCGCCGGGCACGTCGAGCCGAAGCCGGGAATCCCGCCGTCCCCTTCGCACACGCTCGAGATCATCAACCTGATCCAGTCGGAAAAGATCGCGGTGATTCTCGTCGAGCCGTACTTCGACGCGAAAACGCCGAACGCGATCGCCGGAAAGACGGGAGCCGTGGTCGTCGTGTTCTACCCGTCCGTCGGAGGCATCCCGGAGGTCAAGGATTACTTCGCGCTCTTCGACAAGGACGTCGATTCTTTCGTCACGGCCATGAAAGGCAAGAAGTGACGATTTTTCAGATTCTTCTCCCCGCGTTCGTGGCGAGCCTGATCCTGACGGGGATCCACGCGTACCTCGGAGTGCACGTGGTCGAGCGCGGCGTCATTTTCGTGGACCTCTCGCTCGCGCAGATCGCGGCGTTGGGCTCGACGGTTGCCTATCTCGCGGGATACGACCTCCACTCGACCACCGCGTACCTGTTCTCTCTCGGCTTCACGTTTCTGGGCGCCGCGATCTTCGCGCTCACCCGCGTGCACCGGAAGACGCGAATCCCTCAGGAGGCGATCATCGGCATCGTGTACGCGGTCTCCGCCGCGATGGCGATCCTGATCATGTCCAAGGCGACGCAGGAGACGGAACATCTGAAGGAAATGCTCGTCGGCAACATCCTCTCGGTGACATGGCCCGAGATCGGCAAGACCGCGGTGCTCTACGCGCTCGTCGGGGTCTTCCACTACATCTTTCGCCGGAGATTCCTCGCCATCTCGATGGACGAAAGCGCGGCGGAGCGGGACGGAGTCAACGTCCGGCTGTGGGACTTCCTCTTTTACATGTCCTTCGGATTCGTCGTCACTTCCTCAGTGGCGATCGCGGGCGTGCTCCTCGTGTTCTGCTTTCTGATCGTTCCGTCCGTCACCGCGATGCTGTTTGCCGAACGGCTCGGGCCGCGCCTGGCGATCGGCTGGACGATGGGAGCGCTCGTCTCCGCCGCGGGGGTCGCGCTGTCGTTTCTGCTCGACCTGCCGACCGGCGCGGCGATCGTGGCGACGTTTGGAGCGGCGCTTCTCGTCCTGGCGGGCTATCGGCGCCTGTTTCGCCCCTCGATCCACGCCTGAGACCGGGCGGAGCGCCGGCCAGGCCTCAGGAGGGATCGCCCCCCGAAGGCGCTTCCGCGGAGTGCGCGCGTGCGAAGTACGCTCGCGCCGATTCGATGTCGTGGCCGATCTGTTCGGTCAACGCCATCATCGATGGGAACGTGCGCTCCTCCCGCAACCGTTCGTGGAAAAAGAGACGCACCCGCTCGCCATAGACGTCCGACGAGAAATCGAAAACGTACGTCTCGATCGTGGTCGAGAAGGTCTCGTAGACGGTCGGCCGGCGGCCGATGTTCGTCACGCACTCGAACGGCCGGCCGAATGACGAGATCTCGATCGAGGTGACGTAGACGCCGTCAGCGGGGTGGAGCTCGTTCTCCGGCGCGAGGTTGATCGTGGGATATCCGATCTTGCGCCCCACGCGGTCGCCGCGGGAGACGATCCCGTCGAGAAAATAGGGGCGCCCCAGCATCGCCGCCGCCTCCGCGAGGCGGCCGGTCGAAATCGAATTTCGGATGCGGCTCGACGACACCGGCTCGCTGGCTTCCACCACCTCATCCACTCCCCAGGCGAGGAATCCGCACTCCGAGGCGAGGCGGTTCAGCAGCGAGAGGTCTCCCCTCTTCCCCCGCCCGAATGCGAAGTGCTGCCCTAGCACGAGCTCTGCCGCGGCGAGCCGTTCACAGAGAAAGTCCCGGACGAACGCTTCGGGCTCCGTGAGAGAGAAATCGCGCGTGAACGGGATGACCAGGAGGAAGTCGATCCCGAGCGCCTCGATGGCCTCCTCCTTCTGCCGGAGCGTCTGGATCCGCCGGGGAGCGTGGTCGGGCCGGAGCACGGCGAGCGGATGCGGCTCGAACGTAATCGCGACCGCGGGCCGGCCGGCCTCGCGGGCGCGGGCGACGACCGCCTCTAAGATCCGGCGGTGACCGAGATGGACGCCGTCGAAGTTGCCGATCGTCACGATGCCGCCGCGGGGAAGGTCGGACGCCCGGAGAGGGTCCCGGATCACGTGGAGCATCGGAATGATTGTCGCTCATCAGGCGCGAGGCTGACTCTCAGCGTCCGTGAAGTCACCGGCCGCCGCCTGGCACGAGCCACCGATTCCTAAGAGACGAGGCCCCCGACGACGTCGTATTCAAACGTCTCCGAGATCCGGACCTGGACGATCGCGCCCGGGGCAAGCTCCCGCCCGCCGGTGTCGTTGATCAGCAGGCGGCCGTCGATTTCCGGCGCTTGGGAGCGGAGGCGTCCCTCGATCAGCTGATCGGATTCCTCCGAAGCGCCCTCGACGATCGCTTCGACCGTGCGGCCCTTCAGGGCGCGGGTCTTGCGACGGGCGATCGGACGCTGGAGCGACAGCAGGAAATCGCGGCGGCGTTCTTTTTCATCGGCCGGCACGGGATCCCCGAGCGGCTCCGATTTCGAACCGGGCTCCGGCGAATACGTGAATGCCCCCAGATTGTCGAACTCGGCCCGGCGGACGAACTCGCACAATTCCGCGAACTCGGCCTCGCCTTCCCCGGGAAATCCCAGGATGAACGTCGTGCGAATCGCGAGATCCGGAACCGTCTGGCGCATGCGCTCGATCATCGCGAGGTAAGACGCCGGGTCGCCGCCGCGGCGCATCCCGGAGAGGACTCCGCGCGAGACGTGCTGGAGGGGGATGTCCACGTAGGAGACGAAACGCGGCTCGCGCGCCATCACTTCGAGCACGGACTGGTCGAGCGTCGTCGGATACGCGTAAAGAAACCGGATCCAGGGGAACGTGGTCCCGGCGAGCAGGGCTTCGACGAGCCGCGCAAGACCCGCCCGCTTCATCCCGAGGTCCTCGCCGTAGCGGGTCGTGTCCTGCGAGATCAGCACGAGCTCCGAGACCCCCTGCGCCTCGAGCGCCCGCGCTTCCGCGACGAGAGACTCGATCGTGCGGCTTCGCTGGAACCCGCGCATCTGCGGGATCGTGCAGAACGTGCACGGGTTGTCGCAGCCTTCGCCCACCTTGAGATACGCGTACCCCCGCCGGCGCGACAGGATCCGCGGCGCCGCCTCGTCGTAGAGCCGCGTCGCCAGCGGCTTTTCGGTGAAGCGCGCGAGGCCTGGCAGTCCGATAGCCGCCGCGGGAGCGAGGTGCAGCTCGTCGAGCCCGACGAACTGATCGACCTCGGGGATCTCGTCCGCGAGCTCGCGGCCGTACTTCTGCACCATGCAGCCGGCCACGACCACGCGGTCGATTTCGCCTCGCTTCTTGCGCTCCACCTGCTCGAGGATCGCTTCGACGGATTCTTCCTTCGCCTTGTCGATGAATCCGCACGTGTTGATCAAGACGACGCGGGCGCGGTCGTCGGGGACGATCGAGTGTCCCGCCCGCGCGAGGTGCCCGAGCATGATCTCCGTGTCGACGAGGTTCTTCGCGCATCCGAGCGAGACGACGCCGACTGAGGGCAGGGCGTCCGACCTCCTTTCGACTGTCGCCGATCTCCCTTCGCCGGCCGGGGCGGCCAACACCGGAAGCCGCGGCCCGCTCAGGGGTAAATCCTCTTCAGCGTGCGCGGATACGGGATCGCCTCGCGGAGGTGGTGAATCCCGCAGGCCCACGCGACGAAGCGCTCGAGTCCCATTCCGAACCCGGAGTGCGGGAATGTGCCGTAGCGGCGAACGTCGAGGTACCACTCGTAGGCTTCCCGGGGAAGCTTGTGCTCCGCGATTCTCTTCTCGAGCAGCGTGAGGTCGGAGATGCGCTCCGAGCCCCCGATCACCTCTCCGTAGCCTTCCGGCGCGAGCATGTCGAGGCCCAGGACGACTTCCTCGTCCTCCGGGTCCGGCTGCATGTAGAACGATTTGATCGCCGCGGGAAAGCGGGATACCACGAGCGGGCGGTCGAGCTCCTTCGCGAGCGCGGTCTCCTCGTCGGCCCCGAGATCGTCGCCGAACTGAATCGCGAAGCCCTCCCCGGCGAGCTTGCGGACGGCTTCGCGGTAGGTGATCCGCGGAAACGGCTTCTGGATCGCCTCGAGCTTGCTTGTGTCGCGCTCGAGCCGCTTCAGGTCCTCCTGGCAGCGCTCGAGCACTCGGCCCATCAGCGAGACGATGAAATCCTCGGCGAGCTCGATCAGCCCTTCGAACTGCATGAAGGCGACTTCGGGCTCGATCATCCAGAACTCGGTCAGGTGCCGCCGCGTCTTGGATTTCTCCGCACGAAATGTCGGCCCGAAGCAGTAGACCTTTCCAAACGCCGCCGCCGCCGGCTCGAGGTAGAGCTGGCCGGATTGCGAGAGATACGCTTTCTCCCCGAAGTAATCCGTTTCGAAGAGCGTCGACGTGCCCTCGACGGCCGAGCCCGTCAGGATCGGCGAGTCGATCAGCGTGAACTCCCGCTGGTAAAAGAAGTCTCGAACCGCCTGCTCGACCTCCGAGCGGACCCGGAGCACCGCGTGCTGCTGAGACGAGCGCATCCAGAGATGCCGCAGGTTCATCAGGAAGTCGACACCGTGCTCCTTGGGGCTGATCGGATACCCCTCCGAAGCGCCGATGATCTCGACGGACTGCACCGCCATTTCGTAGCCACCGGGCGCGCGCTTCTCCTCGCGGACGGTGCCGGTGACTCGCAGCGAGCACTCCTGCGACGCACGCTCGGCGCTCTCCCACACCTCGAGCGCGACCTCGACTTTCGGGACCACGGCCTGCAGATAGCCGGTGCCATCCCGCACGATCAGGAACTGGATCTTGCCCGAAGAGCGTCGGTTGTACAGCCAACCCTGGACGGTGGCGGTGGCTCCGGTCTTCTCGCCGATGTCCGAGATCGCTGTGGTGGTGTCCATGAAGAGCGCGCGATTATACGCGGGCGGGGATCATTCGACGCGGACCGGGCGGCGCACGATGAGAACGCCGCCGTCACGGGCGGTGATGGTGAACGTCAGAATCTGTGGGCCGGATGCGAGCGCCGGAAGGGGACAGCCGAAGCCGGCGCGGTCCCCTTCCGGCAGCTTCGGGTACACGGCGGCGACCCCCGGGAACGGCTGTCCGGACAGGCACTCGACGGGAGGAGCGCCCGGAGCGGAGAGAACGACGCGAGCGACACCCGAGTCGTCCAGCGCCCAGCCGAAGGCCCAGTAGCCGCGGGTGATCGCCTCTCCTTCGCGGGGCCGCTCGACGCGGGCGATCGGATCGGCCAGCTTCAGCTCGAGGTCCGTGATCTCCCGCAGCACGGTCTCGCGAGACGGGACCGGCTCCCCCGCTTTCGGGAGCGCGAACGCCGCCGCCCCGGCGAGGCGGAACGCGTAGTCCCTCGACGATGCCCCCTTCCGGGGGAACGACGCGAGCGGAACGATCTTTCCCCCCGCGATCCCCAGGCGGACAGCGGTCAGGTATTTCCGCCTCTCATCGTCGGTGGATTCCGACGGATGAAAGAGCAGCACCGACGCGCCGAGCTCCCGCATCGTCCCCCAGACGCGCTCGTCCACGGACTCGCCCGCCAGCAGCGCCTGCATACGGAGATATGGCGGCGGCGCGAAGCCCGAATACCCGTTCAGGATGGGCTTCCAGTGAGCAGTCGAGCGAAACACGTGCTCCGGTTCGATGTCTGTGATCACCGGCCACTCGACGGCGGCGCGCGAAAAAGGCGCGGCTGCGAGCCACCGATAGACGGGAGGCGGATCCGAGCTCACCGGATGAATCCCGACCGGAAACGCCCGATACTCGATCGTTGTCAGGAGGAGCGCCGCGAGGATCGCCCAGCCCCTGCTCCGCCGGGGCCACATCGCAAGACCCCACGAGGCGAGGACCGCGAGCCCCAGGTGCGACAGCACGATCCCGCGCTCCGGCACGCGGATCGCGCGAAGAGCCGGACCCGCCGACTGCACGAGAAAACGGTAAACCGGGTTGCGCGTGCCGAAAGCGACGAAAACCCCGAGTGCTCCAATCGCCAGAAAAAGCAGCGCGCGGGAGCCGATCCGCGTCCGCCGCGCGAAATCTCCCAGGCTCGCGAACCTCGAGCGGCGCGGAAACGCCACGACCGAGCGCGCGACGAGAAGCAGCGCGACGAAGAAGAGAGTCCGGCCCGGATCGCGCACGCGGAGCGGGCCGAGCGAGGGCCGTCCGCGAATCAGAAGGACTGCCCAGAGAATCACGCCAGCCATGATGAGGACGTCGAGGACCCGGGCGACGCGGGCCCCCCCGCGCGAGGCGTTTCGCGGATCGGGACTGGCGGCGCGCCGGCGGAGCGTCGCGATTGCCACGGCGGCGAGCGCAAGCGGCACGAGGCCCGGAAAGAGGTCCCCTTCCGGATGCGCGAACTTCTGGAGCGGCGCGTACAGCTTGTTTTCAGGGCCCGCCGTGAAGAAGTCGATCGGCCGCGCGGAAAAGAACGCGATTTCTCCTTCGAGACGCTGCATGCCGTAAAGGCTCGCCGCGCGGGCGTACGGGATGTAGAACGGCGTGACCGCCAGGCCGGCGACCGCGAGGGCCATGGCGATGCCGCGGATGCGATGCCGGAAGACGGGCTCAGGCAGCACCGCGAACGCGTGGCAGAGCACGAGCAGCACGAGGAACCCCGAAAAGATCGCGTAGTGGACGTTCGTCAGCGCGTTCCAGGCGAAAAAGAGCGAGAAGAGAAAGGCGTCCCGCCGCCGTCCGCCGCGGAGGTACCGGAGGATAAACAGGAGAAGCAGCGCCAGGAACGCTCCCCACTGGAACTGCACGTGGGGAAGTTGCGCCAGCCGCCAGGGAACGAACGCGTAGATCACTCCACCGAGAAGCGACGCCGCGGGATCCCCGGTCACCTCGCGCGCGAGGGCCCAGCCGGCGAGACCGGACAAGGCCATGCCGGCGAGCAACAGCAGGTTCCCAACTGGCAGCGTCGAAGCGCCGAGCGCGTACAGCGGGAAGCCGAAGACCGCCGCTCCAAACAGGTTCTCCGAAAACGCCAGGGCGTACCGGGCCGGATAAAAGATGTTCGCGTCGAAGAGCCGGAGAGGATCGCGGAAGATCTGGTGATAATCCCAGTGGAAGATCCAGGCGTTTAATTTTCCGTCCCAGATGTCGACCATCCCATCGTTGACGTGCGCGGCGAGAGGCCACGTGAACAGAACGGCGGCGGCCGCGAAGAAGAGGCCCGCGAGAGCGGCCTGGCGCGCCTGCCAGCGCGAGTCGGTTGCGGGTCGCCTCCCCATATAGTCGTTTCCGAATGAGGATACCGTTCTCGGCGGCGAGCCGTTATCTGGCGACCCTCTTCCCGAGGCGCCTGATGCGCGCCGACTGGGACCTGCGGGCGCGATCAGACGCGATCTACTACATCGACTGCGGCCACGGGGTCTCCCCGGAGCTCTTCTGGAAATCCGGCGAGGACGATCTCAATCAGCAGGTCCTGAAAGGCATCCGCGTCTCGCGCGAGGCTGTCGCGCTCGAGATCGGCTGCGGGATCGGACGGCTGCTGCGGCCGATGCGCGCACGCGCTGCGCGAGTGATCGGGGTCGACATTTCGGGCGAGATGATCGAGCGGGCGCGCCGCGAGCTCCTGCCCGATGAAGGGATGTCGCTCCTGCGCACCGACGGAGATCTCGCCGACGTTCCCGACGGCTCGATCGATCTCGTCTACTCGTTCATCGTGTTCCAGCACGTCCCGACGCGCGCCGCGGTGCTGACGTACCTTCGGGAGTCCGCGCGGGTGCTTCGGCCGGGTGGGCTCCTGCGTTTCCAGGCCGACGGCCGGCTCCCCCGCCTGAAACCCGCGAATACGTGGACCGGAATCCGTCTCCAGCCCGGGGACGTCGAAAAACGTCTTCGGGAGTACGGGATGGAGGTGCTCGAGCTGAGCTCCCCCGGAACCCAGTACATGTGGATCACCGCGCGACGAATGGTCCCGGAAGGCGGGAGGGAGACCCGCGCGGTCTCCTTCGCGCCCAGGCGCTGGAAAGAGCCGGAGGTCGCGGCGCTCGTGGGACGCCTCGGCCGCGACGGGTCGGAAACGGCCCGCGTGCTCGCCGGAGCGGCGTCGGTGCGGGGACTCGCGTCGGACTTCGTGCGCGCACGGCGTTCGCTTTCAGCGGCAGCGTATGTCGAGGAGGCCTATCGGGCGATTCTGGGCCGGGAAGCCGACGCGGAGGGTCTGGCTTTCTATGCGAAGGAGATCGAAGAGGGAATCCAGCGCTTCAACGTGGTCGACTGCCTGATCGCGTCACCCGAGTTCGATGCGCTGTACCTCGAGACCACCCCTGGGACGGCGGCCGAGGGAGAGACCTTCTAGCGGTTACGCGAGCGCACGGCGTTCACGATCGTGATCGCCTGCTGGAGCCTCTGCATGCGGCGCTGCCGTTTCTGCGTGGCCTCGGTATCGGTGACGAGGGTCTGGGTTCCGCGCACTTCCCGCAGAAGCCGGTCCGCCTCCATCTGGAAGTCGGTCAGCTCCTGCGGCTTGTACTGCTTGAAGGTCCGCTCGGTGACGATGATGAAGCCATCGGCGAGCTCGCGGACCATTTTGTAGGCGGACCCCGCCAGAAATGACGTCATGTGCTTCGAGTCAGTTTAGCCGCCCGGGCGCGGCCCACGCAACTACGCCCATTCTCCGAACACCCGTCAGGCCGTGTGGAGACTCGAAAAACGGGCCGTCGGAGCGGCCGATCGGATACATTTCTCCGCCATGGCAACCGACCGGTCCGACTACCTCGACTGCGACTCTCTCTTCACCGAGGAACAACGCCTGGTGCGCGACACCGTGGGCTCCTGGGTGGACGAGAAGGTGCTTCCGATCATCGAAGACGCCGCGTACGAAGGGCGTTTCCCGAAAGAGCTCATCCCGGACATGTCGGCCATGCAGCTCTTCGGGTCCACGATTCACGAGTACGGGCTGCCCGGGCTCGACAACGTCGCCTACGGGCTCATCATGCAGGAGCTCGAACGGGGCGACTCGGGACTCCGTTCTTTCGTCTCGGTGCAGTCGAGCCTCGTCATGTATCCCATCTACGCGTTCGGGTCGCAGGCGCAGAAGGACAACTGGATTCCGCGACTCGGCAGCGCCTCGGCGATCGGGTGCTTCGGCCTGACCGAGCCCGACTTCGGCTCCAACCCCGGGGGCATGCGAACCACGGCTCGAAAGGATGGAGACTCCTACGTGCTGAACGGCGCGAAGGCGTGGATCACGAGCGGGTCGATCGCTGACGTCGCGGTCGTCTGGGCGAAGCTCGACGGAAAGATCCACGGGTTTCTCGTCGAGAAGGGCACGCCCGGGTTCTCGACGTCCGAGCACCGGGGAAAGATGTCTCTGCGCGCGTCCGTCACCTCGCAGCTCGCGTTCGAAGACTGCCGCATCCCCGCCGAGAACATCCTCCCCGGCGTCTCCGGGCTCAAAGGCCCGCTCTCCTGCCTGACCCAGGCGCGGTACGGTATTGCCTGGGGCGCGATCGGGAGCGCTATGGCGACGTACGGCGCGGCGCTCGACTACGCGAAAACCCGCAAGCAGTGGAAGGGCCGGCCGATCGCCGCCCACCAGCTCGTCCAGGAGCGACTCGCGTGGATGGTGACCGAGATCACCAAGGGGCAGCTCCTCTCGTGGAAGCTCGGCTCGATGAAAAACGCCGGCACGATGAAGCCGCACCACGTGTCGATGGCGAAGAGAAACAACGTCTGGGTCGCGCGGGAGTGCGCGAAGCTCGCGAGAGAGACGCTCGGGGCAAACGGGGTCGTCAACGAATATCCGGTCTTCCGCCACCTCGCCAATATCGAGAGCGTGTACACCTACGAGGGGACCCACGACATCCACACCCTCGTGATCGGCGAGGCGGTCACCGGGATCGCCGCCTACAACCCCCCTGAGGAATAGTCTCCCCGGAGCTTTTCCGCAGGTTTTCGCCGGGATCGGCGCGGAGGACTCCGGGCGGTCTGCCCCGGAAACCCCTGATGCGCCAAGATTTCGGCTAAAATAGCCCCCTCGAGCGACAGGTGGGAATCACCGGCAATCTCAAGACGATGCAGCTCTCCGAGCTGCTCCAATGGCTGTCTCTCGGCCAGAAGACCGGAACTTTGCTCATCGACGGCCATGGCGTCGAAAAGAGGATCTACTTCCAGAATGGCCGGATCAACTCCTCATCCTCTTCAGACCAGCGCGAGTATCTCGGCCACTTCCTGGTCTCCCATGGCTACATCACCGAGGAAGAGCTCAAAATGGCGATGGAAGTTCAGGAGGAATCCAACATCCTCCTCGGCAAGATCCTCGTCATGATCAACGCGATCTCGGAAACGGACCTGCTCCGGCTGATGCGCAAGAAGGCCGAGGAGTCGATCTTCGACGTCTTCCTCTGGGAGGAGGGGGACTTCGAGTTCGTCGACGGCGAGCTGCCGGATTTGAAGATGGTGCCGCTGTCGCTCGACGTCACCGGCATCATCATGGAAGGCCTGCGGCGCTACGACGAGTGGCAGCGCATCCGGCTGCGCGTCCCCGACGACTCCGTGGTCCCCCAGATCGTGCGCCCCTTGAACATCGACGAGCTCTCCGAACGCGAGAAGCTGATCGTGCCTTACATCGACGGTCAGCGAACGATCGAGGAGATCGCCCTGCAGACTCACAACGCCGAGTTCAACGTGGCGCGGCTCGTTTTCGAGGGCCTTCGGAACGAAACGATGGGCCTTGTGCAGGTCGAGCGCGTTGCCCGGCAGGCGGTTGCCGTCGGCGCCGGGGGGAGCGGCGGGAGCGAAGTTGAGCAGTTTCTGGCGCGGGGCAAAGCGCACTTGAAAGATGACCCGCAGAAGGCTTACCGGATGTTCAAGGTCGCCTCCGATCTCGATCCTTCGGACGGGCGCGCCGCGGATGCCATCCGTCAGGCGGAACGCGAGATCAAAGCGGCGCTCGAGAAGGACGGGATCACCGGCGACCGCATCCCGGAGATCGCGATCCCGATGACGAAGCTGACGGAGCTCCCCTTCTCTCCGCACGAGGGCTTCGTTCTGTCCAGGATCAATGGGACGTGGGACGTCAAGTCGATCATGAAGATCTCGCCGATCAAAGAGCTCGAGGTCCTCATGATTTTCGAATCGCTCGCGAAGAGCGAGGTGATCCGGTGGAAGAAGAAGTGATGGGCTCTGCGCGATGATGACCCGGGCCCGCGCCCTCATGATTCTGGAGATCGGCACGCCGATCGCCGCCCTGCTGCTCCTGCTCGTCGAGCTGCCTTCGATGACGTCCGGCCATGCGCTCGAGATGGCCTTCTTCGCGGTGCTGGCCGCGCTCGCGTTCCGGCTGCGGGTGCGCTATGCCGGCAACTTCCTCGGCGTCGAGGCCGCGGCGCTCGTTCCGGCCATCCTGCTCCTCCAGTCTCCCGCGGCCGTCCTGCTCGTGTGCGCGTGCGCGGATCTGCTCGCGAAAGTCCTCCGGCGCAACCGCCGGTTCACCCTCTCTTCGGCCTTCGACCTCTCGCAGATCAGCTTCTCGTACGGAATCGCCGCGGTCTTTTTCCGCGCCGTTCACCGCGCGGGGGGTGGCCCGGTCACCGTTGCGGCGGAAGCCGCGGGGATCCTGCTCGTGTTTTTCTTCGTCAACACGCTGCTCGTGTTCGCGTACCTCGACGTATCGCGGCGCGTCCCCCGCGAGCAGCTTCTCGAGATGGGACTCTTTCAGCTCGTGACCCTGATGCTCCTGAGCCCGATCGTGGCCCTCGAGATCCTGGTGTATCCGCATTACGGGATACCGGGGCTTCTCCTCGCGTTCTTTCCCGTCGTGCTCGCGTCGTTCGTAGTGCGCGGCTTTTCTTCCGTCGAGGAGAAGTACCACGCGGTCGAGCGCGAGAACCGGCAGCTCGACGTCCTCCGCGAGATCGCCAACATCTTCTCGGTCGGCGGACGCGGCGACCGCTACCAGCGCATCTTCGAGGCACTGCGGCGGCTCCTCCCCGTCCAGGCGATGGCGATCGTCGAATGGACGGACGAGTCGTCGAAGGAAGTGTCGATCCACGTCGCGGGAGACGTCAGCACTTCGCCCGAGGCGATCGCCACCTGGGTTCGGGAGAACAGGCTCGACGAGCGCGCCATCGACTCGACGAGCGAGGCGGTGGTGCGACACTCCGACGAAGACCGCCAGGTGCGCCTCATCGCGGGTCCCGCGCATCAGCTCGTCACGCGTCTCTCGACGTATGAGCTCAACATGGGCGTACTCGTGCTCGAGAGCGCCTTCCGCTCGATCCATTCGCGCACCGCCGTCGCTTCGATCGCGACGCTTGCCGAGCAGATCGCGCTCGTGCTTCAGGACCGGGCGATCCGCGCGCAGCTCCAGGAGCTCTCGGACCGCAACCGCGAGCGCGCGGAGACGCTGAACCAGGTCCTCGAGATCTCGAACGAGCTCAAGAAGCACCTGAACCTCGAAATGCTGTTCCAGACGATCGTCAACGCGGCGGGCCGCAGCCTCGGTTTCAACGCCGTGCTGCTTTCGGTGTACGAGCCGGACCGCAATGCTTTCGTCCATCACGCGCAGTTCGGGCTCGACCGCAAATGGGACGAGATGAAGGGACGCGAGATCCCCGCCGGAGACATCACCCGCAACTGGACGGAGGAGAACCGCGTCTCCAAGTCGTACCACCTGCGGCAGCGGACGCCGGGCGAGCACGGCTTCACCGACAGCCTCGTCGGCCGCGTGAACCGCCGTGCCGGACCGAACGCCTGGCGGGCGCACGAGACCCTCTGGATCCCGTTCGTCTCGGGCGAGCGCCTGGTCGGCTGCCTGCGAGTGGACGACCCGAAGAACGGCCAGTCGCCGAGCCTCGACACGGTCCGCGCGCTCGAGATCTTCGCGAACCAGGCGGTGACGGCGATCGAGATCGCGCGCTCCTACACCGACGCGAGGGAACAGAGCATCCGCGACGGCCTGACGGGCGCGTACAACCACCGGTACTTCCAGGAGTCGCTCCAGAAGGAGATCGGCCGCGCCGAGCGCCGGGGACGTCCCCTCTCGATTCTGCTTCTCGACATCGACGACTTCAAGGCCATCAACGATGGATACGGGCATCCCGTCGGGGACGCGATCCTCCAGCGCATCGTGGCGGAGATCCGCAACGAAGTCCGCGGCGACATGGACCTCGTCGCGCGCTACGGCGGCGAGGAATTCGCCGTCGTCCTGCCCGAGACGCCGTCCGACGAAGCCGCGGAGGTCGCGGAGCGCGTCCGCACCCGGATCGACGAGCGGCTCTTCCGCCCGCCGGACACGAACGAAATCGTGCGCGCGACAGTCTCGATCGGCATCGCGACGTTCCCGAACGACGCCCGCAACAAGAAGGAGCTCATCGACCGCGCCGACGCCGCCCTCTACCGCGCCAAGCGCGGCGGTAAGAACGCCGTCGTCGCCACGTCGACGAGCCCCCTGCCTCCGCCGATGCCGCATTGAGCGGACGAGCAGACGAGCAGACGAGCAGACCTCTCCCTCTCCCCGCGCTCTGCGTTAGGGTTGGGATGAGGGGGCCGGCAGGCAGTCGCTGGCTCCCGCCCGGGCGGTAATCTCGCCGATATTGCGAAGTCGTTCCTCGAAGCGGCCGGGAGATCCGGGTGACGGTGATCTTCTCCCCTCTTTTTGAGAGCCAGCTACCGCCTCCCCGACACCGCCGGCGAATCCGCGACGAAGAACCGGAGCGGCCACGCCGCGGCGTCACCCGCGTAGTCGACTCCGATTCGTGGAGACTCGCGGATGTCCGGGCGGCGAGCCCCCGGCCTGCGGAAGATCCTGATCGGGCCGTCACCCGTCAGATCTCGTCCGGTATCGGCGACCGTGATGCCGAGTCCGGCGCACAGCTTTCCCGGCCCGGAGAGGAGCCGCGGAGGAGCGCCGCCCGGCGCCTCTCCCGCCCGCAGAAGCACGGCCTGGGCTGTTCCCTCTTCGCGTGTCACAACGTTCGCGCAATGGTGCATGCCGTAGACGAGAAAGACGTACAGGTGGCCGCCGTCCGCGTACATCGGCTCCACGCGCGCGGTCCGTCTCCCCTTCCACGAATGCGCCGCCGCGTCGTCGACTCCGAGATACGCCTCGGTCTCGACGATGCGGGCCCCGTACCAGGCGCCGCGAAAGCGCCGCGCGAGAAACGCCCCCAGAAGATTCCGGGCGACGATGACGGTGTCCCGGCGATAGAAGGCGCGCGAAGGCTCGATCAGGCGGAGAGCGGCGGGATCGAAACGCAGACGCGGGTCTGGAGCGCGCGAGACGCTGGCGCGACCGCCCGGTCTTGCGCGAGCGGTCTCTCTGTCACCAACACTCTTTCCCCTCTGGACCGACTCTTGCACCGCACCGCCCGTCTCGCGCCGGAACAGGGCCGCGACGATCGCGCTGCTATCATCCCCGCCGGTTTGCGAAAGAAAGGCATTCTATGAATATTGTGGTCACGGGCGGCGCCGGGTTTATCGGCTCCCACATGGCGCGGCGGCATCTGGCGGACGGCCACCGGGTCGTGATCGTCGACAACCTCTCGACAGGCCTGCGGGAGAAGGTTCCAACCGGCGCCCGCCTGGTAGAAGCCGACATCGCGGACGTGGACCTCGAGCCGCTCCTCCGCGAAGAAAAGATCAACTTCGTCTCCCATCATGCGGCTCAAATCGACGTGCGTCATAGCGTGTCGGATCCACTGTTCGACGCGCGCTCGAACATTCTGGGCTCGCTGAAGCTGCTCGAGGCGTGCCGGCGGGCGGGCACGAACCACATCCTGTTCTCCTCGACGGGCGGAGCGCTTTACGGCGAGCCGGAGGGGGGGATCCCCGCGCCGGAGAGTCATCCGACGAACCCGATCTCCCCTTACGGATGCGCCAAACTGTCGATCGAGAAGTACCTGTACTACTACCAGGCCATCCACGGGTTTCAGACACAGATCTTCCGGTACGCGAACGTCTACGGGCCCGGCCAGAACGGGAGGGGGGAGGCGGGCGTCGTCGCGATTTTCTGCGAGGCGATCCTGCACGGGCGCACGCCGAAGATCCGGGGCGACGGAGGCCAGACGCGCGACTACATCTACGTCGGAGACCTCGTCCGCGCCGCCGCGGCAGCCGTCGCGACCGACCGGAGCGGCACGTGGAATCTCGGAACCGGGAAGGAGACGTCGGTCAACGACCTCTTCCGCGAAGTCGCGAACGCGCTCGGCTACGACAAGCAGCCGGAATACACACCGCTTCCTCCCGGCGAACAGCGCCGCAGCGTGCTCGACAGTGCCAGGGTCAAAGCAGATTTTCATCTTCCGGACTGGACGCCTCTAAAGGAGGGGCTGAAGGAGACAGCGGCCTATTTTCGCGAGAAGGTGAAAGCGGAAAAGCAGCTGGAGGCGACGCCCGGGGGGTGAGCCCATTCGGCGATTTTCAAAAGTCCCAGAACCTTTGATTTTCAGGCAACCGTAGGTCCCGCCCTCGGCCGCGTGGACGTCCGCGCTCGATCATCGACACCGTTGCATATTCTTCCAAAGACGCCCGTTCTCCCCTTGCTTTACTCCAGCCCCAGTGCCTTCGGTGGAAGACAAGCGATCCAATCTCGTTGGAACAGACGGGTGTTAGCTTTGAGACGAGGCGCTGCCAGCCCGTAGGGTTACCTCGGTTCGGCTCGTCGAGCCATTTGTGGAGGGGAGCGAAGTAGCCGCGGACGGCGCTGACGGCCGGATCGCGGCGTTTCGGGCCTTCGGTGTACGCTTCATCACTGTGCAGATCATGAGGCGTTGGATCGGTTCAATCGGCGCTTTTCTACTATGCGCTATTTGCGCCAGCACCGACGCCTGGGCTCAGAATCTTCTCAAGAACTCTAGATTCGATACGGACCTGGCCTCATGGCAGAGTCTCGAAGACAAATGGAGCGCGCCCGGCAAAACGGCCTGGTCACCGCTTGACGCCAATGGATCTTCATCCTCCGGGTCTCTGGAGTTGCGCGCATCGGCGCTCTCGAGCAGAGAAACCTACTCCGTTGGACAATGCGTTGCAATCCCAACACCGTCCGAGTATGTGGTTTTTGGCGGGAAGATTCGGGTTCCTTCGAGACAGCGGGTCGCCGGTTCCGCATACCTTTCCCTGAGACATTTTTCATCGGCGAACTGCTCCGGGCCAGAGGGAGCTCAATCTGGCCTTGGGGGCCTGGCAAACGCGGATTTCTGGTCGAGGCGAACGGACTCCGCCAGCATTCGGGGCGCCTCCTCCGTTCGGCTGATCGCCTCAAGCCAAAAGAAGTACGAATGGAAGGAGGGCGATCAGACCGGCGAGATCAACGACGGTGTGATGTTTCATGCTTTCTTCGACGATCTGTTCGTCTACGTGACATCTGAAGCCAATCTTCGCAACCTGATACAGAGTCTGCCGACCGGGGTTCCCGAGTTCAGGACAAGCAAGCAGACCACGGCTTCATGGGGAAAGAACACCGTGGAACGCCCCACGTTGTCGGTCAAAGTGTTGAGAGATGGCGGAACAGAGCGGGACGAGCGAGTTGTTGAGCTTAAGAGTGTTGACCAGATTCGCCTCTCGATTGATCTGAGCACGCCCTACTCGTACGACGACCCGCGAGCGTATCCACTCCAACGCTTGTCGCTGGCTGCGCGCAACAACGAACACAACTTCGGGCAACGACCGACACTCGAACTCCTGGTTTATCGGACCGGTGACCCGGCGAAAACGCCGCTGAAGACCGCGATTGATTCAGACGGAGGAGGAGGGGGGGAGGGCGCCAGCTCCATATCGGCTTCGATCAACCTGACGGGGAAGAGCGATTATCGGGTCAGCACGCTGCGGGCGCTTTACAGATGTCTACGCACGGCGTATCCCAATGCTACGAGGCAAGCGGAAGACCCCACTGACGACCAGCTCCTCGCGATGCCTCTGGCGCAAGATTACGTCGCCAACCCACCCGGCGACTACGAGCTGGTAGCGAAGTACTTCGCGCTCGAGGCGGGCTTCTGGCACGAGCCTGTCTATTCGGCTCCTCGTCGAATCAGGATTTTCAAGAGAGATTTCCAGTGTGGGAAGGCGCCAGCAGCGGGAGGCGAGGATCAACAGAGCGCCTACCAGAGACTCAAAGACGCCTTCCTCAACCACGGCCAACCGGGGGTCGCCCGAGCGCGTCTCCTTCATGACATGGTCATGGCGAATGCGGATCAGGCGTTCGCCATCATGCCCAACGCCCTCTTCGATGAAGATCCCCCTGTGCGCGAAGAGGCGGCCGAATGGCTCGCGATTCGCGGAGACACCCGAGGCCTCGACGTGAAGTTGAAGTGCGTGCTCGACTCGAAGTGTTCCGGGCGTTTCCGAGACCTCGGGCGGATCGGAAACTCACATCGGAGCGAATATGCGCCCCATCTCGTCAAATTGGTCGAAGAGGCAATCAACCGAAGCCGGAAGGACGGCCGCTGGTCCGACCGCAACGACGAAATCTTCGTTCAGGAAGCCGTGGTAGCGCTCGCCAAGCTCGGCCGGCGACAGGACCACGCCCTCATACTGCGTGTGGTCTCAACGGAACCCGCCTCTTGCTGTTTCAAAGCGCTTGGTTACGTCGACGACCCGCAGTCCCGGAGTCTTCTCCACAAGGCGCTGGAAGAAATGTCGGCCCAGGAACGCAACGGCGCCGGGCACGTCGAAGCGCTTCTCGCTCTGAGTAGACTCGGAGATCCGAAGGCGACCGCCCTTTTCCAGGAGATCCTGCTTGGGAAGAACTCACAGCGCGACCGCTGGTTACCGAATCAGTCTCCACAGCTAAGCGCCGAGCGCGGGAAAGCCTTCGAAAGCTTACGCGCCCGCGACGCTTCGACCTTCGCGGAAACCGTGCTCTCCGTGGCGGCTCAGGAACCCGAAGGTCCAGGCACGCGGGAGGCTTGGACCGCCCTGGGAGTTATGCATCCGAATGGATACGGAAAACGGCTTCTCGCTCTCGCACTATCCCGAAAGCTACACTGGCTGACTCTTGCCCGAGAGGTTCAGTTTCTGGTGATTCTTTCAACTGAACCAGATCCTGCGTTGGTGACACAGTTCTTCTCGAGCTTCGTCGACGTCCAGCGGATACCCGATGAGAGCGGCCAAATTTCCCTGATCCGCGCTGGACTCGGCAACCTCCTGTTCGGGGGCTGGCATTGGTTTGGTGAGTGATTCTCTTATTTCGGTGATTGGCGCACGCGTCTGCTGCAATACTCCGGCAGTCGAACGAAGCCCGCTCCGAGTCGATAGGAATACGCGAGCACAAACCCGTCGGGGTCTGTACGACCTGCACCCGTTACACTCACGGTAAAGTGGTCATCGGTCTGGAAGTCGGGCTGCACCTTGAACTGAACTCTTTCATTGCCCAAAACCGCCCCTTGGTCCTCCTTATCCATGTGACGCAACAGTTCCTGGCCGACATCGACCGTCGCACCGGACCCCTCGAGGAAGATGAGGAGGGATCTCCCGCGGCGGCCGTCTCCGAGATCGTTCACCACGATCCCACGATCGCTGAAGAACCACCAAACATCGATATGGAGCGGAAACTCCAGCAGCTTCCTTTCAGCGCCCCGACTCTCTTCCCTGACGAAGAGAGCGTGCCCACCTTTATCGAGGTCTTCTTGCCATAACCGAAACCTTCCGCCCCGCGATTGATCGCTTGCAAATCTCAGACGGGGCGGCTTTAGAAGAATCTCCGCTTCGTTGTTTCCAGGGCCATCCTCTGCACCCTCGCTTCCGCGAACGCCCGCAAGAAGCGTCACTCCGCCCTTGGGTGACACGCGTACGACAGTGTTCTCTTCCGAGTCGACGACATGAACGTTGCGCAGTCCATCCGCGGCAACCCCCACAGGGCTCCGAAAGCGCCATGGACTCGTCGGCGGATCTGTACCGCCGCTCCCCCCACGGGGTTGACCTGCCAGGATCGTGACCGCTCCGGTCGGGGAGATTCTTCTCACCGTGCTGTTGCCGGCATCAGCAATACAGATTTCATGCGCTGAGTCGACCGTAATTCCAATAGGCCCGCTGAAGCGAGAGGTCAGGAGGTCGCCCTCCGTCGCCTGGTCATCCCAACGACCGACGACGCCGGCGATCGTCGTCACGACTCCTTGAGATGTCATGCGGCGAATCAACCGGTTCGCCGAATCGGAGATGAAGATCACGCCCGCTTGATCCACCGCAATCCCGCATGGATAGTTAAATCTCGCTTCTGCACCGGCTCCATCCTTACTTCCCGATTCCCGTGCCTTCCCGGCGACAGTCGTCACGACGCCCTCAGATGTAATCTTTCGAATCGTGTAGTTGCTTGAATCGGCGACCCACAGAGTGCCCGATCCATCGATGGCAAGGGCAGCTGGTCCGTAGAATCGCGCTCCCCGACCTTGCCCGTCCGCACTCCCGAACTCGCCCGCCGTGCCCGCTAGAGTCGTGACGTCACCTGTCGGCGAAATTTTTCGTATTACATGGTTGCCGGTGTCTGCAACATAGATGACGCCCTTGGAATCGACAGCGACCCCTCTGGGCTCATTGAAGCGCGCTTCTCCTCCGTTGCCATCGGTACTTCCGGCACTACGCGGTCTTCCCGCGACCGTGGAGACTTTTCGATCCGCGGCTACCCTGCGAATCGTGTGGTTTCCGGTGTCGGCGACGAGGACGTTTCCATTCGAGTCCACAGCGACACCGTTTGGCCGATTGAAACGCGCTTCGCTCAGAGCAAGAAACGTAGTCAGCAAAACGGCGGCCCAGGATGTCATTTCGCGAGCCTCTTCGCCTCCGCGATCGCTGAGTAACCCTTCGACTCGAGAACGCCCTTCAGCTCCGCCCGGTTCTGAGTGCTTCCGGGGTCCCTGGCCGATGACCCAGTCTTTCGCGTCCCCCGAGAGGAAGCAAGGGCCGCCGCCGGGCAACCAACCCCCGGGCTTGCCTCCATCGGCTCGGCGAACCCACGTCTGGAGGGTAGCGAAGTAGTTGCGGATGGCGGTGGCGTGAATGTCGCGCTGGCCGGTCAGGGCTTCGAGCGGCCTTGAGGCAGAGGGTCTGCTCATCCCGAGACTCTTTCGCCAGCCCGGCACCGGATTCCGTTTTCCGTAGATCGAGCAGCGGTGAAGCGATGCCCGCACCGGAGGCCATGCAGTGGAAACAGGCAGACGTCGTCAGGCAAAGGAGGAAGCCGCATGCTTAGCGGGGACTGGATCTTCACAATAAGTTTCGGAGCTGCCTCCGCCAGTCACCTTACTTGCGGGGTTCGGGTCCTTTCATAAATCCACGCCCCTCACGAGACTACGGCTTGCTCCAAAGCGTGGTCCCGGCCCGGTCCTGTAGTTTCAGGTACGGTGCTCCGCTCGTCGCGAGGCCAATAGCCGCGCGCGGCCGGGAGGGCGTCTGAGTTTCACCGGACCCATCGAACATGGCCATGCTAGGGGCACCATCCTTGTCGGTCTTGAGTTGGAGGCGGCGGGACCGGTCAAACCAAAAAGTGAGATCAGTCGCTCCCTTGAGATCGGACATCCCGAAATGCACACGGCCCTTTCCGGACGGCTCCTCGAGCACCAAAGCGGGCAAGCCCTCCTTCGTCACGGAAAGCTCCGATAGTCCTTTGCCCCCCTCACCCATGAGCTTGAGCGACACGGTACCGGTTTTGTTCAGACCGAGATAGGCTCGCTCTCTGCCCTGCCCGTCAACGACAGAGAACCTTTCCGCCGTAAGAGTTTTGTGTGCGGGGCTAGCCTGGCCCATCGCGAAGAGGCTCGCAGTCAAGACCGTTATGGCCAGACAAAGAACTCGAAACCTTCGATTGCCGGTCTCCAGACTTGAGACCCGGTCCTCGAGTTCCCACAGCGCGTCAACTTCTGAACTTTCGATCATCACGACATCCTCCTCATTCCTGCGATAATTTACGGACCGGTGGAACCAGACCAGGCGGAACAGACCAGACGGGTTCTTCCGAGGCGTCGCGAAACACGAGGAACGGCTGGCCCATTTGTCCGATCGTGAATTCGGCCCGTATGTGACCCCAACCCAGGTGCTCTTCAGGAGCGATGCTGTGGCCGTCACGAAGCATCAACCCGAGGTCTGCCTCCCTCGCACCGACAGAGAGAAACAGCCGAATGAGCTTTTCTGGCGGAATCTCGCCGATTCGGTCGGATTTATGAAAAAGCGCTAAGTACGCATTTCGGGCGTCGGCGCTGATCGAAGCTTTCCCTCGTTCCTCCGGAACTGAAAGTTCGAGGGCGGACCCTTCAGTTGTAATGTAAAAGTCGGCTCCCCCCGCAAACTTCGAACCCACGATCCCAAACGTGACCATGCCGGCGGGCCCCCCGCCGGACCCCCAGTCCTGCAACGTTCCCAGTTCTTCACCAGACGAGTTTTGAAGCTTTAGACCTTCCCCTTCCAGAATTCCAGGTCGAGGAGCCGCTAGCGCCAGGAGGCACCAGCAAGCGGGCATCATCGCGACCAAGCACAGCAGCGTCCCCAGCCGCCGCCGCTCTGCCGTCAGAACCGTTAACCGCTCTCGAAGAGAGCGGACGGTTGGCGGCGACGCCCGCGACGCTTTCGCCACGCTCATCGAACGGCTACCTCGCCCCATGTCCGCGAGTTTACGTCGAACGTAGCGCGGCTGCCGTCTGGGCTCTCGACGGTCAAGACAAGGCCCCCTCCTCAGAAACGACGCGCAGAGGCTCCGGCGCGACCTTCGCTACATAGATTCGCGCCGAATGCTCCTCAGGCCATCAAGAGAGTCCGTGTCACTCAGTATGACGACACGTTCAGTTTGCTGGACTCGCGAGCGGTAAGGCGGAGACCGTGACTTGACTCCCATTGCCCCGATAGACGGTCAGAGTCATAGGGTGGAACGGCTCTCCGAATAAAACACAGGGTCCTCATCGTGCCAGCGGGGTTCTGGAATCGGAGGACGGCCCAATGGGTTAAGGATTGGGTTCAATCGCCCGTCCAGTTAGAGCCCGCCGAAACATCAGATACCCAACGCCGTTCTCTACGAAACTCTTCAGACCACGTTCCGCCGGGACCACCTTCAGATTAAATGCGCCCCAGAACCTCTCGGCAAGCGATGGATCAACAGCAATAACCGCCTGAAAGAGGGTCTGCCGATCCACGAAGCGCCACTGCGGCTTGCTTGTCGCCAGCTTCAACATTCGCTCGCCAAAACCCCGCGGGCGCATCACTCCCAGTGCTTCCCACGCCTCCATTGTTCCCGCGCCTTCGGGCTTCTGGCTAGCCACTTCGAACACCACTTCGGCAAAGTTCACAGCGTCTCGCCGCCGCAGTCGAAAGGCCGCCTCGCGATCAACACATAGCGCGGGCAATTTTCCTTCGGGCGTGTGGTCGGGAGGGGTCCCCACTCCGCGAAGAATGTTTTTCATGCGGTCGATCGCAAGAGGCTCCCCCAACCTGCTGAGAGCGAGAAGTGCCGGAAAGGTCAGCGACCCTGATTCGCAGGAGGGCGGACCGGAGAGTCGCGTCCATTCGTTGTATGCCGACCACAGCATTTCGCGTGATCGAGGGTCGTCCACATATCCAAGCGCTTCCACGCCGATGGTCAGCGGATTTGCTTTTACGGTCCTGATAACCAGATCCCTATCTTCGAGCCGCCCCATTCTCGCCAGGGCGATCGAACCGTACCTGAGGAATGCCTCCTCCTCTGCCGAACCCCACCACTTGCCGTCGGGTCTGAGGTGTTTCTCCAACAGCGCTTCTACGCGCTTGGAAAGCGCCGGCGCATATCTGATATCCCGCCAGATCCCGACGAATCGAGCCGCATCAAAGGGAAACCGGCACTTCATGGTCTCGATGCACCGACCTTGAACGTCCAAACCGCGACGGTCACCGAGGACTGCCAGCCATTCAGCTGCCCGTCGGGCGATCTCAAGATTTTTATCCTCCAGAGCGCCGGCCAGCAGATCGCTCGCCTCGCCCGAATTCCGACGAACGAGGTCGTGCATCGTCCGGATCCGAACGTCGGCGCCAGCTTTGGGGTCGAGGAACGCATCTCTCGCATTCTCGAATGCGGGAGAGTCGAAATCCCGAACGACGGCGGCCTTCGCCGGTGAAGCGCCCTCCTCCCCAGAAGCAGCCACCGCCGACATGAGAAGCAAGAATCCGATGGGGTTAAAGATCATTCGTGCCGTTCTTTTTAGTGTCCACCCTGCGCGGTACCTAAGTTAACACCGCCTTGGTTTTCAACGCTTGCCGAGTAATCGGTGATGTGCGGAGACGGGCTCCCCGATCCGATATGGCTTCCCTTCGAGCGTCTCAAACCGGAGCCTCTGAGTCGGGCGGTGCACGAGTGACCACGAATCGGGAAGAGACCCGGCCGCCCTTTCACATCTGCCGCTGCCCCTCCCCCTAGAAGCGGTCCCTCGACCAGCGAAAAGTTCTGCGGTACCTATGTCGTGTCCCAATCAGAAGGCATACGCTCTAGTCTCACGCCAGCGTCGCCTTTCGCGCGGAGATGCGGCTAGGGCAGTCTCCAGGCTTTGAGAGGTTTGCATTGAGCTTTTACTCTGCTTCGACTGGCGAAGTGCCTGAACTCGGACTTCATCGTTGAGAACGATGAGCCTCGCTGCACCGTCGTAGCCAACGTTCTTCCACGCAAGCTCTAGAAGCTGCGGGCGGTACTTCACCGAATCGATCTTTGATAACGCGACCCACGATTGCGCCTTCGCCGTGTCAGAAAATTCCGCGCTCGAGACCACGCGTATCAGGATCGGTACGAAGATCTCATCCGCAGGTACACCAAGATGGTCTAAGATGAAGCTGGTGGCTTTCGGGCCAAAGGGATCATCTTTTATTCCGTCTTCCGGAGTCCCCAAGGGCGCACGGCAGCAGCGAGGGTCGGCAAGTCGATCGGCGACGTAGTCCTTTCCCCTCGCTGAGCCGCAGCGGGCCAAAGCCAACCCGGCCGACATAACAGCCCACCCTTTGCCGCGGCGTTGAAAAATTTCCTCAAGTACCGGAACAGCCTCAGCGCCTCCAGTCCGACCCAGCTCCTCCGCATCCCATACTCCTCCGTGATCGAGATATTCCGTGACCGCTCGCGAAAGAAGTGACGCGTCTTTGGGATCGCCGTAGTCCGCCAATCCACTGACCAAGGCGGAGACTCGGGGACGGCCTTTCAGTCTGTCCGTCTGCCCAAGCTCAGCTTGAAGAAGGTCACGAAGAAGCCCGTGAGAACCCGCATCACGAAGCCGTCCGAGTGCATCGGCAGCTAAAGTTAGTCCGGAATTTTTATCCATAAGCATCTGTCGAAGAACCTGGACCCCCGTTTGCTTACCGTTTTCCGCGAGAAGCCAGGCGGCTCGGAACCGAAGTGATTCATCTCGTTCGACGAGGAGCGCTGGGGCGAGCTCGACTGCCTTGGCTGAATCGACTCGTTCGAGCGCTGACAGCGCAGTATCCCTCTGCGCGTCGGTTAGGCCTCGATCCGTGACTCTTGACGCCAGTCGGCTTGTCTCATCCGCGCCGAAGCGAAACGGAAGAGGCTCCTCTTGAAGTGCCGCGAAGCCAGCGGAGGCGAAGAGGACCAGCAACCATGAATACGCGATCAAGCGGGAACGTGTCATGACAATCCGCCTCCGTCTTTCACTGCAGATTTGGCGAGCGTATGTACGTAATCGGGTCTGGCAGCTGCTCGTTGGCGCGCAAAGGCCTTATCGGGAAAACCCTCGTTTCAGGACCGCTCTCAGGCACATATCCCCACGTCGAAGGGAAGTTCGACCTCCACGGGACATAAGCAGGGTCAGACTGGCTTGGCGTCTGCAAGTCCGGGGTCGACGAATTGAATATTGCCTTAGACCAAATCAGTGGAAATGGCGCTTCGAGCCAGCAAAGGAAGGGTATTTGGGCGAAGTAACTGGGACGCGAGTTCCCCCGATACTCGATCGAAGTCGGATAGGTGCTGAAAATGTAGTTC
>JBBROA010000043.1:0-29495 GCA_038229875.1 Thermoanaerobaculia bacterium | reverse complement strand
TACCGGTACTCGCGGCGGTACGGGCTCGACGACACCGTCGTGGTCGCCGTGAACGGCGCCCTCCACTTCGTCGTGCGGTTCTTCGTTTATCCGCTGAAAATCGGGTTAACGATGTTTGTGGGCACCCTGCTCGGTTACGACACGAGCATCCGGCATCCGGGGGGTGTCATCGAACCCATGGTTCGCGCCGCCGACGCACCGACGCTGTTCCTGATCTTTGGAGCGGGGTACGTCGCCGTCTTTCTTGTGTTCGCCCTCCTGTACCTCCACGCGTACAGCCGCCGGCACGAGCTCGAGTTGAATGAGATCGAGACCTTCGACACGCGCGCCGGCGTGATCTCCGCCATTGCGACCGGCGCCGTGGGCGCGGCGTCGGTCGCCATGACTCTCGCGCTCGGGTCGCGCGCGAATGGCTGGAACGGCTTCATCTACTTCGCAAACGGACCGGTCCAGACCGCCCTCGGGTTCTGGGCAGGGTCGAACCGCCGCCGCATCGAGGAGGCAACCGCCCGAAACGGCTAAGACTTCTGTTCGCTGACCGCTTCGGGATCGCCGGTCCGGTGGTCCTGGATCTGAAAGCGCAGGAAGCGGTGAAGGGCTTCGAGGCTGTCGCGGTCGCTCGCGCGCGCTTCGATGACCGCACCCCGGTCCGTCTCCCGGAACTTCCAGGTGATGGCGCCCGGACGCTTCTTCATCGCCTCCACGCCGGGGGGCACCTGGTCGTGGACGAGCATGGGCGCCTGGAAGTCCCCCTTCGCGAACATCTTCGCGATGTGGGTGAGATGCCCGCGGATCGCGTCCCGGCTTTCCGTGTCCGCTGCATCGTTGGCGGAGACGTCGATCGCGCCTCCGGTTTTGTACAGCCGGAAATGGTGCGTGGTCTTCTCGTGGTCGAAGCCCATCACGTGATCTCCGCGTGAATTCACCATCGCATGGTGCTGATCGTGCCCGGAGGGAGCGGCAGGCGCCTGTGTCTGGGCGAACGCGGCGCATGGGAAAAAGAGAGACGCGAAGAGAAAGCGCGGAAGGACGCGGGGCATGGTCATGGCTTCTCCTTGAGACGCTGGCGGTGATTGAAGGCCAGCGCGGAAAGCGCGGACCCGGACGAATGCGAACTGGACTTGAGCGACTCGAGAAGCCGCGCGGGCTCGCCGGCGCCCGTCGAGGCGAGGCGCGCGTCAAAGTCGGCGAGGGTTGCCTGCAGCGTCTTGCGGAACGCGGTGAGCTCGGCGAGGCGCGCTTCGAGCTCCTCCAGCTTCCGGGCGGCGAGCCTGCGGACGTCCTGACAGGGAGGCTTCCCCCGGCTGCGGGCCTTCAGAAATTTCGCGAGCTCTTCGAGGGTGAACCCGACCGAGAGCGCCCTCTGGATCAGAAGAACGCGATCGAGCGCCTCCGGCGCGTACGCGCGGTACCCGTTTGCCAGCCGCTTCGGAGCCGGAAGAATGCCCTCGCGCTCGTAGAACCGGAGCGTATCGGTGCTGACGCCCGCCGCCCGGGCGAGCTGTCCGGAACGCATCGTCTCGGCGGCCATTTCCCGACTCTAAACCCTGGAATCGGTTCCAGGGTCAAGCCGAGCGACCAGACGGAGCGAACTAATCGCCGAGAACCAGCGGGAGCGAGACGGCCGCGGTACTCCGCGGTCAACTAAAAAGGCGAAATTGCTCAGGGATTCGAAAGCCGAGCGACCAATGGAAGCGAGACTCTACCTCGTCCAGGGCTCGATCGAAACGATCTCCGCCGGCGTGCCCGAGAGTCCCACGCGCTCGCCCGGTCGCCGCCCGAGAAGGCCCTGCGCGAACTCCGACTCGTAGGAATAGACGTTCTCTTCCGGCTTGGAATCCCAGGGTCCGAGGATCACCGCGACGCGCTCGTTTCCGCCTTCGAGCTCCCGCAGGCGCACCCGGGTCCCGACGCGCACCTCGGAGACATCGATGCGCGTCGGGTCGAGCGCGCGCGTCCGGGACAGCTCGTCGGACAGCGCGTTGATGCGCGCGGAGAGGTATTCGTGCTTCTGCCGCGCCGACTGGTACTCAAAGTTTTCGCGGAGGTCGCCATGCTCCTTCGCCGTCTTCATCGCCTCGGCGTTGGCCGGAAGGTCGACCTGTTTTAAGTGGATGAGCTCGCGCCGGCGGGTTTCAATCGATTCCGCGGTGCCGTAGAGGTAATCGACGGCGGGGGCGCGCAGCTCCGGGTACGCCATCAGGAGCGCCTCCCGGACGACGGAGCGGCGGTGCTCCTCGAGCCCGCTCGCCCGTGTCAACGCGGCGAGATAGTCGCGGGCATCAGCCTCGCCGGCGGACCGGACGAGCCGCACCGCGAGGCCGCCCGGCTCGAAGAATTCCTTCAGCCGCGAGCGCAGCCCCGAGAACTCGTCCTGCCGGAGCGCGTCGACGAGCACGAGGAACAGCCCGGACGGCGCCGCGAGCTCTTCCGCTTCGATGCGGTCGCAGAGCCACACGAAGCCACGGGGGGCGAGCCGGGGGGACCGGAGGATGCGGCGGACGATCTCGTCCCGCTTGTCGGGCGCCTCCGCGAGCTCGCGGTAGAGAAAAGTCAGAACCCTTGAATCGTCCTCGCGGTGAAACTGGTCCGCGAAGATCTCCGCCCATCGCGGCAGCCCGCGCATCGCTTCGAGCGCGCGCTCGCGCGCCCCCGAGTCATGAATCTTCTGGAGGAGCGGGCCGGGGTCGCCCGCCTCGACCAGCGAATCCGCCGGAAACGCCTCGGGCTCTCCCGGAGAAAGGCGCGCCGCCGCCTGCGATAGCTCCCAGGCGAGAGACGGGTCGCTCTCCGCGGCGGCTGTCGCCCGCGCCGAGAGCACGCGCGCGAACTCGCGTCCCAGGTCTTTGCTTCGTTTTCCGTTTTTTCGGGCGATGTCGATCTGCCGCCGGGGATCCGCCGCCTGAAAAGACGCACGGATGGAGTCGTCGGCGGAGGCGGCGCTGTCGGACCAGCTCACCCGGGCGGACCGCGCGGCCCCGGCCACCAGCAGCTGAGGGTGCTTCTTCGCGGCGCTCCAGAACGCCGTCCAGCGCGGCTCCTCGACGAGGCCGCTCATGTGCTCCTTGATCTCGCTGACGGTCAGCGGGCGTCCGAAGCTCGCCAGGAGGCGCCGCACGGATTCCGAGGGTTCCGAAGCCACCAGGGCTCGCATCTCGTCCGGGCGCTCGAGCTTGTCGCGCAGAAAATGTCCTTCCGGGAGTCTCTCGAGCGTCCTTTCGGCCGACACGAGTGACAGGGGCAGGCGGGTGCCGGCGATCTCGACGCGGAGAACGTCGAGCGCGGGGTTCATCTCGACAATCCGTCCCGGGCCGCGGCCCGGGAGGAAGTGGATCTGCCCCGGCGCGAACTGCAGCCAGCGCTCCACCTTCCCGGCGGCGCCCGCCGGATCGGGAGGGACGACCGGATGCTTGGCGAGGACGGCCGCGAGCGACGGGTGCCCGACGAACCGCTCCTTCAGCGCGGCTTCGAGCTCGGCCTTCACCCCCGGGTCCGTCGGAGCGATGCGAGCGATTTCCAGGAGGACCTTGAGCTTGCGCTCGCGATCCGCCTTGCCGCCGAGCTCGTCGGCGAGGAGGCGCAACCAGCTCACGGCGGCGGTCACGTTCCCCTTCTTCTTGACCGCCGACGCGACGGAGAAAAACACCGTCAGGTCTCGCGGGTCCTTCTCCATGAGGCGGACCCAGCGGTCTTCGAGCTCTGTGAATTTTTTATGCTCGACGAGGCCGGCGATGTCCTCGGGAAGATTGGGGTCGGATGTCGGCACGAACGGACATCTTATCGTGCTCTCGACGGAGAGTCAGCGGCGGAGCGGCGGAGCGGCAAAGGCCCGCGATTCCCTCCCCCCGCGCGGGAGGAGGGAACGCCGGCTCGAAATCAGTTCCTGGCGGTCCGCTTTTCAGCGAGCGCGCGCAGCATGCTCGACGGCAGAGTGCCGCTTACGGTGACGGCGTCGCCGTCGCTGTCGATCTTGAACTTGCGGATGACGGATACGAGCTCGGGAGACTTCTCCTGGACCGCGAGGCGCCACATGGCGACGACTCCCCGAAGCGAGTCTTCCAGAAGCTGGCGGGTCTCGGGGTCCGGAGAGACCCCGCTCGCGGTCAGGGAGAGATCGTCGGAACGCACCGACGCCTGGAACGAAAAGAGCGTGACCGACTTCATCGCGCCCATGAGCGCGGCGGCCGCATCACTGCCGCCGCCCGACCGGCCGAGGCCCTTCTGGACCGCCGGGTAGCGGGTCACGTCGATGAGGGTCCACATCGAGGAGGAGCGGTCGATCCGGGAGAGCTGCCGGCCGAGTCCGACACCCGACGAAAACGTGGTGCCCCCGCCCGCCCGCGCCGCGAGCGCCGCTTGCACCGCCGTCTCGCTTCCAGCCACGAGAAGCTTCGGCGACACGAAGGCCACCGCGCCCTTCCCGTGCGGGCGCGCCGAGTCGCCCTTTTCGGGAACCAGCCAGTAATCGCCCGACGATCCCGCGATGCGCGTCGCTCCGCGGGTCTCTGCGGCGGCCGAAAGCCGGTCGGGGTCGAATCGGCCTTCGAAAAGCGCGAGCACGTTGGGCTGGCCGGCCTCACCCTGGGGCAGGAGGCCGACGATCACCACGGTGTCGACGTCCTCTCGGGGCTTGAGGTTCGCTTCGCTCATGAACCGCGCGGCCTCCCCGTTGCCGTTCATGTGGTCCGCGTCGGAGAACAGCTTGCCGGCGAGAGGCGTCGAGCGGAGGTCGTTGAACCGGACGACCGCGACCGACGCCGCGTCGGCGGGAACGAGCGACAGCGCGTCGTCGGAGGAGGCCCGCGCGGCCGGCGCGAACGCGGCCACCGCGAGGAGGAGAGTGAGGACCGCGAGAACGCGGCGCGTCTTCATGATCAGAAGTCCTTTCTGGAAAAGAGCCAGCAGGCGAGAGTGAGCGTAGCAATTCCGAACATCGCGGTCGAGCCGTAGACGGCCATCAAGCTGACGTTGCCGATGCCCCCGAACGCCCGGTCCCCGGCCACGTGGGCCACCGTGGCCTGGCCGAGCTGGGCCGTCTTGGGAAAGATCCAATAAAGCCCCTCGACCAGCTTCGCCGCCCAGTCTTTCGACATGGCGGCGGAAATCTTGGCGTGGGCGGCCAGGATCGCGGAGAAAAAGAAGATCGCGTAGGTCGCCATCAGGGAAACGCCCGTCGAAGAAGTGACGACCCCGACGAGGAACGCGAACGCGAGCAACGTCGCGATCGTGAACAGGATCGAGAGCCCTGCGAGGAAGAAGCGGCCGTGCACGATGTGAGTTTTCCACACGATGATCAGCCAGAGCGACCCGATCAGGTAGAGGAGGTTCGCCGCCGCCAGGAGCAGGCCCGCGAGATATCGCGAGAGCAGCAGTGGGACGCGGCCGACCGGCCGCGAGAGATAGAGATCGACCGTGCCCTTCTCCTGGAGCCGCGGAACGAGGTGCGCGGTCGCGAAGAGCGCAAGAAAGGTCCCGACGAGATACAGGAATCCCGAGAAGCCGGATTCGAAGCCGAGGACGAGCTTGTCGATGTCGACAGAGGTGCGGCCGAACTCGACCGATTGCCCGAAAAGCTTCGCTCCCGCCAGCGCCCCGTTGACGATGTCGAGATTCACGGCCGTCGCGAACAGCAGGATGAAGAGCGACGAAAGGGTGAAGTAAGCGATCAGGGTCCATCGCGCCGCCGCCTCCCGGAAGACCTCCTCGATGCTCGCGCCGAGAGCTCTCATGATGGCTCCTTCTCTTCGGCCGAACCGGCGCCCGCGGGCGAGATCAGGTTTACGAACACGTCCTCGAGACTCGCGCGAATCGGAGTGAGCTCTTCGAGCAGGGCGCCGCGCGCGCGGACGCGGTCGACGGCTTCATTCAACTGCGCGAGATCCCGCGCGGAGAGCTCGAGATGCCCGTTGACGCGCGTGACATCGGTGCCGGTCTCGCGCAGCGATGCCAGGAGCTGATCATCGATCGGCGAAACCGCCATCCGGTAGCGCGCGGTCTGCGCGGTCAGCTCGGCGATCGTCCCCTGCGCGGCGACCCGCCCGGCCCGGAGGACGGCGACCCGGTCGCACGTGCGCTCGATCTCGGAAAGCAGATGAGAGTTGACGAGGACCGCGCGGCCCCGGTCGGCCTCCTCGCGGAGGAGATCGCGGATTTCCCGCCGCCCGACCGGATCGACGCCGTCGGTCGGCTCGTCCAGCAGCAGGACTTCGGGCTCGTGGACGAGCGCGGCGGCGAGGCCGAGGCGCTGGGTCATGCCCTTCGAAAACTTCTTCACGCGGACGTCGCGCCAGTCGGCGAGACCTACGCGATCGAGAAGGGCCGGGATCCGCGTTCGCAGAGCCGCGCCATCGACTCCCGACATGCGGCCGAAGATCGCGAGCGTCTCCCTCGCCGTGAGGTACCCCGGAAAGCGATGTCCCTCGGGGAGGTAGCCCACCCGGCGGCGGCTCTCGGGCGACCCGACCGGGATACCGAACAGAAAAGCTTCGCCGGCCGTCGCCCGCGTCAGGCCGAGAAGGATCTTGACCGTGGTCGTCTTTCCCGCGCCGTTTGGCCCGAGAAGGCCGAACATCTCGCCGGGCCGCACGTCGAGGTCGAGCCCGTCCAGCGCGAGCACGGTCCGGCCTTTCAAGCCGGAACGGTAGGCCTTGCGCAGACCTCTCGCTTCGATGGGCAGCGCGCTCATGCCTCCGTATAACGAAAAAAACGGTCCAAAGTTCCCGGCGCCCTGCCCGCGCGGGCCCGGCGCCCGGCGCCCGCCGGACGAGAGGCGCACGCCACTTGGCCCGCCGCTTGCGGAGAGAGGCCGGTGGACAGAATGGCGAAGACCTCCAGAAGGAAGGCGGCCGCGCGCGGCGGGCGCGCGGGCCGGATCACCCTGTGGATAGCGGGTGGCGTACTGCTGCTGTTGATCCTGATCGCTCTCGGCGCCTCGATCGCGCTTCACCGAATCTTGACCGCCGGAAAAATAAAGGAGTGGGCGAACAAGGACCCCGAAGAGCTCCGGATCGAGTACGCCTCGGCCTCCGGCTGGGTCCCCTGGAACGTTCGCGTCACGGGGTTCGAGCTGCGTAACCGTGACCCGAACGTCGAGTTCTACTTCCGGCTGGACGAAGCGCGGCTTTCCTTTTCCGTGCTCGGCCTCCTGTCCCACAAGCTCCACTTCACGCGCGTTCAGGGATCCGGGCTCGACTACCGCCTGCGCGTCCGGCCCGACCCTTCGCAAAAGGCGGCGGAGCATTTCGCCGCGTTAGCGCCGATCCCGGGATTTCCGGAGAAGCCTCTCCTCGTGGGAGCGCCTCCGCCCGCGCCTCTCGACCGCGCGGACGCTCCCGCACCGGCGCCGGCCTCCGCCTCGGACTCGTCTTCCTCGCGCCCCTTCGAGCTCGATTTCGACAACCTCCACATCGACGGAGTCCGCCAGGTCTGGATCGATATCTACCGTTACAGGGGAGGCGGGACGCTCGACGGTTCGTTCGACATCCTGAGCGGCCGGCACGTCCAGGTGGGCCCCGCGCGCCTCTCTCTCTCGCGCGGCGACCTGACGCTCGGAAAAAACGTGATCGCACGACGCGCGACCCTCGAAGTGAACGCGGTCATCGATCAGTACGATCCCCGCCAGCTGCAAGGCAACGCCGTGTGGCCGCGGATTTCCGGACGCATCCGTCTCGATGGGCCCCTCGCCGGGCTCGAGTTCGTGAACTACTTCACCGGTGGCGAGCCACGGCTCTCCGGCGGGGCGGGAACCGTTCACCTGGCGGCCGACGTCGAAAAAGGAATCGGCAAGGCGAAACTCGCCACGACGAGCCGGGGCGTGCTCGCGAAGTATCGGAAATCCGACCTGCGCTCCGACGCAACCATCCGGATCAAGATCGACCCGTGGACGTTTGAAAAGGACCGGATGGACCTGTCCGGGTCGAGGATCGAGCTGACGCACGCCACAGAGGGAGGAGTCGGACCCGACTCCCGCGACTGGTGGGGGAAGTTCGACCTGCCCTCCGCGAGCATCGACGCGCGGCGCGCGGCCGCTTTTCAAACGCGGCTGTCTCTCTCCTGCCGCGACGCCCGGCCGCTCTTCACCCTCTTCGACACGAGCCTTCCGGGCTGGGCCCGCGGCATCTTCAAGCTCGAGGGCCTCGAGGCGACGGGGCGGGTCGCGATCGGAAAGCGCCTGCTCGACATCGAGCAACTCGACGCAAAGGGCGGCGTGTTCCGGATCCGGGGACGCCTGCGCGATACGGCCGGGTCGAAGAAAGGGGCGTTTCTCGTCGAGGGCGGCCTCTTGAACGTGGGCCTCGAGATCGATGGCCCCTCCTCGAAGCTCAAGCTGCTCGGAGCGAAGAGCTGGTACGAAGACGGAGAAAGAGTCAGGCGGTAGCTCTCAGCTGTCAGCTCTCAGCGTCCACCTTTAACAGTTGAGAGTTGAATTTTGTCTTCGCCCTTCGCCCCTGAAAGCTAGCGCGCCGCCTCGACGACGACCGCCGTCCCGTAAGCCAGCACCTCGGCTACTCCCTGGGCGATCTCGTTCGCGTCGTAGCGCATCGCGATCACCGCGTTCGCGCCCATCTGATCCGCATGTTGCGCCAGAAGGTCGAACGCCTCCTCGCGGGTGTGCTCGCAGAGCTGCGTCCAGATGGTGATGTTCCCTCCGATCAAGCTCTGCAGGCCCGCGCCGATCGTGCCGATGACGCTCCTCGAACGGACCGTGATCCCCCGGACGACCCCGAGGCTCCGCACGACCCGGTATCCCGGCAGATCCGTCGCGGTGGTGATGAACTTCCGATCGAGCATGTGTCCTCCTCAGGGTGCTGCGGTGTCGAGCTTCGGCGCGGGGACGACGCGGGGAATCTGCAGCGCGTCCGCCGCACGGTTGAATTCGGCGACATCGCCTTCCATGAGCCGGTCGAACTCGGAAAGCACGGCCGTGAGCCGCGTTTTCAGGAGCTCGTAGTACCGGACGGAGGAGGCGAGGGGTTTCGCGTCGGCGCTCGCCACGATCCCGGCGAGGTTCGTCAGGTCGTGGTCGAGCTTCGGCTCGAAATTCAGGTCGTCCTCGTTCGCCTTGATGTTCGGGTTGATGAGCTTTTCTTCGATGGCCGTGAGCTTGAACGCGAGGGCCCCTGCCCGCCGCGTCAGCGCCTCGCCCTTTCCGAGCCGGGCGGCGCGCTCACCGAGGTCCTTCGCCTGCGCGCGCGCATCCCGAATCTTGAGCACCGTCGCGTGCGTTTCCGACAGCCGGTCCCGGATGGAGGCGAGAAGGTCGTATTGCGCCTTCAGGTCCGCGGCGGACGCGAATCCGCCGGGGTGCGGCTCGACGACGGCGGTCTCTGTGAACGTCTTCCCGCCCGCGGTCAGGCGCACCTGGTACGAGCCCGGGCCGACCTTCGGCGGGCTCTTCGTCCCCTCGTTGAAGACGGCCTTCGGCACGAGGGTTGGCTTGAAAACCCGCATGTCCCACACGAAGCGATTGAGGCCCGCCTTCGGCTCCAAAGGCTTGTCGCGATCCTTCTCCTCCTCTTCGCGCGCCGCCTGCTCCTTCAGGTCTCCCTCCTTCTCCGGCTTCTGGTTGGAAAAAGCGCGGATGACTTTCCCCTCGGAGAGGATCTCGATTCCGACCTTCTCGCCCTTCGCCGGTTTTTCGGGGAGCCAGTAGTCGACGATGACCCCGTTCAAGAGGTTCGTCCCGACGCCCCGGAGCGGCTCGTCCTCCTCGTCGACCCGCTCGGTCTGCATGCGCACGGCTTTCCGCGGCGGAAAGAGCCGAGGCCCGGACGTCCGGATGGAGTCATTCCAGCTCCGAAGCGCGGTCGTGTCGTCCAGGATCCAGAAGGCTCGTCCCTGGGTCGCGAGCACGAGGTCGCCGTTCTTGATGGTCAGGTCCGTAATCGGTGTCGCGGGCAGGTTCCGCTGGAACGCGCGCCAGCTGGCGCCGTCGTCGAAAGAGACGTAGAGGCCGGTCTCGGTGCCGGCGTAGAGAAGGCCCCGGCGCGCGGGGTCCTCGCGGACGACGCGCGTGAACGCGTCCGCCGGGATCCCGGAGACGATCTTCATCCACGTCTTCCCGTAGTCCCTGGTCTTGTAAAGGTAGGGCGCGAAGTCGTCGAACTTGTACATGGTCGCGGCGACGTAAGCGACGCCCTTCTCATGCGGCGACGCGTCGATCGCGTTGATCTGGATCCACTCCGGCATCCCCTTCGGGGTCACGTTCTGCCAGGTCTTCGTCCCGTCCCGCGTGACATGCACGAGGCCGTCGTCGGACCCGGCCCAGAGGACTCCGGGCTCGACCGGAGATTCCGAAAGCGCGAAGATCGTGTCGTACACCTCGACGCCCGTGATGTCGCGCGCGACCAGCCCGCCGGAATCCCCCTGCTTGCCCGGGTCATTGCGCGTCAAATCCGGGCTCGCCTCCTCCCACGTCTCCCCCTCGTCACGGCTGCGCAGGAGGATCTGCGACGCGTGGTACAGCGCTTTCGGATCGTGCCGGGAGATCAGAATCGGCGCGTTCCACTGGAAGCGGTACTTCAGGTCCCGGGTCGCGTGGCCGTCGGCGAGCTGCGGCCACACGCCCACCTCGCGCGCCTGCCGTGTCCTGTGGTCGTACCGGGTGATCTGCCCGCCGTATTCTCCCGCGTAGACCACGTCCGGGTTCTTCAGATCCGGCGCGATCCACCCGCTCTCGCCGCCCCCGGCGGAGTGCCAGTCCGCCATGTCGATGCCGGCTCCGGGCACCCCGCTCGGGATGCACACGTTCGAGTTGTCCTGCTGCGAGCCGTAGACCCAGTACGGAAAGCGGTCGTCGGTCGTTACGCGGTAGAACTGGGCGGTCGGCTGGTTGTTCTGCGTCGACCACGTGCGCCCGCCGTTGAAGCTGATCGTCGCTCCCCCGTCATTGCCCAGGATCATCCGGTTCGGATCGTCCGGGTCGATCCAGATGTCGTGGTGGTCGCCGTGCGGCGAAGACACGTTCGAGAACGTCTTGCCGCCGTCGGTCGAGCGATGCAGGTTGACGTTGGGAAGATAGACGGTGTCGGCGCTTTTCGGGTCCGGATAGACCCAGGCGTAGTACCAGGCCCGCTGCCGGATCTTGTGCTCGTCGTTGACGTGCTTCCATTTCTCGCCGCGGTCGTCGCTGACGTAAAGCCCGCCGCCGTCCTTCGCCTCGATGAACGCATAGACCCGGCCGGGCCGGGCGGCGGACGCGGCGACGCCGACCCTGCCCCACACGCCCGCGGGGAGGCCGTCGGCCTCGATCTTTTTCCAGCTGTCGCCTCCATCGGTCGAGCGGTAGAGCGCGCTCCCCGGCCCGCCGTCGAAGAGCTCCCAGGGACGCCGGATCGCGTCCCAGAACGCCGCGTACAGGGTGCGCGGGTTGGAAGGATCCATCGCGAGGTCGCATGCGCCCGTCTGGTCGTTGACGTAAAGCACCTTCGCCCAGGTGCGACCGCCATCCTTCGAACGGAAGATGCCGCGGTCCGGGTGCCGCCCCCAGACGTGCCCCTGCGCCGCGACATAGACGAGGTCGGGATCGTTCGGATGGATGCGGACGCGCGCGATCTGCCGCGTCCCCTTCAACCCCATCGACGTCCAGGTGATCCCCGAGTCCGTCGACTTGTACACGCCGTCGCCGTGCGAGACGTTGCCCCGGATGGGGGCCTCCCCCATCCCGACGTACACGACGTTCGGGTCCGACTCCGAGACCGCGATCGCGCCGACGGATCCCGTCTTGAAGTCCTTGTCGGACACAGATTCCCAGTTCGAGCCGCCGTCGGCAGTCTTCCAGACGCCGCCGCCGGTGGAGCCGAAGTAGAAAGTCAGAGGATCGTGCCGGACCCCGGTGACCGCGGTGACGCGGCCGCCGCGGAACGGTCCGATGTTGCGAAATTGCAGGCCTTCGAAGAGATCGGAGAACGTCTTTGGCTTCTCGACGGTGGTCTTCGTCGGCGCTGCGCCCGACGGGGTCTTCGTCGGCGGCGGGCCCGACGGGGGAGAGGCCGTCGCGGCGAGCGGCAGGAAAAGGCCGAAGACGGCCGCGAACGCCAGCGTCCGGCGGGGGTGGAGCAAGAGACCTCCTTGATCGAAGAGGAGTTCGAAGGCGGGAAGTATAGGGCAGCGGCCCGGAGCTTCCCCGCGATAAGCTCCTCGCACACACTCTCGATGAAATCGCGCGTTGGGTTCACCGCCGCCTGGCTTCTTCTCGCCTGCGGATGCGCGTCCGTGCAAGTGCAGCACGCGGCCGCGGTCGGGACGGCCGGCGCTGCCTGGGGGCGCGCGGTCGACGCGCTGCTTCTCCTCGCCGAAGAGACCGCCGTCGACGCGGATTCCGCCCGCGTGCTCTCGGAAGCCCAGGGACTCTCCCGCGACGAGCGTCGGGTCGTGCTCGAGAAGCACGCCTCCATCGAAAACGAGATCGCCGACATCGAGCGCCTGCGCAGGCATGCCCGGCTGCTCGCCCGCTACTTCGATGCCCTGCGCGACCTCGCCGACCCGGCGTCGGATCGGGCGGCGGAAGCCGCGGCCGCCCGCGCCCTGGAAAGCGCGACGGCCCTGGGGCGCGAGATCTCGGGCTCCACGTTGCTGTCGGGGGCGGAGCGCGACCTCCTCTCGAAATCTTCGGGGCTGCTCGTGCGCGGCGTCCGCGAACGCGCGCTTTCCCGGGAGCTCGACGCCCGCTCGGAAGCCGTCGGACACGAGCTTGCCGTCCAGCAGGCGCTTCTCGACGCCCTGCGCCGCCACATCCGCGCCGATGCCGCCTCGCTGAAGGACCTCGGCCGGCAGCGGGAGGTCTCGCGTCCCTTCCTCGAGAACCGGATCGTGGAGCCCTCGGCGTGGATCGCCGAGCGGAGGCTCTACACGCTTCCACCCCCCGCGGCCGACCTCCTCTCGGACGCGAGCGACACGGCGAGCCGCCTGCGAACCGGGTGGGCGGCTCTCTCCGAGGGCCGGCTGGACGGGGCAGCATGGGCCGCGCTGCTCGCCGATGCCGACACACTGACGTCGTGGGTGCGGGCGGTCCGGGAGGCGCGCCGGTGATCGAGAACGACGCGGCGGAAGCCGCCCGTTCGAAGCTCCTCGATCTCCTCCGGAACCGCGTCCGGGCTCCGATCGAGCGCCACGCGGACGAAATCCTCGACTCCTTCGGCGACGACAACGAAGCGCTCTCCGCGTTTCAGCTCGCGCGCGCGGATCTCGACGCGCTCATCTCCCACGTCGAAGACGAGCAGTTGAAAGACCTCTCCCTCCGCCTCGCGTCCCACCACGACGAGCTCACGGCCGGAATCCGCGAGATGGCCGAAAGCCTGCGCGCCGCGAAAACGCTGACCCACTCCGCCGAGCTCTTCGGAACGGTCGTCGGCGTGCTCGCGCGAATCGTGGCGCTCGCTTGAAGGCGCGATCCGCCCGGCTGATGTCCTCCGCCCTTCCCCCTTCGCCTGACTCCAAATAGCTATACTCCGCCCCTGACTTTTTCCCGGTGGCACCCATGACCTCTCCATCCCATTACAAGACCGTCGTCGAGGAAGCGAAGGCGCGCATCCGGGAAACGACACCGGAGGAGCTTCTCGCCGGGCGGCAACGTGGAGAGAATCCCATCCTGGTCGACGTCCGCGAGGACGATGAGTTTCGGGTCGATCACGCCGCCGGCGCGCTTCACCTCTCGAAGGGCGTTCTCGAGCGCGACATCGAGACGAAGATTGCGGATCCCGCCACACCCCTCGTCCTGTACTGCGGCGGAGGCTCCCGCTCCGCGCTGGCGGCGGACGCGCTCGCCCGGATGGGATACACGGACGTCCGGTCGATGGCGGGCGGGATGCGCCGGTGGCGCGAGCTCGGACTGCCCGTCGAGACCGGCTCCGGCGAAAAGGGGCCGGCGTGACGCTCTCTGTCGGGATACGCGGACTCGGAAGGATCGGCCGGAACCTGTTCCGCCTCCTCTACGCGCGCGACGACGTGCGGATCGCGGGCGTGAGCGAGATCGCCGACCCGGCCGGGCTGGAGTACCTGCTCCGGTTCGACACCACGCTCGGCCGCTTCCCCGACGAGATCTCGATCCGGGAAGGCAACATCTACGTCGCGGGCCGCCAGATCCCGCTGCTCTCGGAAAAGGACGGGGCCCAGACACCCTGGGGCGAGCTCGGCGTCGACACGCTGCTCGAGGCGACGTCGCGTCCCCGCCCGCGCCGGGAGCTCGCGCTCCACCTCGACGCGGGGGCGAAGCGCGTCATCTCGCTCGCGCCGCCCGATCCCGTCGACCCTCCGGACGCGGTCGCGGTCATGGGCCTGAACGACGACCGCCTGTCGAGCGCGCACCGCGTGGTTTCGAACGCGTCTTCGACGGTGCACTGCGTCGCGCCGATCCTGAAGATTTTAAACGAGGCGTTCGGGATCCGGCGCGCGATGTTCACGACGGTGCACTCCTACACGAGCCAGCACCGGCTCGCCGACGTGCCGGCCGAGGACAAGCGGCAGGGCCGCGCCGCGGCGGAGAACATCATCCCCCAGGCCTCTCGCTCCCCGGCCATGCTCGCCGACCTCCTCCCCGAGCTTCAGGGACGGATCACCGGCTCCGCGATGAGCGTCCCGGTCCGCAACGGGTCTCTCGTCGACCTCGTCTGCTGGCACGAGAAGAAGATCTCGAAGATCGCGTTGAACGAGGTCGTCCGCACGGCCGCCGCAACAAAACGCTGGAACCGCTACCTGAAGTTCGAGGTCGAGCCGATCGTCTCGAGCGACGTCGCGCACAGCCCGTACTCGTCCGTGTACGACTCGCTCGCCACGATGTCGATGGGCGACAGCGTCTCGAAGACGGTCTCCTGGTTCGACTCCGGTTACGGCTACGCGTACCGCGCGCTCGACCTCCTCGGGCGCTTCGCCGAGCTCGACTCCGGAAAGGGAACGACATGATCCGCGTGGGCATCAACGGCTTTGGCAGGATCGGGCGTTCCGTTTTCCGGATCCTCTCCGACCGCCCGGACATCGAAGTGGCGGCGATCAACGATCTCTATGACAACGACCAGCTCGCGTACCTCTTGAAGTACGACACGGTCATGCGCGTCTTCGAGAAGGACGTTCGAGCCGACAAGGACTCGATCACGGTCGGCGGGCGCCGGATCCGGATGACGGAAGAGCGCGACCCGGCGAAGCTTCCCTGGGGCGAGCTGCAGGTCGACGTGGTCGTCGAATCGACGGGCGTCCTTCTGACCCGGGAGAAGCTCGAGCGGCATCTGGCGGGGGGCGCGCGCAAGGTCATCTTGACCGTGCCCGCGAAAGACGAGATCGACGCGACGATCGTGATGGGCGTCAACGACGAGACCTTAAAGCCGGAGCACCGCATCGTCTCGAACGCCTCGTGCACGACGAACTGCCTCGCGCCTCTGGCGAAGATCCTGGACGAACGCTTCGGGATCGAAGAGGCGTTCATGACGACCGTGCACGCCTACACGAACGACCAGCGCCTCGCCGACGTCCCGCACAAGGACCTACGAAGGAGCCGCGCCGCCGCGGAGAACATCATCCCGACGACGACCGGAGCCGCCAAAGCCGTCGGTCAGGTCCTCCCCCGGTTGAAGGGGAAGCTCGACGGGATGGCGATGCGCGTTCCCGTCCCCGACGGATCGATCGTGGATCTCACGTGCCGCGTCGCGAAAATGCCGGAAGCCCGGGAAGTGAACGCCGCGGTCGCGGAGGCGGCGGCCGGACCGATGCGCCGCATCATTCAATACAGCGACGCGCCCCTGGTGTCCTCCGACATCATCGGGAACCCCCACTCGTCGATTTTCGACTCGCTTTCGACCGTCGCGTCCGGGGACGGCTGGATCAAAGCCGTCGCGTGGTACGACAACGAGTGGGGCTACTCGAATCGCGTCGTGGACCTGATCGAGCGGCTGGCGAGTTAGCCCGGTCTTACGCCCGCTCTATTTCTTCGGCGCGAACCGCGCGCGGAGGCTCTTCATGCGTTCCTGCGCGGAAGGAGACATCTCGACGACCTTCTCGACGTTGATCAGCAGCCGGGGATTCGTCTCGGCGCGGATCGCCGGAACCACGTGCTCGAGCTTCGCCCAGACGACGAGCATCTCGCCTCCGGATTCCAGGAAGAGACTGGCGTCGAGGATTCCGTGCGAGATGAACGAAGCCGCCATGTCCCAGTAGGTCGTGACCATCCGGTAGGACGCGTTCTCGGGCGTTCCTCCGGCGAGCGCGCGCACGTCGTCGATCGACCTGGGACTGAACTTCTGGAGGAACCACTCGCGCGCGGCGCGCATTCGCTCCTCGCGCCGCAGGTCGTAGAGCTTCAGGATCAACTCCGCGTCATGGTGCGTCGCGACCGATTGCTTCCCCATGTGGGCTCCCTGGTTGTCGGGCTTCGTAAGACGCTGTTCTATCATCCCCGCGCTGTGGAGGAACTTCAATGCGGCGACACGCTTCCCTGCTTTTCCTTCTGGCCGCGCTCACGGGATGCAGCGCGGCGGCCCGACCGCCCGCCGCGCGCGGCGCCGGAGGCGCTTCCGGAACGACGGACATGAAAGACATGAAGGAAATCGCCGAGTCCTACGTGAAGCTCGTTCTCGCGCTCGGCCGGCATGACGCCGACTACGTGGACTCTTATTACGGCCCGCCCGAATGGAAGGCGGAAGCTGGACGCGGCCGACGCCCACTTCCCGAGATCCAGTCCGAGGCCGACGCGCTCCTCGGCCGGCTCTCGCGCATCCCCGAGCCGGCGGAGGAGATGCCGCGGCTCCGGCACCGGTTCCTCGTCCGGCAGATCTCCGCTTTGAGGGCGCGGTCCTCGATGCTCGCAGGAAAAGTGTTCTCGTTCGACGAGGAGTCCCTGGCGCTCTACGACGCGGTGGCGCCGACGAACACCGAGGAGCATTTCCGGAAATTGACCGGAAGACTCGCGGGCCTGCTCCCGGGCGCGGGCTCCCTCGGGGAGCGCTACGAGGCGTTCCGGCACGACTTCGTCGTCCCGAAGGAAAAGCTCGACGCGGTGTTCCAGGCCGCGATCCAGGCCGGCCGGGAGCGCACGCGCGCGCGCATCCCGCTTCCGGAGGGAGAGAGCTTCCGCGTCGAGTACGTCACCGGCAAATCCTGGAGCGGCTACAACTGGTACCAGGGAAATTTCGCGAGCCTGATCCAGGTGAATACCGATCTCCCCATCTACATCGACCGCGCGGTCGACCTCGCCTGCCACGAGGGCTATCCCGGCCATCACGTCTACAACGTCCTGCTCGAGAAGACCCAGGTGCGGGATCGGGGCGCCGTCGAGTTCACCGTGTATCCCCTCTTTTCTCCCCAGTCGCTGATCGCGGAAGGCAGCGCGAACTTCGGCATCGAGGTGGCGTTTCCGGGTGCCGAGCGCACGGCTTTCGAGCGCGACGTGCTCTTCCCGATCGCCGGCCTCGACGCCTCGAAGGCGGAAAAGTATGCGCAGATTCGAGACGTGGCCGACCAGCTCTCCTATGCGGGGAACGAAGCGGCGCGCCGCTACTTGAACGGCGAGATCGACGCGAAAGCGGCGGCGGACTGGCTGGAACGGTACGCGCTCATGGCCCGTCCCAGGGCGGAGCAGCGCGTGCGTTTCATCGACCAATACCGGAGCTACGTCATCAACTACAACCTGGGCAAGGACCTCGTCCGGCGCTGGATCGAGTCCCGCGGCGGTACGGCGAAGGAGTCCGCAAAGCGTTGGTCGGAGTTTGCGAAGCTCCTGTCGTCCCCCCGTCTGCCCTCCGACCTCGTCGTCCCGCCGGGACAGCCGAATCTGGTGCCGAACTCGTCGGATCTGACGCCGAGGTCAGAGACCGGAAGCCATTGAGCGTTCAGGGTTGAGCGTTCAGCGCGGAGGAGATCTGCCCTCGTAGTCTCTTGACCTCCTCTCTCGCCGTTCCCCTTCCCGACCAGAAAGAAATGCCCGGAGCGCAGGACTCGCCTGCGTCTCCGGGCGAAAAGCACAGGGCGCCGCTGAACGCGCCCGCCTCGAGACCTTCTAGCGGGAGCTCGCTCTAGCGGGAGCTCGACCTAGCGGGAGCTCGACCTAGCGGGAGCTCGACGCCTTCGAGGTCTTGCCGGCCATCTTCGAGTTCATCTCCTGCACCATCTTGAGGTGCTCCTCGAGCGTCGGCAGGGTCTTGCTCGCGAAGGACTTCACGTCCGGGTCTTTGCCGCCGTTCGCTTCCTTCTTAAAGTCCGCGACATCCTTCTTGTGATCCTTCACCACGAGGTCTTCGAGGTCTTCGAGGTCTGATCGGCGCTCATCGACGAACTCTGCGCGCTGGCGGCGGCGGCGCTGAATACGAGCGCTCCCGCAGTAATGAAAAACGGAAACTTCTTCGACCTCTGATCCGCCTTTTAGATAAATGAACGCGAAGCCCCTTCACGAACAAAGAGGCGAAGAGGCACTTCCGCATTTTTGAAAACAGCAAGTGCGGTGGCACCCGAACGTCACGGAGTGGAGAGGGGAACCGGTGCGCGTGGGACGTACTTTGGGCACACGACCACCGGCTGCGGGGGGTACCGCCGGAAAAGCGGGCAGAAGATGAAAACCGATCGCGGCGTCCGGATGTATTTCGGCGGGGCGGCGCACGTGTGGCACAGGCTGTCCGGAAACGGGCGAGCGTCGGGGGAGGGAGGCTCGAGCGGTGAGAGAGGATCGAGATCGTCCTCCTTCACGTCCCGGTCTCCCGGTCTTCCCGGGCCGTCGCGACCGCCTCAGCCGCCAGCGCGGCGTCTTCGACAAAGTAGTCCGGCTCGGCCACATCCGCTTTCGCCGCCTCCCACTCCGCCGTTTTCGCAAACGCCTCTTCCGGGGGGGTGGTCTCCGTCCAGTCGAGGTCTCGCCGGATCCGGGTCGTGTCGTAGACGAGAGGTTGCGCGAAGTTGCCGGGTTGCCCGAGCTCGCGCGGAAGCCGCGCCTCGTCGACCAGCGTCACCGCGCCCGTCCAGCCGAGCGCGCGGCCGAAGGCCTCCACCCGGTCCGCCATCGTGGGGGCCGAGGGCTCTCCGACGTTGTAGGTGCGTCCCCGCGCCCTCTCGGTCGTGACCGCGAGGACGATCGCGTGCGCCACGTCCTCCACGTATCCGTGCGTCCAGCGAAAAAGGCCGTGCGCGCGCCCGAGGAGGATCGCCGGGCGCCCGTCCGCGATCCTGCGCCACGCCGGGCCGAAACGGTGCTGCGCGTCTCCAGGTCCGTACACCGCGGGAAGCCGCAGAACGGTCCCCGGCATCGCCGGATCCGACTGGACGGCTCGCTCGACCTCGATCTTTTCGTACTCCGAGAGATGCGCCGGAAGACCGGTGCCGGTGCCGGCAGTCCCGCGGTACGAGTACAGCGTCTCGCGCAGGGGAGCGTCTTCCGCGAGCGCCCGCGTGTCGGCCTCTCCCCGCTCGCTTCCGCGAAAGATTCCGTAAGCGCGGTACACGTCTCCGCTCGAGAGCGCCACGACCCTTCGCGCGACGCCGCGAAACGTTCTCATCAGGGCCGAGGCGTCTCTCTCGCCGACCGGCGACATCGCAAGAACGACGTCCCAGGCGAGGCCGGTCAGCTCGTCGGGAAAAGAGACCACCGGGATCGCGGCTTCGGGCGCATGGACGTGACACACGCCGAAAGGCAGCGCCGCCTCGTGCTCCCCGCGGTGGTACACGGTGACCTGATGGCCGAGATTGGACAGCCGCGTGACGACCGGAGGCCCGAGAAACCCGGTCCCACCGACGACGAGGACTCGCATCCTCCGAGCATAACGAGAGCCGCCTCCTGTTTGCATCCCGTACCGCGGGATGGATCGCACGGCACGACGCGCTTCCTCAATCCCCCATAATCCGAGCCCTGAGCTCCGAAGAAACCCGCGCGGTCCTGACGGCCTTCTACGACGCGCTCGCGCGCCGGGACGGGGAGGCGATGGCCGCGCTCTACGCCCCGGACGCCCGCTTCGAGGACGAGGTCTTCCGGCTGGAGGGCGCCGACGTGGGCAGGATGTGGCGGTCCCTTCTGGATGGAGCGAGAACGCTCACGGTCGCGTACACGATCGGGCGGGCGGACAGGGACGGCGGGACCGTCGAGTGGACCGCCCGCTACGTTTACCCCGGAGGCGGAGGGGTCGTCAACGTCATCCTGTCGGAGCTCGAAGTCTCGGCGGGCAGAATCGTCCGCCATCGCGACCGGTTCGACTTTCGACGGTGGGCGGCCCAGGCGCTCGGGCGCCCGGGCCGGCTGTTCGGGCGGTTCGAATGGTTCCGCCTCGCAGTCTCGCGCCGGGCGGCGGCGCGCCTCGGGGTGTCGCCGCGGGGCCAGGTCACCGGGCGGGACGCGAGGCAGCGCCGCCCTTTTCCGCCGCGATGAACCACGCGACCTTGCGCTCGGCGAGATCGAGCGGAACCGCGCCGCTCGAGAGCAGCATGTCGTGGTACCGGCGCATGTCGAAGGCCGGCCCGAGCTCCGACCGCGCCTTCTCACGCAGCTCCACGAACTTGCGCATACCCATCTTGTACGCGAGCGCCTGCGAGGGCAGGTCGCACGAATACCGGAGCGTCTCGGTCGCTATCTCAGTCTCCGACTGAATGGTGTTGTCCCGCATGTACTGCATCGCCTTCTCGCGCGGCCATCCGAGCAGATTCATTCCGGTGTCGACGACCAGCCGCGAGGTCAGAAACGCGTCGAACAGGAGGCGCCCGGCGAGATCGTAGGGGTCCTCGTACATCCCCATCTCTCCCGCGAGGTGCGACGAGTACTCGCCCCAGCCCTCGATGAACGCGGTGTAGGAGATCGCGGATTCGCGCCGCCATTGCGGAAGATCGGCGTTTTCCTGCTGGAGACTGATCTGCATGTGATGCCCCGGCATGAGCTCGTGGGAGATCAGAGAGCCCGCGCCGATCAGGCTCCGGTCCTCGAGGTGCGTGCCGTTGTACTTGTAGTAGCCCTTCGAGTCCTGCGGCGTCGGCACCTGGTAATAGCCGAAGGTCATCGAGGGCTCGAGCTGAGGCTCCAGTCGCTTCACGCCGAACGGCGCCTTCGGCGTGCGGCCGAAAAACTCGGGAAGCTTTTTCAGGATCCGGTTCTGCGCCGCCATCAGCCGCTCCCCGACTTCGTCCGGCGTCTTCGCGTAGAAGCGGCGGTCCTTCTTCAACGACTGGCGGAACTCCGCCAGGGTGCCTTCGAAGCGGACCTCTTTCCGGATCGCGTCGAGCCGCGCGTTCAACTGGCCCATCGCCTCGACCCCGATCCGATGGATCTCCTCGGGAGGGACGTCCAGCGTGGTCGACCGGCGCACCGCGGCGCGGTACACCTCCGCTCCTCCCGGGTACTGGGCGAGGCCGACCGCGTCCGGCGCCTTCGCCGCGTACTCGCCGTTTAAGTATTCGGTCAGGCGCCGCACGGCCGGGCGGATCTCCCGATCGATGCGCCCGGCGATCCGTTCGGAGAACGCGTCGCGGTCGGCGGCGGGAAGCGCGGCGAGACGCTCGGGGGCAACGAAAAAGAGATTGTCGCCCTTTTCCCGCGCCGCCGGCGCGAAGTTGCCCGCGACCAGCGGGATCTCGGGCTTCGGCATGACGATCCCGCGACGGGACTGCTCCTTCAGCTTCGCCTGCAGCGCATCGAGAAATGCCGGGTACTTCGACAGCAGCTTTTCGTAGTGATCCGCGTCTTCGCGATTCCGGAACGGGTGGGACGAGAACGCCGTGTGCGCCCCCAGGAACTGAAAGGTGTATGGGGTCGCCGGGAACGTCAGCCAGTATCGCGAGGGACCGTCCGCGAGCGACCGGCCTTCGCGGCGCAGCATCTCGAGCGAGATCTCCTCCTCGTGCGAGAGGTCGGCCCCGCGGACGGCGGCTAGCTTCGAGAGGAGGGAGCGTCCGAAGGCGGCGTCACGCTCCGCCTTCTCGACCGACAGGTCCGGGAGAGCGTCCACGGGGAGGCCCAGTCGGATCTGGAGCGCGATGCTTTCCCGCTGCAGGTATTGCGAGTATTCGGCGGCCGCAGCGTTCAAGGCCCCCGTGAGGCCGGAGGGTTGGTCCGCGAGGGTGTCGGCCTGCCCCGCCGCCGAAAGCCACGTTGCGGCGACGCCTGCCAGGAAGAGAGCGATCTTCACGTGTTCCTCGCTTTCTGGCGCCCTCGCGGGGCGTCCGAAGTCCTTCGAAACGGTTTAAGAGCCCGTCGTCCGCGGACGGCTCAGCGAAAACAGCCGGTCGGGCGCCTGCTCGCCGAGCACCGCCCGCGCGGCGATCTCGCCGACGGCGGGACCATGCTTGAATCCGTGACCCGAGCCGCCGCCGACGATCCAGGCATTCTCGGCGCCCGGATGGCGGTCGATGATGAAGTGGTGATCGGGGCTGTTCTCGTACTGACACACGCGGGATTCCAGAAGCGGCGCGTTGGCGAGCGCCGGGAACCGCCGCGCGATGTACTCCCGCGCCGCTCGCAGGCCCTCGGTGGACGCGACCCTCTCCCCGTCGGTCGGGTCGAACGGCGCGCCGCGCCCGTCGTCGGCGATCTTGAACCCGCGCCGCTCGTTTCCAGGAATCCCGTAGAAGAAGCGCGGAACCTCGACCCACACCGGGAACCGGTCCTCGTCGAAGCTGTGGTCGCCGGCCGGAGTGCCGAAATAGAAGACCTCCTGTCGGGTGGGCTGGATCGTGTCGCGGAGCAGATCGGGAAGCACCTTCGGGAGCCAGGGTCCGCACGCGAAAACGTACGCGTCGGCGGTCAGGGTCGTCCCGTCGGAAAGGCGAAGCCCGTCGAGGCGGCCGGAGGCGATCGCTCCCGGGGTCACGGACGCCTCGCGGTAGGTCCCTCCGTCCGCGGTGAAGCCCTCGACGACCTGCGCGCAGGCGCGCCGCGCGAGGAGGTAACCCGCCTCCTTCTCGTAGAGCGCCCACCCGATCCCCGTAAACGCGATCTGCGGGTACCGGCGCGCCGCTTCGGCAGCCGTCAGCTCCTCATAGGCGAAGCCATTGTCTTTCAAGATCGGAAGCGAGGACTTCACGTAAGCGCCCTCATCACCGACCAGCCAGAGTGCGCCGGTGCGCCGGTAGAAGGGGCGCTTCCAGCGGGCTTCGTATTCGTGCCAGAGCCGGAAGGCGCGAGCCGCCATCTCCGTGTAGACCCGGTCCGCCCCGTAAACACCCCGGATGACACGGGTCTCGCCGCCTGAGCTCGCCCGCGAGTTCCCGGGGCCCCACGTGTCGAGCAAGGTCACGCGCGCGCCGTGGCGCAGCAGCTCTGCCGCAGTGAAACCACCGAACGCGCCCGCGCCGACGATCGCGACGTGGAGCTTCCGGCCCGCCGCGGGTTTCGCGCCGGCGGCCTTCGCCTTTTCGGGCGCGGCAAAGCGCGCGGTAGCGGCCGCCCCGGCGACGGCGCCGAGAAAGGCGCGGCGGGAGAGAGGCGCGCGCGACTTGGGGGACATGTTTGCGGAACGGTATCAAAACCGGCGGCGCGCAAGTACCTCGTTCCGGCGATTCGGTCGATCCCGACGCTCTCTCTATAATCCGCGCTCGAACAAGGAGAGCTCCCGATGATGCTGCGAACCCGTCTGACCCTGTCCTGCCTCGCGGTGATAGCTGCCTCGCTCCTGTCTTCCCTGCCGCTGGCCGCGCAGGCGGAACGCGCACCGAGCCCTACGCCCGCCGCCGCCGCGGCCGACGACACGAAGGCGCCCGAGAAGGCGCGAACGCCCGAGCCGCGGGAGGAGAAGCCCTCCGTCACGCACCACGAGATCCGCGCGGACGGGCGGCCGATCCGTTACACCGCGACCGCGGGATACATGCCGATGAAGGACGAGAACGGCAAGCTGAAGGCGAACGTCTTCTACGTTTCGTACGTCAAGGAGGGAAACTCTTCCCGCCGGCCGATCACCTACACGTTCAACGGCGGGCCCGGCTCCGCGTCCGTCTGGCTGCACATGGGCGCCGTCGGGCCGAAGCGCGTCGTGATGGCGGACGACGGCCAGCCGCTGCCGCCGCCCTATCGTCTCGTCGACAACGAAGCGAGTTGGCTGGCTTTCACGGACCTCGTCTTCATCGACCCCGTGACGACCGGGTACAGCCGGCCCGCGCCGGGCGAGAAGCCGGAGCAGTTCCACGGCGTCGAGGAAGACGTGCAGTCGGTCGGTGACTTCATCCGCCTCTGGACCACCCGCAACGCGCGCTGGTCTTCGCCCAAGTTCCTCGCCGGCGAAAGCTACGGCACGACGCGCGCGGCGGGGCTCTCCGGATATCTCCAGGAACGGCACGGGATGTATCTGAACGGGATCGTCCTGATCTCGAGCATCCTGAATTTTCAGACGGCGGACTTCAACGTCGGAAACGACCTGCCGTTCGTCACCTTCCTGCCGACTTACACGACGACCGCCTGGTACTACAAGCGGCTCGCGCCGGACCTTCAGGCGAATTTTCAGAAGACGGTGGACGAGGCGCGCCAGTTCGCGTCCACGGATTACGCGCTCGCCCTGATGAAAGGCGCGCGGCTTCCGGACGCCGAGCGCAAGTCGATCATCCAGAAGATGTCGCGCCTGACGGGGCTGTCGCCCGCGTTTCTCGAAGCGTGCGACCTGCGCGTGACCCTGCCCCGCTTCACCAAGGAGCTTCTGCGCGACCAGCACCGCACGATCGGCCGCCTGGACAGCCGTTTCCAGGGCATCGACCGCGATTCGGGCGGCGAGCGGAGCGACTACGACCCCAGCATGGCGGCGATCCGCGGGCCGTACGGCGCCACCGTCAACGACTACATCCGCACCGAGCTCAAATACGAGAACGATCTTCCGTACGAGCTCCTGACCGGCCGCGTGCGGCCATGGAACTACGGCAACGCGCAGAACCGGTACGTGAACGTCGCCGAGACGCTCCGCGACGCGATGAGCCAGAACCAGGCCCTGAAGGTGTTCGTGGGCGCCGGGTATTACGATTTCGCGACGCCGTTTTTCGCCGCCGAGTACACGATGGATCACCTCGGGCTCGACGCCGCGCTGCGGAAGAACCTGACGCTCCAGCACTACGAGGCCGGGCACATGATGTACATCCACAAGCCGTCGCTTCTGAAGCTCACGTCCGACGTGGCGGCGTTCTACCAGTCCGCGGTGCCGGCGGAGGCGCCCGCCGCCGGCGGGCGATCGAACTGAGCGAGCAGCCCTGAAGACCGCGAAGACAAAACGTCGGGAGAGATCCTCGTCTCGGACGCGTTTCTGCGGCGCTGGCCGCTCCCCCGGCCCGAGGCCGGCGGAGACTTCGCCGAGGTGCCGGGGCTGAGGGCGAAGCTCGCGAATCAGAAGCGGCGGCTCCGGACGCCTGACCATAGACAGGCACGGCTTCCCGTTCCTGCGCCTCTGCCTCTCGGCCGCGCGCGGGAGAAGGGTTGGTTGCGGCTTCGTCGCCCGAAGTGGCGAACTAGTTGACTGTTTCCGCCTCCCCGTCCTCATCCTCCGGCGAGGCTGAGGCGTGGTGGTGGACCATCTTCCACTCGCCTTCTTCCCTCGCGAACAGGTTGGTGGCCTGCATGCGCGCGGCGGCATCCGCCCGGGCGGAACCGAATGGGCGGATCACTTCCACGCAAGAGACCCACGCCATCTCGCCCGACACCGAGATTCGCACGTCCTCGCACATGACCGTCCACGGCCGGGAGCTGTCGAAGATGTTCTCCCAGGAGCGGCGCACCTCGCGCCACCCGTCGAGCCGGTGCCAGCCGGGGTGGATGCAGCTCACCCTGCCGCCATGCGACCAGACGAGTTCGATCGCGGAGAGCGACCGCGCTTCGAGCGCCCGGTAGAACGCGAGATTCGCGGTGGCGACCGCCGTCTCTTCGGGCGTGTCCGGCAGCGTCATGCGAGGCCCGCGAACGCGGAGAGATCCGCATTACCGCCCGACACTACGGCGACGACGCGCTCGCCGGAAACGATTCGCACCCTCCCGTCCAGAAGCGCGGCCGTCGCGGCTGCTCCGGAGCCCTCTACGAAGAGCTTCGCGCGCGTCGCGAGCATCCGCATCCCCTCCCGGATCGCCTCTTCGGAGACGGTCACGATGTCCTCGACCGCTTCGCGGGCGATCTCGAGCGGGAGCGCGCCGACGAACGGCGGGGTCATCCCATCGGCGAGCGTCCGCGGGGGCCGGGGCACTTTCACCGGGCGGCCCGCGGCGAGGGCGGGTCCGAGTCCGGGCCCCTCTGCGAGCTCGACCGCGACGACGCGCGTTGCCGGCCGGAGCTGCCGGATCGCGGACGCCATGCCGCCGAGTAGCCCCCCTCCCCCGACCGGGACGACAACCACGTCGGCGTCCGGAAGGTCTTCGAGGATCTCGATCGCCGTCGTCCCGGCGCCCGCCAGCACGACCGGATCGTCGAAAGGATGCACGAACGTCGCGCCGCGCTCTTCCCGAACCGCATTCAGGCGATCGAAGAGGGTCGCGCGGTCGTCGTGGAGGATGACTTCGGCGCCATAACCGCGCACGGCGTCGATCTTCGCGCGCGGGGCATCCGTCGGCATCACGACCGCGCAGGAACAGCCGGCAATGCGAGCCGCCCACGCGACCGCCTGCGCATGGTTGCCCGCCGAGACGGTCACGAGGCCGCGCGCGCGCTCCGAGTCCGAGAGCGACAGCACCTTGTTGAGCGCGCCGCGAGGCTTGAACGAGCCGGTCTTCTGAAAGCTCTCACACTTGAGGTACAGCGAGGCGCCGATCCGTTCGCCGAGCCTCTCCGAATGAAAGAGGGGTGTCCGGTGCACCTTGCCAAGAATCCTCGCCGCCGCCTCTCGAATCTCTCCGATCGGAATCATGCGCGGCGAAGCTTACGACGGTCTTCGTTGACTGTCAGCCCGCATGGGCTTCACACCTCAACCTTCAATCATCCGAATCCCTCATGCGGCCGGGCCAGATGAGGGGCACCCCTCAGCAATTCCCTGCGGGCCCCCTCACCACCCCTCCCCCGCGCAGGCAGAGGGCGGGCGGGACCACGACATCTCTCTTTGCGATCGAGACTTGTCAGGCCCGATGTTCCGCCCCTCACCCCAACCCTCTCCCCCGGCGCGCGGGGAGAGGGAGCAGAGCTGCGCTTGAGTCGAGATGCTGGTTACGCTCGCATCGAGAGGAGTCTCCCGACCAGAGGGAGGGAGGAGCCTCTCGATGCGGGAGCCGCAGCGAACGGAGGGACGAGGTCAGCGGTCGAGCCGACAGGCGAGCCGCTGGCCGGCGCGTGAGCGCGTCCCGTAGTGAGCGTAGGCGACGTTATATTCCCCGCAGCCTCAGACTCCCCCTGCTCGACTCGAACCGCAGCGAGGGTCCGCCTCCGTTGACGGAACCGCGCGCGTGCTCGCCGCCGCGGCGGGACGTGCTTCGGGTGGCGACCTGGAAATCGCTGTCGACCTCTCCGCGGCGGCCTCCGTCGGCGTCGAGGTCGAACCGGCTGTCTTTCGGAAGGCGGACCTCGAAGGTGCCCTTGTACGTCTCGAACCGGCTGGCGTGCGCGTAGCGCGCGAACGAGACCCGCACGTCGCCTTTGTAGGTCTCGACGTGAGCCGCCCCATCGAGGTTCTCGACGACCACCTCGCCCTTGTAGGTATGAAGCTTCAGGTCCGCGCGCAGGCCGGCCACGCTCGTCCTCGACTTGTAGTCCTCGATGTCGAGCCGCGCGGTCGCGGGCATCCGGATCGTGTAGTGCACGAGCGGCAGGGTCCCCTTGTGGAAGCCGAATCCGAACAGGCCCGCAAAGCCGTGGTCGCGCACCTTGTCGTAGTCGGACTTCACCCGCACGGAGGACCCGCCTCCGTCGATCCGCACCTCGGTCCGGGCGACTCTTTCATCCGCGTCGTCGTCCGTCCCGTCGGCCTCGACGCGAGCGCTGACGTCCGCTTCGGCCCGGTCCCAGGACGTCACGGTGATGCTCCCCTTGTACGTCGAGATCGAGAGATGGCCGTCGGCGGACAGAGGCAGGGTCCGGTGGAACTCGCGGACCGATCCGGGCGAAGCGGCGGCGATGCCGGCCGCGAGAAGGCCCGCGGAAAACAGAACGAGGCTCCGGGAGCTCAGGTGCATGGGGGGACCTCCTGTCCCTTGTACGCGAACCGGCTCGCGAAAGTTCCGGCCCCGGGGTTAGCGGGCCGGCGCCGCTTTGCTCGTGTCGAGGCGCCGGCGCGCGTGCAGGAGCACGGCGATCTCGTCGGGGCGGCCGTTGACGAACACGAGGCGGATCCTCCCGTCCTCCGTCTCCGACACCGACGCGGGGATCGAGCTCGCGGTCAGGTACCAGCCGGCGGGCAGGATGACCGTGTTCCGCGGCCGCCCGAAGCTTCGGTCGAACACGAGCTCATCGCCTTCGAGCCGATAGCTCTTCGGGTCGGTGTAGGTCTCGGTGATGCGGATTCGCACGGTGCGGCCCTTCTTCACCGGCGGAAACCGGACGACCACCGCTTCCGAATCCGGCTTCACCGGCTCGCCGATGTCCACTTTGGCCTTCGAGATTTCCTCGCCCCGGAGGGTCCGCGTTTCGAGCGAGTCGCCGGTGTCGAGGAGATTCGCCGACGGCTTGGACGACGTGCTCCCCTTGCGGACCACGTTGACGTAGTGGTCCATGCCTTCGCGATTCTCGGTGTAGTCGTGGTGCAGCAGAAACGAATGCGCGCCCGGATCGTGAAGCGAGTACACGATGTCGCGGTCCTGCGCCGCGCGGTTCGAGAGACGCGCGGCCTCGTCCTCGCCGAGCAGCGGAGCGCCTCCGAGCGCAGCAAGGGCAGCGAGGGCCGAGACAGCAGCCAGCATTCGCAGCGCCGACGCGTGTCTCACTGGGGAAGCCTTCGCGCGCGTATGGTGAGCGTCGCCGCCTCGGGGTTCGAGTTCACGAAGTCGAGGGCGATCCGACCGCCGGGCTCGGTCAGCACCTGCGACGGGACATTGCAGCGGGTGAGCTCGTACCCGGCGGGAAGCACGATCGTGTTCCGTTTGATGCCGAGCGAACGCGTGAAGACGATCTCGTCGCCTTCGCGGAAGTAGCTGACCGGGTCCCGGTACGTCTTGTCGATCCGCAGGCGGACCTGGCCACCCGCCGGGACCGGGCGAGGGAGCGCCACCCGGATGTACTGCGTGCCCGCTTCCGCATCCGCGAGCCCGGTCGCGCGAGCGTCCTCCGCGGACACGACTTCGAACTTCAGCGACTCGCCGGTCATCCGGTCGTTCACCGACTCCCGCGACGCCTCGCTCCCCTTCCGGATGGGATTGAAATAGCGAGTGGCGCCGGCGCTCGTCGCGGTGACGTCGTACACGACGCGGAAGGACGAGGTCTCCGGTCCGAGCAGCTCGTAGCGCGTGTACTCGTCGGCCTGCGTCTGCGGCGCGGCGGCCGGCGCCGCTGCGGGACCGGCCGCGGCAAAGAGAGTGAGACTCAGGAAGAGGGGGATCAAGGCCGGCCAGTATATGAGCGCGGCCGCCGCTTCCGACGCCATAGAATCGGGGCCGCGATGCGAAACCGACCGCCCGCCGCCCTGCTGACCCTCTTCCTCGGCGCGCTGTCGGGCTGTCTGCGCCTGCGC
>JBBROA010000042.1:0-29979 GCA_038229875.1 Thermoanaerobaculia bacterium | reverse complement strand
CCAGAGCCGGCCCGACAGAGCTGAAGCGCTCGCCACTCGTCCACCAAAGGGATACCCCCGGCGGTAGAGAACGCCGGCTCTGCCGGCGGTCACCCATCCCACACCCTTTTTCCACGGGCTGCTATGGATTCGGAGAAGCGTTCTTTCCCGGAGCGCAGCCCGGCTGCTTCTCAGTTCAGAAACTCGTGCACTCGAAGATGCAGACGGTCGGTTCCGCGCGGCGGCCTGGAATGTGTGTGCTCGCCGTACCGCGGAATGCGCCCTTGACACGGGCCTCTCCGAGGCGTGGAATGTCCCCCGGTGCGAAGCCAGGACCTGATCGTCGTCGTCACCTCCGTCGGAACGGAGGAGCAGGCTCTCGACATCGCGCATGCCCTGGTTCGCAACCGGCAGGCGGCCTGCGTCAACCTCATTCCGAACGTGCACTCGATCTACCGGTGGAAGGGGCGCGTCTGCGATGACGGCGAGTTTCTTCTTCTGATCAAGAGCCGGGCACGCGAGTTCGACGGGGTCTGCGAGACGATCCAGAAAATCAACACCTACGAGCTGCCGGAGATCCTGGCCTACCGGGTCGACGAAAGCTCCCCCGGATTTGCCGACTGGATCCACAGGACCACCGAGCACCCGAAGCGGAAGTCCCGGAAAAAGGGTCCGAAGCTGGTCGCCGCCCCCGTCCCCATCCGACGCCGCGTCGCCGGACGTTAGCGGCGGATCCCGCTTGGTGCTGCGCGGGCGCCACGGAAGTTCTCCGGGACCGCCTTGATCGCTTTCGTCACCCTGTTTCTCGGCCTCGTCATCGGGGCCCGGCCCGTCACGATCAGGGCGAGCGGACCCGTCGCCGCGGTCGAGCTCCTGCTCGACGGCGCCCCCGCCGCCCGGATCGAGCGGGCGCCCTGGACCGCGACGGTGGATTTTGGCGTCGAGCTTTCGCCCCACGAGCTCGTCGCCCGGGCGCTCGACGACAAGGGCCGCGAGATCGCCCGGGCGCGGCAGTGGCTGAATCTTCCCCGACCCGCGGCGGAGATGTCGATCCTCCTCCAGCGGGATGACAGGGGAATCGCGAGGGGCGCGCAGCTCTCCTGGGCGAGCCTGCAGCCGGGACCTCCGGCCGCGCTCGCGGTGACGTTCGATGGGCGGCCGCTCGCCGTCAAGGGTCTCGAGAGCTTTGCGATCCCCACGTACGACGGCGCGAACACGCACCTTCTCTCCGCGTCCGCCGAATTTCAGAACGGGATCCATTGCCGCGCCGACGCGGTGCTCGGCGGGAGAAGTTCGATGGAAACGGGCAGCGAGCTGACCGGCGTCGCGGTCCGGCTCGATCCGGCGGTCGCGCTTCCGGATCCGGCGGCGCTCGAGGGATGGGTCTCGCGGAAGGGCGAGTCGCTCCGCGCGGTCGGTATCGAGCGCTCCGCCGCGCAGGTCCTCGTGGTGCGCGACCTCTCGACCGCCGAAGCGCTCTCGAGGCTCGGCCGGGGAGGCCGCACGATCATCCAGCCCGGGCGCCGCGGGTCGCTCCCGGTCTTCGACGGAGAGGCGCTTCGCCTCGATCTGCGTCTTTCCGACGACGACCGGATCCGGTTCATCTGGCCGAGCGTCCGATCGGTCGCGACGACGTCGGGAGCCGCGGAGCTGTTCGAGTCGTCGCACGAGTTCCGCGGACGCGAAGGGGGGCTGCACTGGCTGCTCACCCGGGTCGCGCACCCGGGCCGGCCGGATCCCGAGCGCCGATACGCGGATGCGACCGCGGTCGCCGGCCTCCAGGCGGTGCAGAGCTCCACACGCCGCGCGGTCCTTCTCGTCCTGGGGAAGAAGCCGCTCGACGCGAGCCGGCACTCGCCCGGGACCGTGCGGGCGTACCTGGAGCGAATCCATGTCCCGCTCTTCGTCTGGTCGCTCGAGCCCCCCGCGCCGGGTGCGGTCTCGCCGTGGGGGCGCGTCGACGACGTGTCGAATGTCGCGAAGCTGCGTGTAGAGGTGGAGCGTCTGAAGCGCGATCTCGACTCGCAGGCGATCGTGTGGGTGGAAGGGCAGCACCTGCCGCAGGAGATCGAGGTGACGGCGAGGGCGGCGGGGATGAGTCTGGTGAAGTAGCGGCACTGCTTCCTCCCTCTCCCCGCGCCCTTCCCCGCGGGAGACGGTTGGGGTGAGGGGCAGTCGCTCGGGCTTCAGAATCTCCGCTGCGCCTGGCCCCCCTCACTCGTCCTCTCCCCGCTGTCGCGGGTGGAGAGGGGAGGAGCGAGCCGGCTCGCCTCTCGACTCGCCGTCGGGAAGAGTGGGGGCTGGAGGGAGCCCGGCTTACACGCGGGGATTCTGCATCCGCGATCGCGGGGCGGGCACGAGATCGCGCGGCCGTCCGAAGCACTGGACCCAGAGGACCTGGTAGCCGTTCGTGTTCCTGCCGATCGCGACCGCGGATCCGGTTTCGTTGAAGAGCTTCCCGAGGATGTGCTCGCGATGGATCTCGCTTCCCATCCATCCGTCCATAACTTCTTCCGCCGAGTACTGGCCGCGCGCGATGTTCTCGCCAATGTAGCGCGGCTTGTATCCCGCCTTCTTGCTGCGGTCGAGAGCCGTCGTACCTTCCGGGCTGTCGTGGCCGTAATAGGAGCGGGCGAGCATGTCGCGCGCATGCCGCAGCGCCGTTTCGTCAAGGAGCGGCTGCGGCCGGACCGGAGGGAGCCCGGCGGCCGCGCGCTCCCTGTTCACCCGTGCGAGGAGCGCCGCGCGCACGGCGTCGAGGTCCGAAAGCTCGACGGTCTTGTCGGCGAAGAAATCCGGCCAGGCGCGCGCGAAGAGAAAGACGTAGAGCGGGATGTCGTCGAGGCGAGCCACGCCGACCCCGAGGTCGCGCAGGTCCCGGCGGCGGGCCTCCTCGGCGAACGCGGGATCGAGCGCCGCCCCGGTCAGCACAGTCTCGATGTCGCCGTCCGCCTGCACGATGACCTCGGAGAGGACACGCGCCTCGTAACCGGACTTCGACGCGACTGCGCTGTCCGCGTGGGCCGACTCCTCCGGGTGCGGGCCGTCGCGAACGACGAGGCCGGCGCGGTCTTGCGCGATGGTCGAGAGCAGAGGGACGAGCCGCAGAGCCGGAAGGCCGCTCACCGCGCGCCCCGCGTTGATCCCTTCCAGAAACGCGGCACGGATCGCGCCGAAGTCGTCGTCGGGCGCGGTAGGCTGAGCGAAGGCCGCCGCGGCGCAGGCGGCGAGGACGGCGGCGGCAGCGCGGGCGCCTCGGGATGTCACGTTACGCCGGGACGGCCTCCAGAGCCTGGGCGAGATCGGCAAGGAGATCCTCCACGTCCTCGATTCCGACCGAGATCCGCACCAGCCCCGGCGTGACGCCGAGGCGGCTGCGATCCGGCTCCGGGATCGCGGCGTGGGTCATGCTCGCCGGGTGCGAGATCAGGGTCTCGACGCCGCCGAGGCTCTCGGCGAGCGAACAGAGACGCACGCGCGCCAGAAACGCCGAGGCGTTTTCCAGTGAACCGAGATCGAACGACATCATGGAGCCGAACCCCCGCATCTGGCGCCTCGCGAGCTCGTGCTGGGGGTGGGTCGGAAGTCCCGGATAGTTGACCCTGCGGATCTTCGGCTGGGCGGCGAGAAAGGAAGCGACCGCGCGGCCATTCTGTTCGTGGCGCTCCATGCGCACGACCAGTGTCTTGATCCCGCGCAGGACGAGCCACGAGTCCATCGGTCCGAGGATCGCTCCCGAGCTGTTCTGCACGAACGACAGCCACTCGAGATGCTCTGCACTCTTGACGACCGCGATGCCGCCGATCGAGTCCGAGTGGCCGTTCAAGAACTTCGTGGTCGAGTGGTACACGATGTCCGCCCCGAGGGCGAGCGGCCGCTGCAGGTACGGCGACGCGAAGGTGTTGTCGACGACCACGATCGCGCCTCGCTCGTGCGCCATCCCCGAGAGCAGCGGGATGTCGCACAGTGTCAGGATCGGGTTCGTGGGGCTCTCGAGATGCAGGAGCCGGGTCGTCGGACGAAACGCCCGGAGCACTTCTTCGGGATTCGCTGTGTCGACGAAGGAGAACTCGACACCGTATTGCGCCTGGATCTTCGTGTAGTACCGGTAGGTGCCGCCGTACGTCATGTTGGAGCACACGACGTGCTCTCCGGACTTCACGAACGTGGAGATCGCCGTCGTGGCCGCCATCCCCGATGCGAACGCTCGCGCTCCGACGCCGCCTTCGAGAACCGCCATGTTCTCTTCCAGAGCGTGGCGGGTCGGGTTCTGCGTTCGGGCGTACTCGTAGCCCTTGTGCTTTCCGATCCCCTCCTGCACGTAGGTCGAGGTCTGGTAGATCGGAACGGACACCGCGCCCGTCGAAGGGTCGGGCGGATTGCCCGCGTGAATGCAGTCGGTGCTGAACCCCATGGTGCTCCCCTCGGTTGTCCGGTTTTGATCGCTTCTGTGTGTTTACCGCTGATCGGTAGCAGTCCGCTCAGCCGTCGGACGGAGATTGTCTGAAGATCCCCTGGTCGGGGTATCGCTCGGCGGCGTCGGGAAACACGGTCACGACCACCTTGCCTGGCCCCAGCCGCTCGGCGATTCGGAGGGCCCCGGCCGCGGAAAGACCTGACGATCCCCCGACGAGCAGCCCCTCTTCGCGCGCGAGCCGGCGGCAGGCTTCGAACGCAGTCGCGTCGTCGACCGTGACGACCTCGTCGATCAGGCTCCGGTCGAGGATCTCGGGATAGAAGGAGAGCCCGACGCCTTCGACGGCGTGCTTGCCGTGCGCCCCCCCGCCGAGAATCGAGCCCTGCGGCTCGACCGCGACCTTGAGCACGCGCGGATTTCGTTCCACCAGATATCGCGCGACTCCCGTGAACGTTCCCGTGGTCCCGACGCCGGTGACCCACGCGTCGACGCGTCCGCCGAGTCCCTCCCAGATTTCGGGACCGGTCGTCTGGTAGTGGGTGCCGGGATTGATGGGATTGGCGAACTGGTTGGGAAGCCACGATCCGGGGGTCTGCGCGACTATGTCGCGTGCGCGTTGGATCGCGCCGCTCATCAGTTCCTCCGCCGGGGTCCGGACGACCTCGGCGCCGAAGGCCTCCATCAGCCGGGCCTTCACGTGGCCCGCGCCGTCGGGCATCACGATCACGCAGCGGTACCCGCGGATGGCAGCGAGCATCGCGAACGCGACTCCGGTGTTGCCGGAGGTCGGCTCGACGATCGTGCCGCCCGGCGAGATACGCCCTCGCGTTTCGGCGTCTTCGAGCATCGCCGCGGCGACCCGGTCCTTGACGCTCCCTCCGGGGTTGAACCACTCGAGCTTCGCGAAAATGCGCGCCGCACCGGAAGAAAAGCGCGGCAGCTCGACGAGAGGGGTGTTGCCGATGGCGCCGGCGCCCGAAGCCGGGCGGGGGGAGAGGACGGAGGTGGGAGGGGAGGACATCGTTGCCGGAGGCGAAGATAGCAAAAACGGGGGTGGGGCGGGGGAAGGGGGCCGGGCGAGGGCGAGCACCCTGACCGCAGAATCAGCACAACACATCCTGTACGGACGAAAAAAAAGCCCCGGCGCGTGCCGGGGCTTTTTTGCGATGCGAAAAGTTCAGTAGGCCTGCTGGGCGCGCCGCGCCGAATAGCATTCGCGGCAGTAAACCGGTTTGCCATTGGTCGGGTTGAACGGAACCTGCGTCTGCTTCTGGCAGCCGTCGCATGTCACGTCATAGAACGTCCGCTCGCGGCCTTCGCCCGAGGAGGTCTTCCGCTTGTCGCGGCAGATTTTGCAGCGCTTGGGCTCGTTGGTGAAACCCTTGCGCGCGTAGAACTCCTGGTCATCGGCGGAAAAGAGGAACGTCTGGCCACAGTCGACACAGTTGAGATTCTTGTCGGTGTATTGCTGCATCATGAAAGTTACCGATCTCCTGGGTAATTACCCTTGGGGCGCTGCGCCCCTTCTTATGAGAAACAGTTGAAGACTCGATTCCACATGCCCGCGCCCGCGTGATCGCGGACGCCTGAGGTTGGTTCTATCTAGGACCGACCTCCTTTCGGGCACGCGCACGCCGCCCCGCGAAGGCGTACGGATGGGGGAAGGAGAGTCATAAAAAGGTGGGCGTTCAGTTGTTCGCGGGGTTCTATAAAGCTGGCGCAAAGTAGCATGCGCGTAGTGGCTGCGCAAGAGCTTTCGCGGTTGTGCGGCGGCGTACGGTCAGGGCGCCGCCCACCCGGAAATGCCTCGTTTGAACGGCTTCGCCCCCGTGGCGGCCGGCTTGTGTCCGCGCCGCAAACGCTCGACGGGCGAGTGGCTTAGCTCGACCCGACGACTCCCGTCACCGGCGAGGACGCGGTCGCGTACCTCTTCCTCGGAATCCTTCCGGCGAGCCAGGCGTCCCGTCCCGCGCGGACGGCGTCCCGCATCGCGCGGGCCATCCGGACGGGCTCCCGGGCCCCCGCGATCCCGGTGTTCATCAGAACCCCCGCGGCGCCGAGCTCCATCGCGACGCACGCGTCCGATGCGGTTCCCACTCCGGCGTCGACGATCACCGGCACGCCCGCCCGCTCCAGGATGATCGAAAGGTTGTTCGGGTTCTGGATTCCGAGGCCGGAGCCGATCGGCGCGCCGAGGGGCATGACGGCGGCGGCTCCCGCGTCTTCGAGCTTGCGCGCCATGATCGGGTCGTCGGATGTATACGGGAAAACAACGAAGCCTTCGCGCACGAGCGTCTTCGTGGCGGCGAGCAGCTCCTCATTGTCCGGCCAGAGCGTCTGCTCGTCGCCGAGCACTTCGAGCTTCACCCATTCTGAAAGGCCCACTTCGCGCCCGAGCCGCGCGGCGCGCACGGCGTCGTCCGCGTTGAAGCAGCCGGCGGTGTTGGGGAGAACCGTCATTCCGCGCGGGACGAAGTCCAGCAGCGATTCCTTACCGCGGTCGGTCAGGTTGACGCGCCGGACGGCGACCGTGACGATCTCGGCTCCGGAAGCGACGAGCGCTTCTTTCATCAGCGGGAACGTGGCGTATTTTCCGGTCCCGACGATCAGTCTCGAGGTGAATGTCTTTCCGGCGAGGACGAACGGCTCGGACGCGAGCGAGGGAGCGGCGGTGTCGGAAGGCGCGGAGGTCGTCACGTGATCTTCCTTTCTTCGAAAAGAACGTTGTCGAGAAGCCGCGTCTTCCCTACCCGAACGGCCGCCGCGAGCGCGGCGCCGGGCCCGGCGACCTCGGCCCGCGCCATGGTCGCGGTTTCGACGAGCTCGACGTAGTCGACCGGAAGTCCGGCGCTTTCGAGCTCCTCCCGGGTTTCTTCTTCGAGCCGTTTCGCGTCGGTCTGTCCGGAGGCGGCCCGGTCCCGGGCGTGAAAGAGGGCTCTCGAGAGAGCCGCCGCGCGGACGCGCTGTTCGGAGGAGAGAAACGCGTTCCGCGAGGACATGGCCAGCCCGTCCGCCTCGCGGATCGTGTCGCAGACCACGACGCGGAGCGGAAAGTCCAGGTCGCGGACCATTCGCCGGATGACCGCGGTCTGCTGGAGATCCTTGCGGCCGAAGTACGCCACGTCGGGTCCGACCTGGAGGAACAGCTTAGCGACGACGGTGGTGACGCCGCGAAAGTGCCCGGGCCGGGCGGCCCCTTCTCCGCCGTCCGTGACGCGGGCGACTTCCACGGACGTCGAGAAGTCCGGAGGGTAGAAGGAGGCGTGCGAGGGAGCGTAGAGAAGATCGGTGCCGGCGGGCCGCAGGAGAGCCGCGTCTTCCTCCGCGCGCCGGGGGTACCGTTCGAAGTCTTCATCGGGAGCAAACTGGAGCGGGTTCACGAAGATCGAGACGACGGCGAAGCCGCACTCCGCCTTCGCGCGCCGGACGAGCGAGAGGTGCCCCTCGTGCAGCGCCCCCATCGTCGGGACGAAGCCGATCCGGCGGCCTTCGCTGCGGGCTTCCCCGACGGCGTGGCGAAGAGCGGGCAGGTCGCGGACGGTTCTCATCTGCCTTTACACCTAGCCTAGCGCGGGGGCCTGGGTGTCCCGCGCGCCCGTCAGTAGATCCGGCGTAATGCCGGAGTCGCTCCGCCCGTGAAGGACTCCGCCGCGCTCGGAAAAGCGCCGCTCTTCACATCCTTCGCAAAGTCGCGGGCCGCCCCTTCGACCAGGGGCGCGAGCTCCGCATAGCGGCGCACGAATCGGGGCGTGGACGAGGCTCCGGTCAGGCCCATCACGTCGTGAAATACGAGGACCTGTCCGTCGCAGGCGGCTCCCGCGCCGATGCCGATCGTTGGAATGGCCAGACCCCGGGTGATCTCGGCGGCGAGGCCTTCGGGAACGCACTCGAGGACCAGCGCGAAGCACCCGGCCTCGGCGAGCGCCTCCGCGTCCTGCCGGATTTCATCCGCGCCTTCCGCGCTCTTCCCCTGGACCTTGAACCCGCCGAACTTGCGGTACGACTGCGGTGTCAAGCCGACGTGGCCCATCACCGGAATGTCCGCCGCGACGATCGCCTCGATCGCAGGGAGCACCCGTCGGCCGCCCTCGACCTTGATCGCGGAACATCCCCCTTCCGCAAGAAGCCGTCCGGCGTTCAGCACCGCCTCCCGGGCGTCCGCCTGGTAGGACAGAAACGGCATGTCTCCGATCACGAGCGCGCGCGTCGTCGCGTCGGCAACGGCGCGCGTGTGGCGGACCATCACGTCCATCGTGGCGGTGAGCGTGTTCGCGCGGCCGTAAACGGTCATCTCGACCGAATCGCCGACGAGCAGCACGTCGATGCCGGCGGCGTCGAGGAGTCGCGCCGAGGACGCGTCATACGCGGTCATCATCGCGATTTTTTCCCGGCCTTTGGCGGCAAGGAGAGCCGGGACACCGACGGGGGAGGTCTCAGAGAGGCTGGACATATCGCGCTCCTTTCCTCTCGGTCGACGTCCGGAAGAACCGGATCGCCGCCGACAAGGGCGTCGGGAGGAATTATACGACGGGGGGTTGCGGTGAGGGGGCTTTCTCCCTCTCCCGGCGGGAGTGTATGGACCGGAGACATGGTGGACGGGTGTTCGGAGACAGGGAGAGGGATGGGGTGAGGGGCGTCGCTCTCGCTTGTCAGAACCGGTGGCTGCGCCTCGCCCCCCTCACCCTTCCTCTCCCCCCGCTGTCGCGGGTGGAGAGGGGAGGAGCGTGCCGGGTCGCCTCTCGACTGTGGCTTTGGAGAGAGTGTGGCTGTCGCCGACCCGGAACTTACCTTGGATGGGGCACGTAGTACTGCACGCCTCGGCGCGCCCGCTGGATTTGCGCTACCAGATCATCGAAGTCCGCCGGCTTGTTCACGAAGTCGATCTCGTTGCAGTCGACGACCAGAAGCGGCGTCTCTTCGTAGTGGTAGAAGTAGTAGTTATAGGCCTCGATCAGCTGCGCGAGGTACTCCGGCGTAATCGCCTTCTCGATCGACCGCGACCGGCGCTTGATTCGCCGCATGCAGGTCTCGATGGATCCCTGGAGATAAATCACGAGGTCGGGCTTGGGAACACTCTCTGAAAGCAGCGTGTAAAGCCGGTCGTAGATCAGGAGCTCCGAATCGTCGAGGTTCAGACACGCGAAGATCTTGTCCTTCGGGAAGTGATAGTCCGCGAGGACGAGGGTCGTGAACAGATCGATCTGGGCGATCTCGCACTGCTGCTGGTACCGGGACAGGAGAAAAAAGAGCTGCGTCTGGAACGCTGAACCCTTCTTCTTTTTGTAGAACTCCCCGAGGAACGGGTTGTCCACGTCCTCGAGGATTTCCGTTCCGTGAAATCGTTTGGAGAGCAGCTCGACGAGCGAGGTCTTTCCGACCCCGATCGGGCCGTCGATGGCCACGTGCCGGAGCTTGACGTCGCCTTCCGAGGGAATCGCCATGTGCCGCGGATATTACTCTCGGCGCGGCCGCGGCGTTGAGGGTCGCTGCTCTCACTTTCCTCAGGCGGGAGGGCCGCCTCCGCGAATCAGGACGTCGGCAATCCCGAATGCCGCCAGCGCGACCGAGACGAACCCGTTCGCCGTGAAAAACGCGCTGTCCACGCGAGACAGATTTCCCGGCCGCACGATGGCGTGCTGGTAAACGAGCGCCGCGGCGGTCAACGCGATGCCGATGGCGAAGAGGCGTCCGCCACCGGACGTTCGCCACACCGCGATGAGGAGCGGAAGCATCAGGACGTGGAGGAGCGCCGAGATTCCGAGGGCCCTTGCGCCGCCCCATCGGGCCGGGATCGAACGCAGGCCCGCCCGGCGGTCGTGCTCCTCGTCCTGGAGCGAATAGATGACGTCGAAACCGGCGGTCCAGAAAAGAACGGCGAGGCCCAGGAGGATCGGCTCGAGATCCAGCGTCCCGCGGACAGCGATCCAGGCGCCGATCGGGGCGAGGGCGAGGCACAGCCCCAGGACGAAGTGCGAGGCCCACGTGAAGCGCTTCGTATACGAGTAAAGGAAGAGAAGCCCGAGCGCGACCGGCGAGAGAAGCAGCGTCAGCCGGTTCAGCCATGCGGCGGCCAGGAGAAACAGCAGGGTCGACGCACAGAGGAAAACCCGCACGAACGCCGGCGACAGCGCGCCGGACGGCAGCGCGCGCGACGCGGTGCGCGGGTTCGCGGCGTCGATCTCCAGGTCCGCCAGCCGGTTGTGCGCCATCGCGGCGCTCCGCGCGCCGACCATCGCGAGGAGGATTTTACCGATTGTCCCCGCGGAAGGGACGCCTCGCGCCGCGAGCACGGCCGCGAGAAGCGCGAACGGAAGGGCGAACACTGTGTGGGAAAACTTGATCATCTCGAGCGTCGTCCGCGCGGAGCGGGCGAGCTCGCCGGCGCGGCTCATCAGCGGTTCGGATCCGCGGTCGTCTCCCCGGCCCAGCGGTCGGAAGGTCCCGGCAGCTCGACATTCAGCCATCGCGCCGCGCGGACGCAGTACGCGTCCAGGAACCGCTCCATCGAGGGCGCCTCCAGATAGAACGCCGGCGTCGGAGGCGCGATGACCGCACCGGCTTCGGTGGCGCGGCGCATGTTCTCGATGTGCACGAGGGAGTACGGCGACTCCCGAAGCGCGAGGACCAGAGGGCGGCGCTCCTTCAGGCAGACGTCCGCCGCGCGCTGCAGCAGTCCGCGGGAGATCCCGTTCGCGATTGCTCCGAGAGTCCCGGCGCTGCACGGGATGACGATCATTCCCGACGTCGGGTAGGAGCCCGACGCGATGGACGCGCCGACCTCCTCGTGTGAGTGGAGCACGATCTTGTCCGCCGCGTCGGGCGGAGCGGTCAAGCGGCGGACCCAGTCGGCGGCGTTTCCGATCTCACGATCGAGCTCGGACCGCGCCACGCGGAGGCTCGAAGGGGAAAGAACGAGGTGCAGCCGGGCCACGCCCGCCGCCTGGATTGCGAGCTCGACGAATCGGCGCGCGAGGAGGCCTCCCGAAGCCCCCGAAACCCCGACAATGATTTCCGCTCCCGACATCGCCGCGGAGTCTACCTTCGGGTCCGACAACCGTTTCGTCCGGCGACAAGAACGTTTTCCAGTCGCTCGCGCCTCGGCCTGCGCCTCTTCTCCCCGTTTTTCCGCGGTGGGCGTCAAGCGGGTGTGTCACCTCGACGTTTTTGCGACAGCCGCGGAATCTTCTCCATCTCACGCTGCGACAACGGTTTCCGAGCGCGCGGCCTCCCGGGCACGGCTCTCGCCCCTGCTGATTCGAAAGAAAAGGAGGGCCGATGGAGAACGCCTGACGCGTAACGACCCGATGAGGACACGCCCCGAATCGACGCAGAAAAGAAACAACAGAAAGGATCCCGATGAAAACCACACTTCGATTTTTCTTCCCGGCCGTGGCCGCGCTGGCGCTGGCGGCGGTGACTTCCGCCGCTCCCGCCGACGCTCCCGATGGCGCGGCGGGCAAGAAAATCAACATCAACCAGGCCTCGGCGGCTCAGATCGCCCTTCTTCCCCGGGTCGGCGCGAAAGCCGCCGAGCGCATCGTCGAATACCGCAAGGCACACGGCTCATTCGGCCAGGCCGAGGAGCTCATGGAGGTCAAGGGCATCGGCGAAAAACTCTACGGCGAGCTGAAGCCTTTCGTTTCTCTCTCCGGACCGACGACGCTGGCTGCGAAAGTGCGGGCGGGCGCCCGGTCGGCTCGCGGCTCCGGCCGAGGCGCTTCGGCGAAGAAAACCGCTTCCAACTCCGTCCCGGTGGGCAAGGGACGGTGATCACTCCGCCCGCCCGGGGCCGCGCAAGCGGCTCCGGGTCCTTCCTGTCGAGATCCCGCCGCGGCGGCGGGTTCTCGATCGTCGGGCTGCTTCTCACCATGGCGGTCGCGGCAACGGTGCTCGGGCTCGCCGCTCCCGGATTCGCGAACCTCCAGTCGTCGGTCTCCGTTCGATCCGCGGCCGGCGAGGTTGGGACAGCGTTCTACCGCGCCCGAAGTCTCGCCATCTCGCAATCGCGGAACGTGGGACTCAAGTTTCTCCGCAACGGAGACCGCTACGAGTGGACGATCTACGCCGACGGCAACGGGAACGGGGTGCGCACCGCGGACATCGCCCGAGGGATCGACCGCCCCATCGCTCGTTTCGCGTGGACCCACCAGGACGTCCACCCCTCGATCCTCCGGGACATCCGGGTTCCGGATCCGGCGGGCTCCGGTTTTCTCGATCGGCCCGACGACCCGATCCGGTTCAACGGTTCCGACATCTGCTCGTTTTCGCCGATCGGGGAGTCCACCCCGGGATCCGTCTATCTGTCAGACGGCCGGGACCGGATGGCCGTCGTTCGTGTGTTCGGCCGCACGGCCAAGATGCGCACGCTCTATTACCGCCGAGGGGAAAGGATCTGGAAGCCATGAGCCTGTCAGGTGAGAGGGAAGGAACGCGCCGGCTCTCCCGGAGCGCCCCAGAGGAGAGCGTCGTCGAATTTCGCGCCGGGATCGATCCGACCGCCGGCGAACAGACAGCCGGTGATTCGCGCACCCTCGCTCAGGATCGCGCCGTCCCAGACCGCGCTGCCCAGGACGCGGACCCCTCTTCCGAGCTCGCAACGGCCGATCACCGAATGGGAGACCGCGGCGCCGCCGAGTGGGACGGACGCGAGAACCCGAAGACGGGGATCAAAGGCGCCGGCGCCGTCGGGAAAGGGGCCACCCCGAACGAGCGTTTCGAGCGACGCGCGGAGGAAATCGCGAGGTCTGCCGAGGTCGGCGAACGGCCCGGCATGCGGGAACCATCCGATTTCCTCGCCGTCCGCGAGGAGAGGATTCCACAAATCGTCGACCAGAGAGCGCTCTCCAGGACCGATCCGCGAGAGAAGCCGCGGGGAGAGGACACAGACACCGGTGTAGAGGAGCGGCGGGGCGGGCTCGGTCCCGCCGCTCCTCGCGAGGGTGCGGCCGGGGCCGGCGTCACCAGTCCCGCCGCTCCTCGCGAGGGTGCGGCCGGAGTCGGCGTCACCGGGGGGAGCGGGGCGGAAGGAAGGGGACGGGGAAGCGAGATGAGCTCCGAAACCCGTGATGCGGTCCCCTTCGGATTGAAGAGGCGTGTACCGGTCGGGCTCCCGGTTCGGAACGACGAGAAGAGTGGCCAGCCGGCCGCTGTCCCTGTGGGCGCGGGCGAGGGCGTCGTAGTCGGGCTCGATCGCGGCGTCGGAGTTGACGACAAGAAAATCTTCTCCGGAAAACATTTCTTCGGCATTTTTGAGACCGCCGGCGGTGCCGAGGATCCGGGGCTCGAGGAAGAAGCGGAGCTGCGGGAGTTCCGGCGAGCCGTCGACCAGGTGCTCCTCGATCTGCTCACCCAGATGGTGGAGATTGACTCCCGCCTCCGTCACACCAGCGCGGCGGAGCCTCGCGAGGTGCGCCCGCGCGAGCGGAACGTTGAGAAACGGGAAGAGAGGCTTCGGAATCCGCTCGGTGACGGGACGAAAGCGCACGCCGCGGCCGGCCGCGAGGAGGAAAGCGCGCAGAGGATCAGTCCGGAAAAGAATTCCGGGGACGGTGCTTGACCGCCGCGTCGCACGCGGTGCGGCCCGCGATGAGCGTCGCCCGCCTCAGCTGGCGCTCTCTTTCCCCGCTGGAAAGACCATATCGGCCGGAAGCGAAGGGTCGTCCTCGCAACGTTGTTTGTAGAGGCGCGCGTAGGAGTAGGGGAGCGCGGAAGCGAACTCGAGCTCCAGTGTGTTCAGAACGCGGCGGATCGCCGGCGGGTCTCCCTCGACCTCGACGTAGGTTCCGATCGGAGTCTCATCCAGGGCGATCGTGCAGTTCTCGAATCGCCACTCTTCCCGGTGCTTCTCGTAGCGGAACCGCCGTTCGAGGCCGAGCGCCGAGAGGATTGCTTCCATCTCGATCGGATCGGACACTTCCGTCTCTCGCTCCTCGCGCGACTTGATTCCGTTCTGGAACCGCGCCTTCCCCTTGAAGGTCAAGATCGCGCGGCCGCGCGCGCGCCGCAGACGGATCGTGCGGCCGGAGGAGGAGAATCGCTTGTCCGCGTCGTCGTAAAGGTCGTTCGACTCGAAGTGCCTGGGCGCCTCGAGCGACGCGCCCGCCGCTTCGAGTCGTTGCCGGGCTGCCGGGAGGTCGGGACAGGGAACCTTGACTTCGACTTCGTCGTGCCCGGCGGTCAAACCGGGTCCGGCAGAGGTCACGCCAGGAGCCGGCGGGCAATCTCCTGTGCCCGCTTTCCGTCGACGCGTCCCTTGTGCTGCGCCATCAGCTCCTTCATCAGCGCTCCCACGTCCTTCGCGGACGCGAAGCCCTTCTCCTGGATGATGCCTCGCACGACGGATTCGAGGTCACCGTCGGAGAGCGACTGAGGGAGGTAAGCCTCGAGAATGCCGAGCTCTTCCGTCTCCGCGGCGACCAGGTCCGCCCGACCGCCAAGGCCGTACTGCTCGATCGCTTCGCGCCGTTGCTTGACGGCGCGCCGGATCGCGGCCTCGACCTCTTCGTCGGTTACGTCGCGCTGAAGCTGGATCCGGTCGTTTTTCAGTGCCGACAGAAGCAGCCGCAAAGTAGAAACGCGCCTCTTCTCGCCCGCTTTCATCGCGAGCTTCAGATCACTTTCGAGCCGGGCGAGCATCGCGCCCGGAGGATATCAACGACCGGGACCGCGCTCTCGTTGGCTGCAGCCTGTCTGCTCATCCTTTCCTCGACCGCTCTGGCGACCACCAGGGGAGGGGCCTCGGCGATCACGGGGGCTGCGGATCCCGCCCATGCTCTACTGTTTCGTTCCCGGGTCAGTCACCGTCTTCGGCCGGCGGATTTCGAAAGGGGCACGGCCTCGTTCGGACGGGGCGGCCTTTCATCCGAAGCGGCGCGTGTGCGCGCTCCCTCGTATAGTTCCCGCGTGAAGCGATTCCTCATCGGCACCGCGGGGCACATTGACCACGGCAAGACCGCGCTCGTGAAGGCGTTGACCGGCATCGACGCAGACAGGCTGCCCGAGGAGAAGCGGCGTGGCATCACAATCGACCTGGGATTCGCGCACGCGGAGTGGGACGGGGTCCGCGTCTCCTTCGTCGACGTGCCGGGGCACGAGAGGTTCGTGCGGAACATGCTGGCCGGCGCCGGCGGGATCGACGCGGTGCTGCTCGTCGTCGCGGCGGACGAGTCCGTCATGCCTCAGACGCGCGAGCACTTCGACATCGTCCGGATGCTCGGGATTCGCCGCGGCCTGATAGCCGTCACGAAGACCGACCGGGTCGACGAGGACCTTCTGGGGGTCACGGTGTCGGACGTGCGCGATCTCGTCCGCGGCTCCTTCCTGGAGGGCGCCGCGGTCATTCCAGTGTCTGCGCGAACCGGTCAGGGACTTCCGGAGCTGAAAAAATCTCTCGTCGCGCTCGCCGGAGACGACGGCGATTCGTCGCGCGAACATCTCCTCGTGCGGCTCCCGATCGACCGCGCGTTTTCGATCGCCGGCTTCGGCCCGGTCGTGACCGGCAGTCTCGTTTCCGGCACGATTTCGACGGAGCAGAAGCTCGACCTTTTTCCGACCGCGCGGCCGGTTCGGGTCAGGCGAATCGAGGTTCACGGCAGGGAGACGCCGCAGGCGCGCGCCGGAGAACGAGTCAGCGTGAATCTCGCTGGCGTCGAGCTGTCGGAGTTGAGGCGCGGGCTCGTTCTGGCGACGCCCGGGGCTTTCGCGACGACGTCGCTGCTGACGGCGCGCGTTCACCTTCTGGCGGGCGCTCCGGAGCTGACCAGCGGGGACCGGCTGTCGCTGCACCATTTCTCCTCCGAGCTGCGGGCCGGCGTCCGCCTGCTCGAAGGCGAGACACTCGCGCCGGGCCAGAGCGGTTTCGCGCAGTTCCGGCTCTCGGAACCGCTGTCTGCGGCGCCCGGGGACCGCTTCGTTCTGAGGCGCCTGTCGCCGGTCGAAACGGTCGGGGGCGGCGTCGTACTCGATCCTCTCTGGCCCGGAGCCCGCCGCGCGCGGGAGAAGGGCGTGACCCTCCTGTCCCGATTCGAGGTCGCGGGACTCGGAGATCGCGTCGTGATCTGGGTCGAGCAGGCGAAGGAGTCGGGAATCGGCGAGGAAGCCCTCGCTCGCCGGGCCGGTGTTCCTGCCGAGTCGATCCGTCAAGCCGCCGCGAGCGGGATCGTCGCGGGGAGGATCCAGGCGCTCCGCAGATCGCCCGAGCGGTACATCTCCGAGATCGCGCTCGCGCGGCTCGCCGACCGCGCACTCGACCAGATGGCCCGGCTGCTCGCCGCGGGCGGAGCTGTCGGGGTTTCGAGACGGACGCTGCTCGCGCGCATCCTCCCCGAATCCGCCGACGCGCGGTGGGCGGAGGCGGTCGAGGGGGCGCTCGTCGCGCGGGGCGCGTACACCCTGGCTGGGGAGGAAGCCCGGCCGCCGGGCCGCGATGATCTGGGTGGCGCCGATCGAGAGCTTTCGGCGCGGATCGCGGAGACGTACCGCAAGCGCGGGCTCGATCCGCCGTCGCTTCCCGACGTGACGAAAGAGATCGGCCACAAGGCGAAAGTGGTGGAGGGCCTCGCGGGATATCTGGTCAAGAAAGGGACGCTGCTTCGTCTGCCGGGCGGCTGGTTGATCTCCCGCGAGGCGGTCGACGAGGTCGTTGCGCGGCTCAGGGCCTCGGGGCGGCCTTCTCTCGACGTCGGCGAGTTCAAGGAGATGTTCGGGTTGACGCGGCGGCTGGCGATTCCGCTCCTCGAGTACCTCGACGGAGCGAAGATCACGCGCCGCGTGGGAGACCGGCGGGATGTCCTGCCGGCTTAGCAGCCCGTGGAAAAAGGGTGTGGGATAGCGTTGCGAGGCCCCGCGCCGCCGCAACCCGCAGGGCGGACGGGCTTTTGCTCGGCGTCTACGCGATGATGAGAGACCTTGGTTGACAGACACGAGAAAAGCCTCCGTTGTGCCTGTAGCGAATTGCAAAAGCCCGGACGCGACACCCGCATCCATTTTTCCACGAGCTGCTAGGTCAACCCTCCTGGCGGGGTTCGTCCGCTTCGGATTCCCCGGGAAGAAAACTTGCGTCGGCCACCGGCCTCGGCCCCGACGATCCGGGGCGGCTCGCTCTCTGGGGCCGCGCGTCGAGCGATAGCCCCGCTTTCCACATCGCCGTCTCTTCCGCGTTCCGGGCTTCGATCTCGAAGGGTATCTGGCCGTATGCGGCCGCGTGGGTGAGTCCCCGGAAGCGTCCTCGCGCGTACGCCGCGGCATACCGCATCACGAACCCGAGGAATCCCTCGCGCCGGAACTGCCCGACGTGGTGAATCTCGTGCGCGATGAGTCTCGCGCCGGGTTCGGTCCGGGCGGCGATCGATCTTGCCGCAGAAGGCGACAGAAAGATGTGGCGTCCGAGCGTCACGGCGTCCGCGCCGAAACAGCGCGTGACCAGTCGCGCGAGCCAGTGCGTGTGCAGCCTCGCCCGCCGTGCGTGCGGGGAGATCGCGACGAAGGCGCGGGGAAGGAGAAACCTGGCGATGGCGAGTAAGCTAGCGCGCGGCGGTGACGGCGTCGGGGAGGCTCTTGCGCAGGTTCGCGATCTGCTTGACGTCCACGGAATACCCGATCTGCCCCGCGATCACGAGCTCGGCCCACGAATCGACGGCCTGTCCGTTCAGCCGCGCGGGGCGGAACTGCCAGGTGGCTATCTGACGGCGGAAATCGGTGAGGAGGATCGGGTCCGAAGCCTGGAGCGGGATCCCGCGGTCGGCGCGTCCTGCTGCCGTGATGTGGATCCACATCCGGACAGAAAACGGACCCTTGTAGGAATCCGCGTCCCACCTGGTCTTCTTCGGAACAGCCAGGGTTTCGAGCTCTTCGACGGCCACGCTTCCGTCAGCGGGCGCGGGAACCGGCGGGAGCGCCTCGTACCACGCGGTGTCCGACAGCCACTCGAGCGGAGCGGGGACGGGACTCGTCGGTGTCACGGCCGTCAGCGCGATCTGCTCGATCTTCGGAGCTTTCACTTCGACGCGCAGGTCCAGCCGCACGCTCGACCACGCCTCGACCGGCTGGCCTCCCCGGCGCCCGGGCTCGAAAACCCAGCGATCGAACGACTTCTTCGTTTCCGCCGCGAGCGACGGGATCGGATCGCGCGCGCGCCGCGAGGCGCCGGGTTTGCCGGTCCGGTCGACGTGGATCGCGGCGTAGAGCGGCTCCTCGACGACCTGATCCAGGAGCACGGGCTTCACCGGAAGGGCGGCCGGGGCCTCCGCCGCGAGACCGAACGGGTTCTCGGCGGGGAGGGTCAGGATGCGGACGGACGGCGGATCCGAAAGTCGCAGGGGCGCGGTCGCCGATGACGGGACGGAACGGCCCGCAGGCGCAGCGGGAGCGTCGGAAGGGGCTGCCGGAGTCGGCGGGGGCGCCGGCGTGGGCGAGACGGCCGGCGTGTCCGGCGAGCCGCCCGCGCCAGCGCCCGGCGCAGGGGACTGCGCGGCGGCTGGCGCCGGCGAAAGAAGCAGGCCGGCGGCGAACGCCAGACCGGAAAACGCCCGAAGGTTCATGGAGTTGCGGAAAGTATAGCCGGTCGCTATTTCGCCGACAGCCAGTCGTGTCCCGCGCCGACCCCGACGGCGAGCCGGACGCGCAGGCTCGCTGCGCCTTCCATGACTTCCCGCAGGAGGGCCGTTAAAGTCTCGACCTCGACGTCCGGAGACTCGCACACGAGCTCGTCGTGGACCTGGAGCACGAGTCGGGAAGAGAGTCCCCTCGCGGCGAGGGCATCGTCGAGGCGGACCATCGCGATCTTGATGATGTCGGCGGCCGCGCCCTGAAACGGCGCGTTCAACGCCATCCGCTCGGCGTTCCCCCGCACGTTCGGGTTGGAAGCCGCGATGTCCGGGATTGGCCGGACCCGGCCGAAGATCGTCGTCACCTCGCGGGTCCGTCGCGCCTCGTCGAGGATGCCGTCGAGACATGCACGCACGCTCGGAAACTGCGCGAAATAGGAATCGACGTAGCTTTTGGCCTCGGACGTCGAGACGCCGAGCTCCTTGCCGAGCGTGAAGGGCGCCATCCCGTACAGCAGTGCGAAGTTGATCCTCTTCGCCGCGAACCGCATTTCCTGACTGACGAGATCGGGCGAGACGCCGAAGATCTTCGCCGCCGTCGCGCTATGGATGTCCTGCCCCTCTTCGAACGCGCGGATCAGCGCCTCGTCGGCGGAGAGGTGCGCGAGGATGCGCAGCTCAATCTGCGAGTAGTCGGCGACGACGAGCTTCCCGCCGGACGGCGCGACGAACGCCTTCCGGATCTCCCGCCCCGCCTCGGTGCGGATCGGGATGTTCTGAAGGTTCGGGTCCGAGGAAGAGAGCCGGCCGGTGGAAGCGACGGTCTGCCGGAAGGAGGAGTGCACCCGCCCCCGAGCATCCGCGAGAGCCGGCAGCGCGTCGACGTAGGTGCCCTTCAATTTGGAGATCTCGCGAAATTCGAGCACGAGCTTCGGAACCGCGAATCCCCGTTCCGCGAGCTCGTTTAAAACCTCGACGCCCGTCGATGAGGAGCGGGTCTTGGCGGTCTTCTTCAAGACGGGATACCCGAGCTTCTCGAACAGGATCTGGCCGAGCTTCACCGGCGAGTTGACGTTGAACTCCTCGCCGGCTTCCGCCCAGATCTTCTGCTCGATCGCGCGGAGGTCCTTCTCCATCCGCGTGGAGATTTCCTGCAGGAAGGGGACGTCCACAGCGACGCCCGCGATCTCCATCCGCGCGAGGACGGGGGTCAGAGGCCGTTCGATCTCGCGGTAAATCCGGTCGAGAGCGGGCCGGGCGGCGAGCTCGTCCTGCAGCGGCTCGGCGAGAGCGGCGGCGGCGGCGGAGCGTTCCGAGAGCCACCGGTCGGCGTTCGCGATCTCGTACGACTCGGGAAGCGCGCAGGAGGAAATCCCCGCCTCCTTGTCCGACAGAAGCCGCTGGCCGAGGCGCTGGAAGGCCATCGGCTCGAGCTCGGGGCTTGCCACTCCGGACGACAGGACGTACTGCGCCAGGCAGATGTCGAAGACGTTGCCGGCGACGCGGCGGCCCGCGCGAGCGAGGAGTGCGTCGAGGGGCTTGGCGTCCGCCATCGCGAAATTGGCCCCCGGGCGGTCGGCGCCGGCCCAGAGCTCCGCGATCCGATTCGAGTCGCCCTCGGCAATCTGCGCCGCGGTTCCGTCGGAGAGCGCGAGGAGCGCGTCGCCGCCGCGGTTTAAAAGGGCGACGCCGGTCCAGGCACCCGAAAGGGCGAATGTCTCGCCTCCCAAGAGCCGGCGCGAAGAGACATCGGGCGGCGCCGCGGATTCCCCCTGGATCTCCGCGGCGAGCGAATGAAACTCGAGTCGGACGAAGATTTCCTTGAGCGTCGGGAAATCCGGCTCCGAGCAGCGCAGTTGTTCCGGGTCGAACGGGATCGGCAGGTCGGTTGGAATCTCGACCAGGCGCCGCGAGAGGAGAGCCGCCTCCTGGTTCTCACGGAGGCTCTCGCCCACTTTTCCTTTGATTTCCGCCGCGCGCTCGAGAAGCGCAGGCAGGCTGCCGTACTGGAGGATCCACTTCTTGGCCGTAACCTGCCCGACGCCGGGAACCCCGGGGATGTTGTCGACGCTGTCCCCCATCAGGGCGAGGACGTCCGCCACCTGCGCGGGTTTCACCCCAAAGAAGGTCTCGACGCCCGCTTCGTCCAGGAAGGCCTCCTTGCCGGTGTGAAACACGCGCACGCGGGGTCCGACGAGCTGGAGCATGTCCTTGTCCGCCGTGACGATCACGACGTCATAGCCGGCCGCGGCCGCCTTGTGGGAAAGCGTGCCGAGGACGTCATCCGCTTCGTAGCCGGCAAGTTCCAGGATCGGGATCCGATACGCGTCCAGGAGGAGCCGGATATCCCCCAGTTGCGAGGAGAGGTCGTCGACCATCGCCGGCCGGTTCGCCTTGTACTCGGGGAACTCCACGTGCCGGATGGTGCGCTCCGGGCCGTCCCACGCGATCGCGCAGAGGTCGGGGGTGTGCTCCCGGAGCATCTTCCGGAGCATCGTCACAAACCCGTAAATGGCGTTCGTGGGGCGTCCGGCCGAGGTCGAGAGCCTCTGGATGGCGTGGTAGGCCCGATGGATGTTCGACATCGCGTCGACTAAGTAAACCGTCTTCGGAGGCATCGGTGACGGATTGTAGGTGAGGGCGGCGGGCGCGATCGAAAGCTCGGAATACGGGTCGCCAGGGCGTCAAAAGGGCGCTTTGGCCGGGTCGTCGAAGGAACCGCCCAGCCGGGAAGGAGGTCGAGAGCCGGGGCCGCAGAAGGAAGTTGCGGCCGGAGAGTCAGTTGGGAAGCGCGCCCGCCAGACCCAAAAAAAATGCGCGACCCGTCTTCGGAGTCGCGCGATCAACGAAAGCAGAATAACAAACGCGCACGACAGAGTCAACGCAATTCGCCATGGCGGGTTTGCGGCCGCAGGCGTGCGGAAAGGGCCTGAATTCGCGCTGTTTACCATCCGCCGCAGTGGCTCACGGAAGAAACGGCTCGCGGCGGCCGGCGAGAAATCGGAAAGGGACCAGGGAGTTGCGGGCAGAGAGGTGAAAAAAACAAATCGCGCGACCCGTTGCCGGAGTCGCGCGATCGAATTTAAAAACTATAGCAAATGCGCACGAAAGCGTCAAGGGAATTCATTCGACGTCGAGAGCGGCGCCGGAACGTCACGAAAGGCCCTGAACAGGCGCCGTTCTGTTAAGTCACTGGCGCGGGGTTGCGCAACACCAACCCGAGTGCGCAGCTCGAAACGATGCGGTGAGAGCGATTTGACAGAAAGAAGAGGCCAGAAACACAAATCGCGCGACCCCTTGTCGGAGTCGCGCGACCGAATTCAAGGACTTTAACAAACGCGCACGGGAATGTCAACGAAAATTCCCGGGAGCGAATCGAATTGGCAAGTAACTGAAAGTGAGAGGCTTGCGCTGCCGCGGCCAACGGGGAAAAAAGGAGAGAAGAGGCGAGGTCCTAGAAGCGTTTGCGGACTGTCGAGAGAATCTGCGCGCGAAGTCTCTGCGTGTCGTTCTGGATCTGCGCCGTCTCTCCCTGCATCTTCGCGACGAAAGGCATGTCCGAAATGCCCGAGAGGTTGACCCCGACGTTCAAGAGGGCGCCTTCCGCCGCCGCTTCCAGGAGGAGGGCGGCGGAACCGGCGTCGGAGGCGGCGCTGGGGTTGCCTTTTTCGACGAGCTCCGGCAGGGACGCGAGCACCCGGGCGGCGAGCTGGGCGGTCCGCAGGGGAACTTCGGTCGCACGGCGGTTCGCGATCGCGAGGGCATCCGTTCGAGCGGCTTTTTGAGGGTCGGTCTCCTTCGGGAGGCGCCGCGCGGCGACGACCAGCTCGTAGGCCTCCGAATCCTCGCGGGCGAGGCGCAGGAACTCGAGCCGGGCGGAGGCGGCCGCCTGCGCGATCGGCCGCACCGCGGCGTGGGATTCCGAGTACTTGTCTCTCGTCAAGGTCAGCGCCGCGACCATTTCCATGAGGCTCGCGCCCATCGCCCCCGCCATCGCCGCGGCGGTGCCCCCGCCGGGCGTCGGTGCGTCCGATCCCAGCGCATCGATGAACTCGATGACAGTCAGCCTGGCAAATTCGGTCACGACGCGGAGCTCGGAACCCAGAGGCCGCGGAGAGACACGCCCGAAACCAGATTCACCCCCCAATGATAGACGAGGTGGCGGTCGTCGGGCGCGTCGAGCAGCAGGACGTCCGCGCTCTTCCCCGGCTCGAGCGATCCCACCTCGCCGGCGAGCCCGAGCGACGCGGCGGCGTTCAACGTCATCCCGGTCAAGGTTTCTTCCACGGACAGGCCGGAGTCGAGGCACGCATGGGCGGCCACGGCGGCGAGCGACTCCGTGAGGCAGGTCCCGGGGTTCGAGTCGGATCCGATCGCCACGGGGACGCCCGCCGAGATCAGGGTGCGCGCCGGAGCCGGTCGGGCGCGCATCCACCAGGCGGTCCCCGGCAGGAGGACTGCGACGGTGCCCGCGCGAGCCAGCGCGGCGATTTCCTCGTCGCCTATGCAAAGCAGGTGATCGGCGGAGGAAGCGGAGAGCTCGGCCGCGAGGAGGGCGCCACCCGAGCGCGCGAGCTCGTCGGCATGAACCCGCAACCCCATCCCGGCCGAGCGCGCGGCGAACAGGATGCGGCGGGATTGATCGACCGAGAAAACGCCTTTTTCGCAGAACACGTCGCAGAATCGCGCCAGCCCGGCGGCGGCGGGAATGATCTCTTCGATGATCTGCCGGACCCATTCCTCCGGCCGGTCCAGAAGCTCCGGCGGGAATTCGTGCGCGGCGAGAAGGGTCGGGACGACACGGGGCAGATTCTCCGCGCGCGTTTCCGCCAGCAGCCGCAGGGCCCGGAGCTCGTCCCCTCGGGTGAGGCCGTACCCCGTCTTCGCCTCGACGGTCGTGGTGCCGCAGGAGCGCATCCTCTCCAGACGGCTCTCGAGAAGGGAGCGGAGCTCCTCGTCGGATGCGGCGCGGGTCGCGTGGACCGTTGCCCGGATCCCGCCTCCGGACGCGGCGATCGCGGCGTAACTTTCCCCGGCCAGGCGGCGGCCGATCTCCGGGCCACGGTCTCCCGCCCAGACGGGATGCGTGTGCGCGTCCACGAGGCCCGGCAGGAGGGTCTTTCCCGTCGCGTCGACGGAAACGGCAGCGGGCGTTCCCGCAAACTCCTTCGCGTAGTCGGCTTCCGCACCGACCCAGGTGATTCGTCCGTTTTCCGCGCGCAGTGCGGCATGGGGAATTCGGACGATGTCTCCCTGGTCCCTTCCCCCGCGCGCGGAGGTCCCGAGGGGTGTCGCGAGGCAGGCGGCGTTTCGAAATTCAAGGGAGGGAGCAGGCGGCACGGCGGGATGGTACAGGCCCGTCGCGTCGACAGCGATTTCGGGGCGCGCCCGGAGGTTAGTCTGCCGGTTTTTCCGCGCGATCCCCCGCGATCGAGGGACCGACCTGGAAAGGCGCTGGCTTGAGCCGGGCGAGGCAGGAGACGTCGAGGCCCTCCGCGGTTCCGCGGTCCAGGAACGACAGGACCACCCGGTCCCAGCAGGCGACGTCGTCCAGTCCATTCTCCAGGTGCGCGGAGAGGGGGACGATCACGTGCCGGCTGCGGGACAGCTTCCGCGCCGCGCGGGTCGCCCAGGCCGGCGGCGTGACGGGGTCCCGGCCGCCGGACAGGATCAGGACCGGAACGCTCGACCGCACGTCCCGGAAGTACCGTGCCGGAAGCCTCTTTGTGGGCCAGATCGCGCAGGCCCGGCGCTGCTGGTCGATGCGGTAGCTCCCGAAGAGAGTTCCGGCGATCGCGCGTTCCGCCTCTCCCCGAGTGATTTGGGAGGTGTCTTCGCTGCAGGTGATCGAAAGATAGAGCCCGTCCGCCGACCCGTCGCGCCCGTCGCCGGAAGGCAATGCCGCGGTCAGGAACGGCGCGTAGTTCCCGGCGGCGGCGGCGTGGATCACCGCCGGAAGCCGACGCGTCGTCGCGGGCTCGTACATCTGACGCCGGAGCGTCTCGAAGAACACGTCGCGCGTGATCGAAACGGTCTTCGGCGGAGAGCCGGCCGGCCAGGCGGCGCTCGCGGTTGCGGGAGCCGCGCCGAGCGCCTCGGCCACCCGCGCGAGATCGCCCGGGAGATCCGGGTACGCCCCCTTGCAGGATGCTTCCGCCGCACAATCCTCGAGGAGGAGCGACAGGGCCCTTTGCGCATTGGCGGCGTGGAAGAGCGGGAGATGCGCCCAGGTCGGCGTGAGCCCCATCAGGACCGCCGCGCGGACGGATTTCGGATGCTGGCGCAGCGTGACGAGCGCGAGCCGTGATCCATAGGAGAGGCCGATCAGGTCGATACGGCCATAACCGAGAGCGCGGCGGACGTCCTCTATGTCATCCGCGGCTGCCGAAGTCGAATACTGCGTGAGGTCAGCTTTTGTCTCGAGCTCCGAACGGCAGCGGCGGACGTATTCGAGCGGATACATTTCCTCGAGAAAGTCCCCGGCGTCCCGCCTCTCCCGGGAGCAGCGCAGCGGGTTCGACGCGCCCGTGCCCCGCTGGTCGAGCAGGACGATGTCGCGGTTTCGCCGAAAGGGTTTCAGCTCCGTTTCCCAGAACCGGACCCCGTCCGTCGCGGCGAGCCCCGGTCCGCCTTCGAGCGAGAAGAGGGGCGGCTGGGAGCTGCCGCCGCCGCCGATCGCCCGCAGGACGACGACGTGAAGGGCGATTCTCCTTCCACGCCCGGCCGCGCGATTTTCGAAGACGGAGACGGTGCCGCAGAGAGCGTCCGATGTCTCCGGCCTCCCGGCGCAGAGCAAGAGCCGCGCGGCTCCGTGAGGAGCAGAAATTTCCGAAGCCGGCGGAAGGGGACCGGCCGCGGGGGCCGCCGACAGGAACGCCGCCATGAGGAAGAAAGCGGCGCGGAAGCCGGCTTCCCGCATGCGTCTAGCCGACGGTCTCGCCCTTCTCGGCTTTGCGGGTCAGGTATTTGACCGGGCGGTCCTTCTCGTCCTCGTCTTTGTCGAACTCCAACACCTGGCCGAACAGCTCCACCATCTTCTGGAGCTGGAGGCGGAAGTTGAACCGGTGCATCTTGAGCTCGTGGATCACCTTCTCGATTTCGGCCGCGCGCTGCAGGGCGCTGTGGGTCAGGCGCTCGCCCGAGTCCTGCGCCTCCTGGATGATGAGCTCGGCCTGCCGGGTCGCCGAGCCGCGGATGTCCTCGGAGGCGCGCTGCGCGGCGACGAGGGTTTCCTTCAGGATGCGCTCCCGGTCGCGGTGCTCGGCGTTCTCGTCCTGGAGCGAACGGACCCGGCTTTCGAGCTCCGAGTTCACGCGGGCGAGCTCTTCCATCTCTTCGGCGACCGAAGACAGGAACGACTCCACCTCGACGGGGTCGAGCCCCTTCCACTTGCGGGAAAACTCGTGTTTCTGGATTTCGAGCGGCGTCAATCGCGACATGCGCGTTCTCCTAACTCCTAACTAAGGACCGGCGACCGGAGCCAGAGACGACTCAGGAACACCTGCAGGAACTGAATGAGAAGGATCAGAAGCAGAGGGGAAAAATCAATCCCACCCGTGCGTGACGGCGGGAGGAGCTTGCGGAATGGCCGAAGCAGGGGCTCCGTGAATTTGTAGAGCAGTTGGACGAGAGGATTGCGGGGGTCCGGGCTGACCCACGAAATCACCGCGGCGATGATGACTATCCACTTGATGAGATTCAGGATCGCGAGGACGATGTCGAGAAGACTCATCGCGAACGCGCCGCCGAAATTCACGCCGTGCTCCGGGCGCCGAAAAGGAACGTTCCGATACGGATCTCCGTCGAACCTTCTTCGACGGCGACCTCGAAATCGTGGCTCATTCCGATGGACAGCTCCGGGAAGGTTCGCCCGAATCGGCCGGCAAGCCGGTCCCGCAGGTCCCGCAGCCGCCGGAAATGGGGGCGCGCTGCCTCCGGGTCCGGGTCAAACGGCGGGACGGCCATCAGACCCCGCACGTCGAGCCGTCCTCGCTCGAGGATGCCGGCGAGCAGCGCCTCGGCCTCGGACGGAGACACGCCGGATTTCGAGGCTTCGGACGCGATGTTGACTTCGAGGAGGACGGGGTAAGGCGGAGCCTCCGGCGGCAGCAACCCCTCCAGACGGGTGGCAAGTCGTTCCCGGTCCAGCGTTTCCACCATGGAGAACCATTGTAGCGCCGCCCTCGCCTTGTTGCTCTGCAGCGGGCCGATGAGCGTCCACGTCAGGGCCGGGAAATCCCCCCGCAGCGCCGCGATCTTGGAGATTCCCTCCGCGACCCGATTCTCTCCGAACCGGGTCAGTCCGGCCGCGACGGCTGACCGGACGAGCTCGGGGGGATGCGTCTTTGTGACCGCGAGGAGGGCCACCTCATTCGGGCTCCGGCCGCTGCGCTCGGCGGCGCGGGCGACTTGTTCGAGGACCTTCGCGTGCCGCTGTCGGATCTCTTCGACGCCGGGACCCGTCATGTCCGTCCTGATCAGGTTAGACCGCGTTTCGATCCGATTGCCGTCTCGTGGACCGCGGAGTACCGCGGCCGTCTCGCTCCCGTTGGACGCCAGGCTCCCGGGACGTCGCGTCGGGTCTAAGGCCTAAGGCCCCATGTCCGGGTGCTCGCTCGCGTCCGCGCCGAGGTTCGCCAGCCGGTCCGCCTTCTTGTTCATCTCGCGTCGGACGTGGCTCAACTGAAACCGCCGGAACTTTTTCGCGCGCCGCACGGCTTCGAACACCATCGGCTTCAAATGCTCCGCCTTGACGCGAAAGTTTCCGTTCACCTGCTCGACTAAGAGGCGGCTGTCGGACCGGATCTCGACGTCCTCGGCGGCGATCTCTTCGGCGCGCGTCAGGGCGAGAAGGAGCGCGCTGTATTCGGCGACGTTGTTCGTCTGGCGGCCGAGCGGCTCGAAGAGCTCCTCGGCGGGGCGATCCCCATCCGGCTCGACGTAGACGCCCGCTCCGGCGGGGCCGGGGTTCCCGCGCGCGGCGCCGTCGATGTACGCGAGAAATTTCATGATGAGGGTCAGGGGTGAGAGGTGAGGGGTGAGGCGGACGAAAGCTCCGTCGCGTCACGCCTCACGCCTGACCCCCTGACGGCCCCCGTACTTCCGTCACCCCTGCCCGTCCCAGTAGAGGATCCTCTTGCAGCTGTCGCAGTACACGATCTCTTTTCCGTTCTTTAAGATCTGCATCGCCGCGGGCCGGATCTTCACGTGGCAGGCGGAGCAGGAGCCGGCGGAAACGCGCGCGATCGCGACGCCGCCCTTTTTCTCGATCAGGCGATGGAACTCGGACCGATCCTTCGGGGGCATCTGCCGCTCGATCTCCGAGATCTCGGAGGCGGCGGCGGCGAGCTCCTCGTCGATTCCGCGCTGCGTGGTGCGCCAGTCCTTCAACTTCTCTTCGTGTTCTTCGGTTTCCTGCGGAAGACTCTCCTCGCGCGCCTGCAGGTCCTTGCGCGCGTTCTCGATCTCTTCGTCGAGCGCGAGCACCCGGTCCTCCGTCGTGCGGACCAGCTTCTCGACGCCGTCGATCTCGTTTAAGACGGCTCCGTACTCGCGGCTCGACTGAACGCTTCTCAGCTGACCCTGGTATTTCTTCTGCTTCTCCTGCAGATCCGACAGCTCGCCCTCGGCGCGCCGGCGTTCCGTCTCGGCCTCGCCGACCCGCTCGCGGATCTTCTCCAGGGTGTCCGTCCGCTCCCGGTACTCGCGATCGACTTCCGAAAGCTCCTCGGGGACCGTGTCGCGCTCGCGTTGCCTGGCCTGTACGAAGCGGAGCCGGTCCTGAAGCCGGTAGAGCTGCTCGAGCAGGCTCGTGCCGCTCAAGAAACGCCCCCCGTTTTTTTCTCCGCCGCTGAAAACAAAAAGGGCGGCCCGCTCAGAGGTCGCCCCTTCTCGTTCGTCGTGACTTGTCTCGTCGGATTGTTACGCCTCAAGCTCCCCGTACCCCTTCTCGCGTCCTGACCCTGGTGGGTCCACTCGGATTCGAACCGAGGTCTGACCGGTTATGAGCCGGTGGCTCTGGACCGCTGAGCTATGGACCCCGGCTGTACTACGGCCGTGAATATAGCAAAGCGGGACAGAGCCTTCCGCGCGGCCCTCACCGGATGGTCTCCAGAAAGGGTTTCAGCTTCTTCGCCCGGGATGGATGCCGCAGCTTCCGGAGGGCTTTCGACTCGATCTGGCGGATGCGCTCCCGGGTCACGTTGAACGACCGGCCGACCTCTTCCAGGGTGTGCTCGGACCCGTCTCCGACCCCGAACCGCATTTTGAGCACCTGCTCCTCGCGGGGGGTCAGGGACTTCAAGACCCGGCGCGTCTGCTCCTGAAGGTTTGAGACGAGCACCGCGTCGATCGGCGAGAGGACCCCGCGGTCCTCGATGAAGTCGCCCAGATGCGAATCCTCCTCCTCGCCGATGGGAGTTTCGAGCGAAATCGGCTCCTGCGCGATCTTCATGATCTTGCGGACCTTGGAGACCGGCATGTCCATGCGCTTGGCGATCTCTTCCGCGTTCGGCTCGCGGCCGAGCTCCTGAACCAGAGACCGCGACGTCCGCGTCAGTTTGTTGATCGTCTCGATCATGTGGACCGGGATGCGGATCGTCCGCGCCTGGTCCGCGATGGCCCGGGTGATCGCCTGCCGGATCCACCACGTCGCGTAGGTCGAGAACTTGTACCCGCGGCGATGCTCGAACTTCTCGACCGCCTTCATCAGGCCGATGTTGCCTTCCTGGATGAGGTCGAGAAACTGAAGTCCGCGGTTCGTGTACTTCTTCGCGATCGAAACCACGAGCCGGAGGTTCGCCACGATCAGCTCGTGCTTCGCCTGGTCCGCCTCTTCCTCGCCCTCGCGCACCATGCGAAGCGTCTTCTTGACGTCTTCGTGGGTGACGCCGAACTTCTGCTCGAGCTCGCGCAGCAGCTTGCGGTATTTCGTGATCCGGCGCTTGTAGAAGTCGATCCGCGTCGGGTTCTTTTCCTTCTTGAGCGTCGACGTGTCCTGACGGATCGTCGATTCGGGGATCGACATCTGACGGTCGATGT
>JBBROA010000041.1:0-30004 GCA_038229875.1 Thermoanaerobaculia bacterium | reverse complement strand
GCGGCGACCCGCTCGCCGAAATCCCGCGGCGGCTGGTGGAGCAACGCGTCGGTTACGGCGCCGGGCGTGCTGCCGTCGAACGGCAGGCGTCCCGTGACCATCTCGTAGAGGACGACGCCGAGCGAGAAGAGGTCGCTTCGCGCGTCGATCGGCTTTCCGAGGAGCTGCTCGGGAGACATGTACGTGAGTGTCCCGAGCGTCGTCCCTGTTCCCGTCAGACCCGCGGCGTCTTCGGTCGTGTCTCCGCTCGGAGAGATGCGCTTGGCGATTCCGAAATCCAGGATCTTGGCCTGGCCTTTCGGGGTCACGACGATGTTCGTGGCCTTGATGTCGCGGTGGAGGATTCCCGCCGCGTGCGCTTCGCCGAGCGCCGAGGCGATCTGGATTCCGAGGTCGATCGCCTTCGAGGCCGCCAGCGGTCCGGCCGAGAGGAGGTCGCGGATCGTCTGCCCCTCGACGAGCTCCATCACGATGAAGTGGCAGCCGGCGTCCTCGACGAAATCGTGAATCGTGCAGATGTTCGGGTGGTTCAACGCCGAGGCGGCGGTCGCCTCCAGGCGGAATCGTTCGCTCCGCTCCGCGTCTCGCGCGAAGTTCTCGGGGAGGAGCTTGAGCGCGACGGTCCTTCCCAGGCGCGTGTCGCGCGCGCGGTAGACCACGCCGAAGCCGCCGGCGCCGAGGCGATCGACGATCTCGAAGTTGCCCAGAATGGCGCCGGGCGTGAGGTCCGGGTCGTGCGCCCCGGAATCCGGAGGAGTTGCCCCCGGCGGCGTCAAAGCCGTCGGCATCTCCGAGAGGGCAGTGTCCCCGTCCGGTTCGACCGGCGGGTGCGGCGGAGAGGTCATCCGGTCCGTTGTCTCCTTGGGAGCGAGACAATTGTAGTCGCCCGGCCTGGGCTCGAGATTCGCTCCTCTTGGAACCGGCAGGCAACCAGCGGGCCGGATTCGTCGGCGGGAAGTCCGCGCTCCGCTGAATCTTCCCGAAGCGAACTTATCGGTATGCGGAATCGTGGTCCGGATGCAGAGTCAAAACTCGGAGCCATTTATCCTGCCGGAACGCCACACCGCGGAAGCCCGTTCCTGCGCGAAACGAGTACAGGCGTCCTCCGTGCGGGCCGACTTTCGAAACGATCGCTTCCCAATTCAGACCACGATCGCCGTAAACCTGTTCCCATGTCATCTTCGACAACTTCGCCAGGGTGCTCATCACCGAACGCTGTTGCTCTTTCCCGAGAGCGAAAAGCTGTTTTTGGGACTCGGGGCTGTTCAGGTCGAGCAGGACCGCAGCGGCGCCGGCTCTCTCGCTCACCGATTCGAATTGCTACGCAGCGCCAGTTTCTTGAGGTCGCTCTTCCGCGGGAGAGTCTTCTCAGCCCAGCGGACCGCATCATCCAGAGAACGACTCGCTCCGGGCTCGTGGATCCACCGCTCGCTGTCCGGAACGAAGTCGCCGAGCTTGACGACCCAGACGCCTTCCTCGATCTCGTCGATCAGGACGTGGCGTCCCGCGTACTGTTTGCCGAGCGCGATCTGTCCGCTCGCTCCGATAGTCTTGACGGCGGTCATGCTGAGCTCCGTCTCATGCCGCATGTTAGCACAAAGGCATGATTTCTCCCTCTCGTCAACGCGGGCCCTGATCGACGTCCTGAGCACGGCTCGCGCAGGAGCTCAGACGCGGTCTTGCGGTGGCGCGGACCCATTTCCCAGGAGCAACTGGTCGGGTACCTCTTCGAGTCAGCGGGGTCGGTCGCGAGTTGACTCCCTGGTTGCGAGGTTGAAGGGCACGGCCTCGGAATTGAGTGATGGGCTCGTGCGCCGCGCAGCGGAGCGCGACGTCCCGGCGCGCGCTCTCTTTCGGGCCGGCGCGCGCGGCTGAAGTGGTCAGCCGGGCCCGATAGCGCGTTGTCCGGCTAGAAGAGTCGCCCCTCACCCCAGCCCTCTCCCCCGGCGCGCGGGGAGAGGGAGTCAATGCGAGCGCCATCGAGAGGGAGCGGGCCGGTCACGCCGTACAATTCGCCGCATTGTCGTTTGAACCTGGCTCACGTCTTGGTCCCTACGAGATCGTCGCGCCGCTCGGGGCCGGTGGCATGGGCGAGGTTTACAGGGCTCGCGACGCGCGGCTGAAGCGCGACGTCGCGATCAAGGTGTTGCCCTCGTCTTTCTCGCAGGACGAGGAACGGCTGCGGCGCTTCGAGCGGGAGGCGCAGGCGGCGGGCAGCCTCAATCACCCGAACATCACCGCGGTTTACGACATCGGCACGCATGACGGCGCTCCGTACATCGTCACGGAGCTTCTCGAAGGGGAGACGCTGACCTCGGCGCTCGCCGGCGGGAAACTGCCGACGCGGAAGGCAATCGATTACGCGCTGCAGATCGCGCACGGCCTTGCCGCGGCGCACGAGAAGGGAATCATCCACCGGGACTTGAAGCCCGAGAACCTGTTCGTCCTCAAAGACGGCCGGGTCAAGATCCTCGACTTCGGCCTGGCCAAGCTGACGCACTCCGAGGCCCGTCCCGAGGTCACGAACTCGCCGACGGCGAGCGGCGCGACGGAGCCGGGCGTCGTACTCGGGACGCTCGGGTACATGTCGCCGGAACAGGTCAAGGGCAAGCCCGCCGACGCCCGGTCGGACGTCTTTTCTTTCGGAGCGATCCTCCACGAGATGCTCTCGGGCCGCCGGGCTTTTCACGGCGATTCCGCCGCGGAGACGATGTCGGCGATCCTGCGGGAAGATCCGCCCGACCTTTCCGTCACGAACCAGAACATCCCGCCCGGCCTCGAACGGATCGTGCGCCACTGCGTCGAGAAGAATCCCGAGCAGCGGTTTCATTCGGCGCACGATGTTGCCTTTGCGCTCGAGGCGCTGTCCGGGATTCCGACCTCCGGCGTGCAACCGGCGATGGCAGTTTCTCAGGCGGACAAGAAGCGCCGGTTGCTTCCGGCCGCCCTCGCCGTGCTGTTCGCCGCGACGGCGGCCGCCGCGTATGTGATCGGTCGCCGGATGGAGAGCGCTTCCCGCTCGAGCGGCGCGTCGTTTACGCAGCTGACGTTCCGGCAGCAGGCGATTTTCAACGCGCGGTTCGCTCCCGACGGGCGGACGATCGTTTACAGCGCCGCGCTGCGCGGGAACACGCCGGAGATCTTCACGGCGCGCCCGGATTTTCCCGAGCCCCGGCCTTTGGGTCTGTCGGGCGTGCATCTGCTTTCCGTCTCGTCGCGCGGGGAGCTGGCGCTCTTAACGGGTGCGCGCTACATGTTTCACAACGTCTTTCAGGGAACGCTGTCCCGGATGCCGCTCGAGGGCGGGGCGCCGCGCGAGGTCCTCGAGAATGTGCGGGAGGCAGAATGGTCGCCCGACGGTTCCAGCCTCGTCGTGATCCGCGAGGTGGGCGGCAAGGATCGTCTCGAATTTCCGCTCGGAAAGGTGCTGGCCGAGACGGGCGGCTACTTCAGCGAGCCGCGGTTCTCTCCGCGCGGGGGCCGGATCGCTTTTTTCGAGCACCCGGTCCGGTGGGACGACCGCGGGAACGTGGCGGTCGTCGATCTCCAGGGAAAGAAGACTGTGCTGACGGAAACGTTCTGGGGTGAGGAGGGCCTCGCCTGGTCCTCCGACGGGAAGGAGATTCTGTTCTCTGCCGGCAAGACGTACAGCGACTTCAGCGTCCTGGCCGTGACGCCCGAGGGCCGCCGGCGCACCGCTCTCGAAAGCGCGGGAGGGCTGACGATTCGCGACGTGCGGCCGGACGGAAGATGGCTCGCCACGCGCGACGATTTCCTGCAGGGGATGCCGGTCCTCGCGGCGGGGCAGACCGCGGAGCGCGACCTGTCGTGGCTCGACCTTTCCGACCACCCGGTGCTTTCCGCGGACGGCAAGACAGTCCTGTTCACCGAGGAGAGCGGCACGCTCGGTGGGAACTACGCCATGTGCCTGCGCCGCACCGACGGTTCGCCGGTCGTGAGGCTCGGCGACGGCCTGCCCGGCGATCTGTCGCCCGACGGGAAGTGGGCGCTCGCGATCGTGCCGAGCTCGCCGCAGCAGCTGATGCTCTATCCCACGGGCGCCGGCGAAGCGCACCGGCTCGAGCGCGGCGGGATCGAAAGCTACGAGTCGGCGGCGTTCTTTCCCGACGGGCAGTCCGTGCTCTCCTGCGGCCACGAAGCGGGGCATGGGACGCGGTGCTTTCTGCAGGAGATCGCCGGCGGCAAGCCGCGGGCGATCACGCCGGAAGGCACCTCCCGAGGAATTCCTTCACCGGACGCGCGTCAGATCCTCGTCCAGGGGAGCGCGGGCGTTGCCGTTTATTCGGCCGGCGGGGGCGAGGGGCGGCCGTTGCCGGGAACGACTCCCGAGGAGTCAGTGATCGGCTGGAGCCCGGACGGGGGCTCGGTTTTTGTCCGCCCCCGCGCCGGTGTTCCCCTGCGAATCGAGCGGGTCGCTCTTTCCACGGGCAAGCGGGATTTCGTGCGAACGATCGGGCCGGCGGACTTGAGCGGCGTGACCGCGGTCGCCGCGCCGTTCCTTGGAAAAGACGAGAAGAGCTACGCCTACGTCTTCTCGAGGACGTTCTCCCATCTGTTTCTGATTGAAGGAGCCCGATGAGGTCTTCTGAAGTGGTCGCCGGCGGTATGGGGTCAGGTCGCGTTTGTCCGGGTTTCGGAAAAGAAGTAGATTCGCCGGCAACATAAGGGAGGCGCCATATGAGCGACCGTGCAGGATCTGAGGCGGACATGGCTGACGGCTCGAACCCGCGCGAGGGATCTGCGGACGCGCTGAAGACGAGCGTGGATCTGTCGCTCGTCGCGGAGCGGCCCTCGACGAACCGGGCACACAACAAGACCACCGTCGAGCCGGAGCTTCCCGTGTCGGGCGAGGCGCGGGAGCGGGCGCAACGCCTGGCCGCGCAGCTGGGATCCACTCACTCCGGCTAGGTGCCAGGCGGCGGCGATCTCGCTGTTTTGACGGTGCCCATCCGGCCGTCGGCAGTGATCGCATGATCGCCGCATCGGAACCGTGTCGGATCGACTGCTCGTGATCGTGCCGCAGGTCGCGCCCGCGGACAGCCCTCAGCGCGCTCCTGACGGTCATGGCGCAAGGCCGGCGGCGGGATCGCGTCTTTCGATGCCCGATTTTCAGGGCGCGCTCGCGGGGTCTTCCAGCATCGCTGCTTCGGGCGCTTCGCGATCGCCGCTCCAGTTCATTCTCAAGGTCGCGTCGCGCTGCAACCTGAACTGCTCCTACTGCTACGTCTACAACAAGGGCGACAACACCTGGCAGTCGCGGCCGAGCATCATGCCGGCGGCCGTTTTTACCGCCGCGGTCGGGCGCATCCGGCGGTCCTGCCAGTTGTCCGGTCAAACCGTCGCACAGATCGTCTTTCATGGCGGTGAACCCTGTCTCGCGGGAGCCGCGCGCCTGAAAGCGTGGTGCCGGGAGATGCGGGACGGGTTGCGAGGCGTCGCCGCCCCGCATTTTGCGATCCAGACGAACGGGACGTTGATCGACGAAGAGTGGATCGCCGTCTTTCGGGAAGAAGAAATCCGGATCGGCGTCAGCATGGATGGGCCCGCGGCGATTCACGATGCGTTCCGCGTCGATCACCGGGGGCGCGGCTCACACGCGGCCGTGGAAGACGGACGGCGAAGCCTGCTCGATGCCGGGCTTTCGCCGGAAGTCCTGTCGGTGATCCCGTTGAGCGGCGACGGCCTGCGCACATACGAGTACTTTCGAAGCCTCGGGATCCGGCGGATCAATTTCCTGCTGCCCGACTACACGCACGAGACGAAGCGAAGCGCCGTGCCGGATCCGCGGGCGACGCCGGTCGCGGACTTCCTGATGCCGATCGTCGAGAAGTGGTGTCGCCAGGACTGGGAGGAGACGGACGTCCCTCTCTTCCGGCAGATCGCGGAGCTCGTGCTCGGCGGTCCGAGCCGGTGGGACCAGTTCGGCAACGGGCCGATGGGCATCGTGTGCGTCGAAGCGGATGGTGCGATCGAAGGGCTGGACGTTTTGCGGGTGTGCGGGGACGGCATGGCGGCCGCGGGACTGTCGGTGCTGCGGGACGACTTCGAGCAGATAGCCACCGCGAGCGAGTTTCACGGCCGCGCGATCTTCGAGGGGATTCAGGTGCCGTCGGCCTGCATCGGTTGCCCGGAGCGCGACACCTGCGGAGGCGGTTACCTGCCGCACCGGTTCTCGAAGGAGCGAGGATTCGACAACGCATCCGTCTGGTGTGCGGACATTCTCCAGCTCTTCGGGAAGATGAGGGAGATGCTGTCCGTCTCGGTGGCGGAGACGGCATCGAGGCAGGCGTTCCTGCGCCTGCTCTCGAATCGCGAGGGCGAACCCTCCTCACCCTGACGTCACTCTCTTCGCCGAGCGCGGTGATAGGGAGGGATGTGGCGATCGGTCTCTGCCACCCGTCTCCCTTCGCGGCGCTCAGTCCCTTCGCGTGCGTAAAGCTGTGGGATTTCCCACTTGACGGACTTCCCACCACCGCATAAGATTTTCTGAATGAGCGAAACGACAAACGATTACGGCAGGCTTCGGCCGGACTCCAAGGGTCGGATTACCCTCGGCAAGCTCTCAGAGGGCGTCAGCAGCTATCGCGCACGCCGGGAAAAGGACGGCAAGATCATCCTGGAACCCTTCGTCGAGATCCCGGCGGACGAGCAGTGGTTGCAGAAGAACCAGGAGGCCATGGCGAGCGTTCGACGGGGTATCGCCGATGCCCGGGCGGGGCGCGTGTCGAAGATGTCCCTTCGGAAAGGATCGAAGTAGCGGCGCTTCGGTGCCTTTCTCTCTCCTCATCACAGAGGAAGCCGCCGACGCGGTGCGCGGACTGGAACGAGATGCTGGTCTTGCCAAGCGCCTGAAGGCAGTTCATAAGACCCTCGCACAACTCGAATCCAACCCACGACATCCGAGTCTGCAGACTCACAAGCTCCCATCGCTTGCGGTCCGAACGGTGAGGACGTGTTCGAGGCGTACTCAGAGCAGGGGACCCCGGCCGCGTATCGAGTGTTCTGGTGCTATGGACCCGGGAAGAGCCAGATCACGATTCTCACCGTAACGAAGCATCCCTGAGGAGAACTGGCCTGAGGGGAACTGGCAGTTCCAGGGGTGGGTTCGCGGAAGGACTTCTTGTGGCCGTGGCCCCGGCGCGAAATAATCGCGCTCTTCACGTTTCTCAATCGCGAGAGGAGAGCCGAAAGCCATGAAGATCGCACGCACTCTGACCGTCTTCGTCGCGGCCTTCGCGGCGGCGGTTGTCGCCCTGCCGCAGACTCCCGAACCCACTCCGACCCCGCAGGCGGGCCGGCGGCCGGATGAGCCTCGCGCGGGCCTGACCGCGCCGGCCGGCGCCGACGAGGAACCGGGTCCCGGGCAGCCTCGCGGGTTTCGCTTTCGCAACATCGGTCCCGCGTCCGGCGGCGGCCGCATCACCGCGATCGCGGCGATCCCCGGCAATCCCAACGTGATCTACCTCGGCTCGGCTTCTGGCGGCATTTTCAAGACCGTGGACTCCGGCGGGTCCTGGAAGGCGATCTTCGACAAGTACCCTCCCTCGATCGGCGCGATCGCGATCTCGCCCGCGAACCCGAACCTGATCTGGGTTGGGACCGGCGAGGCCAATCCGCGCAACAACGTCATCGATGGACACGGCGTCTACTTCTCCTCCGACGCGGGCGCGTCCTGGCGGTTCATGGGATTGGGCGACGCCGGAGCGATCTCGCGCGTGCTGATCGACCCTCAGGATCCCAACCGCGTCTTCGTCGCGGTGCTCGGCAACATCTGGAAGCCGTCTGCCACGCGCGGCGTGTACCGCACGACCGACGGCGGCGCGACGTGGAAGAAGGTCCTGTACGTCGATGATCAGACGGGCGCTTCGGATCTCGTCATGCAGCCGAATAACCCGATGGTCCTTCTCGCGGGCACGTGGCAGTTCCGCCGTTTTCCCTGGGAGTTCGTCGGCGGCGGGCCGGGCTCGGGACTCTGGAAGTCGACCGACGGCGGCTCCACCTGGCGCAAGCTCGAGAGAGACATGCCGGAGGGGACGCTCGGGCGCGTCACGCTCGCGATCGCGCCGACCAACGGCGACCACGTCTATGCGCTCATCCACGCGAAGAAGGGGATCCTCTACGAATCGAAGGACCTCGGCGAGAAGTGGGAGCGGACGACAGACAACCGCACGATCAACGTGCGGCCCTGGTACTTCTCGGTGATGGCGGTCTCGCCGGCGGACGAGAACAAGCTCTACTTCGGATCGTTCAACCTCGTCACGTCGATCGACGGGGGCAAGACGTTCCAGACGAACAACCGGCGCATCCATCCCGACTACCACGCCCTCTGGATCGACCCGAAGGACCCGGAGCGGATCATCCAGGGCAACGACGGCGGCGCGCTCGTCTCGACCGACGGCGGCAAGACGTGGCGCGCGTTCGAGAACTTGCCGCTCGGGCAGTTCTACCAGGTAGGCATCGGATCGGACACGCCGTACTCGATCTGCGGCGGGCTCCAGGACAACAACGGCTGGTGCGGCAGCTCCAATTCGCTGACGCGCGGCGGCATCACGGACTCGGACTGGTACTCGGTCGTCGGCGGGGACGGCGAGTGGATCGTGCCCGCGCCGTCGAACCCCGACATCATCTACGGCGACTCGCAGAACGGGAACATCTCGCGGTTCGACCGGAAGACGCGGCTCTCGCGGAGCATCCGGCCATATCTCTCGGGAGTCGGCGAGATGGTCCCGTCGGAGCTCAAGTACCGGTTCAACTGGACCTCGCCGATCGCGGTGTCGGCGACGAACGCGGACGAGGTCTACATCGGCGGCAACGTCGTCTTCAAATCGACCGACGGCGGGCTGCACTGGGCGGCGATCAGCCCCGACCTGACGCGCAACGACAAGGGCAAGCAGAAGGCGTCGGGCGGACCGGTGAACCTGGATCTCTCGGGCGCGGAGACGTACGACTCCCTGCTGTCGCTCGTGATCTCGACGGTCGATCCGAAAGTGATGTGGGCGGGTTCCGACGACGGGCTGGTGCACATGACGCGCGACGGCGGAGGCGCGTGGACGAATGCGTCGCCGAAGGGGGCGCCGGAGTGGGGGCGCGTGTACCAGATCGACGCGTCACCGTTCGATGCCGGCACGGCGCAGCTCGTGTACGACGGGCACATGCTGGGCGACCGGCGGCCGCACGTGTACCGCACGACGGACTTCGGGAAGACCTGGACGTCGATCACGAAGGGGCTGCCAGACGACGGGACGGCGTACGTGGTGCGCGAGAACCCGAACCGGAAGGGGTTCCTCGTGGTCGGAACGGACAACGGACTGCACTGTTCTTACGACTCGGGCGCGACCTGGAAGAAGTTTCCAGTCGAATTTCCGGTGGTGCCGGTGTGGGATCTCAAGTTCGTGAAGGCGACGCACGACCTGGTGGTGGGGTCGCACGGGCGCGGGATGTACGTCTTCGACAACATCGGCCCGATCGAGGAGATGGACGGGTCGGTCGACGGGAAGGCGCTGCACGTTTTCGGGGTGCAGCCCGCAGCGCAGTACCAGATCTGGAATCGCGGGGGGTTCGGCGTCGGCGCGTGGTCGGCGCCCAATCCGCCGAACGGCGCGGTGATCGACTACTGGCTGAAGAACGAGATCAAGCAGACCGAGGAGCAGAAGAAGTTAAAGCGCGAGCCGGTGAAGATCGTGATCACGGACGCCGCGGGCAATCCCGTGGCGACGGAGTACGGCGTGGCGAAGCAGGGGATGAACCGGCACGTCTGGGGCATGCGGTACGAGGGCGCGAAAAAGATCTCGTTCGGCAAGGAAGCGCCGCCGTCGGACTTCTTCGATCCGAACCGCGGGCCGGATGTTCCGCCGGGCACGTACAAGATCGCCGTGACCGCCGCGGGGGAGACGGTGACGCGCGAGGTGGTGGTCGGTGCCGATCCGCGGATGAAGGTGGATGCCGCGGTGTTGAAGTCGCGCGCGAAGGCGGCGCTCGAAGGACGCAACACGGCGACGGCGGTGAACGAGATGGTGAATCAGCTCGATGGATGGGAGACGTTGCTGACCGCGCTGCCGAAGCTCGTCGGGGCGGGCGAGGATGGTGATCCGGCGAAGGCAAAGAAGTACGAGGCGCAGCTGAAGGCGGCGCGGGATCTGAACAAGAAGGTCAAGGAGCTGAAGGACAAAATCTACAACCGGGACGTCCAGCGGGACACGCCGTCGGACACGCTCCACTTCCACTCGGACTTCCAGGCGAAGGCCTCCCGGCTGGGGTTCCTGACCGGCGCCTATGGCGAGGAGCCGCGCGACGTCGCCCGGGAGGAGCTCGCCTCAATCCGCAAAGAGGCGGAGGGGTATCTCGGGCAGTACACCACGCTGCGAAACGAGGTCGTCTCGTACAACAAGACCGCGGCCGAGCAGGGCATGCCGACGCTGTTCGTTGCGGACGTGGTGACGATCCAGGTGCCCCTCGGGTTTTGAGGCCGGGGGGCCTGCTCCCTCTCCCCGCGCGCCGGGGAGAGGGCCCGGGTGACGGGCGGCGCGTCGAGCCGGACCAGTCGCTGGAAGCAGAGGTTTTCGCCTCGCCATCTGGCTCGAGCGCGCCGGTAGTCCGGCAATCCGGTCGCTAGAGGCGATCATTCGTTCGACGAAATCAGGAAATCGGGTCTGACCCCATTTCCCTATTGGGCACTCGTCGCATGCGCGTGGCCGCCCGACAGAAAAAGTCACTTCACCGAGCTAGCGGTGTACGGAATATGGCAGTGGCCGTTCGTCCATAGATCCGAAACCGAACGTTTCCTGAGATTTCGCGCGCGTCCGACATGGCTGTTCTCTTGCTTTCCACGCAGGAAGGAAAACAACCCACCCAAAATTTTCATGGTCGTCCCCGGCGCGCGGCCGCCCCTCCAGAGACTCACCGACCTTCCCCGGTCGCGTGCGGGAGAAATCCTGAACTCTGGCGGCCGCCGGGGGCGAACACGAAACGCCGCGGTCCTCCCAGCTCTCGTGTTCGCCGCGGCGCTCGCGAGTCTCGGCTGCGCGTCCTCGAGCTCCTCCCGCGCCGCTGCCGTAGAGACCCCGCCAGATCCTTTCGAGACTTCCGCGCCCGCGGCTCTCCGCGTCGTTGCGGCCGACGAGAAGACCGCGCCGATCGAGTTCCGCAAGCTGGTCTTGAAAGTTCCCCGCGACCTGGTCGTCGGCGCCGTGCAGACGGGGCCCGGGTGCAGCCACCGCGGTCCGCTGTCGTGGAAGATGAGCCGTGACGGTTCGGCGGGCGATGACTTCGGGGCACTGCTGTTGGACGAGCTCTCGTCAGCCGGGTACGCGGTCGTCGGAGACAGGGAGCGTCTTTTCGACGATCCGCACGCCCGCCGCGCCGAGTACGTCATTGCGGGCGTCGTTCGCGACATCCGCGCGAACGCCTGCTACCCGACGGGGCGCAAGCACGCGGGCACGGCGGAGGCCTCCCTCACAGTCGACTGGCAGGTCTTTTCGTACCGCAGCAAGTCGGTGGTCTTGAAGGAAACCACGTCAGGCTCGAGCCTTTTTCCCGGCGCGCGGGACGAACCCGGTGAGGAAGCGATCGCGCGCGCGTTTGTTTCGGCCTCCCGCGGCCTGGCCGCCAGCGCGCGATTCCACGATCTGCTCTCGGGCCGGGGCGGCGACCGCCGCGCGGGCGCGGAGCAGCCGCCAATCCCGATCGGCTACGTCACTTCGATCGCCCGGCCCGCGGCGACCGTCGAATCGGTGGTCTCGGACTCGCGGATGAGTGTCGTCACGGTCCTCGCCGGGAACTCGATGGGCTCGGGATTCGTCATCTCGCGCGACGGATTCCTGTTGACGAGCCAGCACGTGATCGGCGAGGTCCGAAACGTGAAGGTCCGATTCGTCACCGGGCGCGAAGTCAACGGCGACGTGGTGCGCGCCGACAAGGTGAGGGACGTCGCACTGATCAAGCTCGAGAACGACGTCTATCCGTTTCTTGCCCTTGGCGAATCGAGCCGCGTCCAGCCCGGATCCGACGTCTTCGCGATTGGAACTCCGCTCTCAGAGAATTTTGCGCAGACAGTGACGAAGGGGATCCTGAGCGGCTACGGAGAAGAGGACGGGCAGCGGACGCTGCGCAGCGATGTCTCGATCCATCAGGGAAACAGCGGCGGGCCGCTTCTCGACCGCTCGGGCACGGTGGTGGGTCTCGCGGTCAGTGGTTACATCCTGATGCCCGATGGGGTCGGGATCGGTCTGAACTCGTTCATCCCGATCGAGGAAGCTCTCTCCGCGCTCGTGATCCAGCGGCGCGAGAACCGGTAACCGGGAGCCGGATCTCCCCCTCTCCGCCCGGGCGCGCCGCGCCGGGGCTAGGATGCTGCGGCAGGAGGGAAGCTGATGGCAGATTCCTACGGACCGCCGGTCGGTGTCGAAGATGCAAAAAAGGCGGCTGCCGCGGCGCTCGCCGAGGCGCGGCGCAATGGCTGGAAGATGGCGGTCGCGGTGACCGACCCGGCAGGGGAGCTCGTCTATTTCGAAAAGATGGACGACACGCAGAACGGCAGCGTCCGGGTCGCGATCTCGAAGTCGCGCTCCGCGGCGCTCTTCAAGCGGCCGACGAAGGCATTCCAGGACGTGCTCGCGGAAGGCGGGGAGGGGCTGCGAGTCCTGGCACTCGCGAGGGCGGTGCCGATCGAAGGCGGCGTGCCGCTCGTGATCGGCGGAAAGATCGCCGGCGCAATCGGGGTGTCGGGCGGGACGAGCCAGCAGGACGGGGTGTGCGCGACCGCGGGGGCGGGAGCGCTGTAGAGCTGTAGGGCCGTAGAGATCCTGCGGCTCAACCATCCTCCTCGAGCTCGTCTCACTCCCACCAATACTTGGCGCGCTTTTTCTCCCTCGACCCGGACTCATTCATCGTTGCCGCGTCGTAGAGCCTGCCGTTCACCATCGTCCACTGCACCTTCTCGCTTTGCCGGATGTCCTGCAGCGGGTTGCCGTCGATCACGATCACGTCGGCCAGCTTGCCCGGCTCGAGCGTCCCGATGTCGCGATCCATCCCCAGTGTCCGCGCTCCATTGGCGGTCGCGGAGCGCAGGGCCTCGTGCGGCGACAGGCCTCCCTGATTCAGCATCCAGATCTCCCAGTGCAGCCCCAGCCCTTCTCGCTGGCCGTGAGCGCCCGTGTTGACGAGGACTCCCGCCTTCTGGAGGTTCGCCGCGATCCTGGCGATGTTGAAATGGTTGAACTCGTCCTCGGGGACCATCGTGCGGCGCCGTGAGCGCGGATCTAGCACGAACGGCGGGACGAACTTCGACAGGCGCGGGTTCTCCCACACGTTCGTCTTCTGGTACCAGTAGTTCTCGCCCCAGTCGCCGCCGTATCCCACGAGAAGCGTCGGCGTGTACGCGACCTTCGTGGCGGGCCAGAGCGCCATCACGTCCTTGTAGATGTTCGCGACCGGGATCGTGTGCTCGACGGTCGTGTGCCCGTCCACGACCATCGTCATGTTGTGCATGAACATCGAGCCGCCCTCGGGCACGACCAGGATCCCGATCTCGCGCGCCGCCGCGAGGATCTGCTGTCGCTGCTCCCGTCGCGGCTGGTTGTAGCTCTTGACCGAGATCGCGCCGACGGCCTTCATCCGGCGCAGATGGCTGCGCGCGTCGTCCAGCGAATCGATGTCCGCCCGGTAGTCTCCCGCGGCGCCGTACAGGATCGTCCCCGTCGAGAAGACGCGCGGCGATCGGATCATCCCAGCGCGCGCCAGTTCCGCCGTCGAGAAAATCTCGCCCGTGTCGTTGCTGGGATCGTGGATCGTGGTCACACCGAAGCCGAGCGCGGCGTCCGTCACCCAGTTCTGCTGCGGCAGGATCTGATCCGACCCGACCGAGCCGTGCCAGTGCGCGTCCACGAAGCCGGGCAGCACCGTCTTGCCGGACGCGTCGATCGTCTTCGCGCCGGCGGGGATCGCCACGTCGTTCCGACGTCCGACCGCCTTGATGCGATTGCCCTCGACCACGACCACGCCGTCTTCGATGACTTCGTCACCTTTCATCGTGACGACGCGGCCGCCCGTGAACGCGATGACGTTCGAGGCCGGGGGAACGTCGAGAGGTGCCTGGAACGAGATGTTGATTCCCTGCGCCGGCGGGTCGGGCAGCTTCTCGGGCGAGTCGGGCAGGAAGGAGAACGCCTCCCTCAGATCCCTCCGGTAGAGCTCCGGGCCGTACGACCAGTAGAGGCGGGAAGAGTCGCCGGAAAAGTGGAGGTCCTGGCCGGCGTCCTTCGACGCGCGCGTGACGGGGACCGCCTTGCTCTTCGGGCCGATTTCGACGCGGCGGCCGGTCTCGACGAACGGCGTCAGGAAGGCGTTGAACCCTTCCCGGAAGGCGAGCCACCGGCCATCAGGTGAGACGGCGAACTCCGTGGCGAGGTTGGAGACGAAATGCTCGTGCTCGTCGGAGCCGTCGAGCCGGATCGACGCGAGGACCCGCTTGCTCGGCGCGATCTGGTCCCCGCCGCCCTCTGTCTTGACGAAGAAGACGCGGTCGGAAGGCTTGCCGAACTTCGGTCTCGTACCCATCGTCGAGATGAGGGTGGACTTGTTGCCCGATCCCCCCGAAGCCACCTGGTAGAGCCCCGGATCGGAGGACCAGTCCTGCGAGCGAAGAAAGCCGCCCGTGTCCTTGCGATACACGATCTTCGAGCCGTCGGGCGAGAAAACGGGATCCTCGTAATGGCCGGGTTTGTCGGTGACGACACGCGAGACGCCGGCGGGAACTGACGCAACGCGGAGCGAGCCGAGCGACTCGTCGTTCCACGTCGCATAGACGAGGGAACGCGAGTCGCGAGACCAGGAAGGGAAGAACTCCCAGTGGTCGGTCTGCTTCGTGAGGCGCCGGGGCGCACCGCCATTGTCTCCGAGGTCTTTGACGTAGATGTGACCCAGCGCGGTGTAGGCAACGCGGGTGTTGTCGGGGGAAACCTGGACCCACCGGAGCATCCGGACCGGGAACGAGCCAGGCGGGACGGCTCCCTTCGCGCCGTCGCCCATCACCTGTCCGGTCCCGACGTCGACGTTGAAGCGTACCGCCGCCGCGGCCTTGCGCTCGCTCTTCACGTGAAAGGGGATGCCGGCAACCTGCTTCGACGCGGCGTCGACCCGGTGGATCTTCCCCGCCGCCCACACCACGATCGACCGGCTGTCCGGCGTCCAGGCCATCGCCGGGTAGACCCCGTGGATCGCCCACGTCTCCTGCATGTCGCGCTCGAGCCCGTTCCAGATCGGGCGCTCGGCACCGGACTCGATGTCTTTGAGGAAGAGCGTCGACTTGTATCGGACGCGGCGGACAAAGGCGAGCGACCTGCCGTCGGGTGAGGGCGTCGGACGGATCGCGCCGCCGGGTCCCGTGACGTAATCGATCAGGCGGCCCGTCTGCCGATCGAGGCGCTTGATCACGTAGATCTGCCCGTTCGGGTCGGGGTTGTACTGGTAGATCTTTCCGGGCGAGGAGTCCTCCGAGTAGTAGAGGTAGCGGCCGTCGGGTGAGAACGCCGGCTCGCCGGTGTCCTTCTGCTCGTTGGTGCGCTTGCTCATCTGGAGGCCTTCGCCGCCGGAGCGGTGATACAGCCAGATCTCGCCCGCGCCGAGCGAGCGCGTGCCGGTGAAGTGCTTGCGCACGGCGATGTATTGCGAGTCGGGGGTCCAGGCGGGAGAGTTGGGGAGGCGGAACGACTCCTTCGTGACCTGCTTCGGATTTTTCCCGTCGCGGCCGATCACCCAGATGTTATCGCCGCCGGAGCGGTCGGAGGTGAACGCGATCCACTTCCCGTCCGGCGAGTAGCGCGGCTGCATGTCCCACGCGATGCCGGACGTCAGCGCCTTGGCCTCACCGCCCGTCGAGGGCATGGTGTAGAGGTCGCCGAGGAGATCGAAGGCTATTTCCCTGCCGTCGGGCGAGACGTCGACGGACATCCACGTGCCCTCGTCGACGTCGAGACTCACGTTTGTGTCGAAGGGGTACGGCGCCTCGACGTCCCACTTCTTCGCCTCTTCTTTTTCTTTGTCGGGATCGCCTGCCGGAGCCGCAGGCGGCTTGTCGATTGGCGGCCGCGGCTGGTCCTGCGCGGAGACGTGGACCGTCAGCGCCGAGGAGAGAACGAAGGCGAACGAGACGAGGAACGCGGGAAGACGGGTCTTCATCGGCGCGGGTCCTTTCGGTTGTGACGAGCGCCGGGAATCTTAAGCCACCAGGGGTCAAGCCAGCGCAGCTCCGCTCCCTCTCCCCGCGCGCCGGGGGAGAGGGCCGGGGTGAGGGGCGGGCGTTTGAGGCTGACAAGACTCGCTCCGCGACGGGATGCGGGATGCGGGATGCGCTGGCTCCACTGACATTGGGTGGCGGCGCAGCTCCGCTCCCTCTCCGCGCGCGCCGGGGTAGGGGCAGGAGTTCAAGGCTAAAAGGACTCGCCAGGGACGCTCCTCGCTTGAACCCCGGTTCGGGACAATCGAGAAGCGTGACACCCTCCACGCCCATTCTCCTGGCCAGACATCTCAGGGAACGCGCCACCAGGGCGGAGCGTCTCCTCTGGCGCCACCTGCGCGACCGTCAGTTGAACGGCGTGAAATTCTGGCGTCAGCAGCGCATCGGGCGATACATCGTGGATTTCTTCGCGCCTCGAGAATGCCTCGTCGTCGAGGTCGACGGGGGTCAGCACGCGCTGCCCGGGGAGGAAGAACGAGACACTCGTCGCACGCACGCTCTGGAAGCGATGGGATTTCAGGTTTGCAGATTCTGGAACGGGGAAGTCCTGCAGAACCTGGACGGCGTGCTGCAGGTGATTGCGGAAGCTCTGGTGACGCGCGGGCAGGGCGAATAGGCCGGGTGAGCAGAAATGGGCGGTCGGCGTGGGCCGCGCGCACCTGCCGTGTGGGTCGAGCCCTGTCAGGCTTTCAGTCTCACCTCTCACCCCAGCCCTTCCCGCCGGGAGAGGGAGGTGGCTGATCTCCCCCCTCACCCCGGCCCGAGAGGGAGGGAGAGCTTCCTGTTGACAATCGACAGGAACGCGTTTAGCTTCTTTTGTCGAATGTTTACAGGAAGGCCATGCGCGAAGGAGGATCCCATGCGGCGTCGTGATCTGTTATCCGGCTCGGCGGCTCTTGCGGCAACAATCCTGGGTTCCCGCGCGGTCCGCGCCTCTAACGGAGCCGCGGCCGCGACTTCGGCCTCCGGCCGGGCGGGAAAGCTCGACCCGGGCACCGGCCGCATCCCCGTCGCGGTCGCGATCTCGCGGGGCGTCACCGTCATCGACTTTGCGGGACCGTGGGAAGTGTTCCAGGACCTCTGGGTGTCCGAGCGAGGCGGCGACATGGACAGCCAGATGGTCTGCGATCTCTACACCGTCGCCGAGACGAAGGAACCCGTACGAGGTTCCGCCGGCCTGCACCTGATTCCGGACCACACGTTCGCGACGGCCCCGGCTCCGAGAGTCGTCGTCGTTCCGGCGCAGTCGGGGAACCCCGCTCTTCACGAATGGCTTCGGAAGGTGAGCAAAACGGCGGACGTGACGATGTCTGTGTGCACCGGCGCGTTCCAGCTCGCGCGGGCCGGGCTCCTCTCGGGACTCGACGCCACCACGCATCACGACTTCGTCGACCGGCTCGCGAAGGAGTTCCCCGACGTGAAGGTCAAGCGCGGGCTGCGCTTCGTGGAAAACCCAAAGATCTCGACCGCGGGAGGATTGACGTCGGGGATCGACCTCGCGCTCCGCGTCGTGGAGCGGTACTTCGGGCGGCCGGCAGCAGAGAGGACCGCGGCCTACATGGAGTACCAGAGCAGGGGGTGGCAGGTCTGACCGTCGCCTACGCTCACTGCGGGACGTGCCGTTCGCGCCGCGAACGGCACCGCCGAGCGGGTCGGCCGGATGCGGCCTCCACCGCTCGGCTCGTCCCTTCGTTCGCTGCGGCTCCCGCATCGAGAGGCTCCTTCCCTTCGGTCAGGAGACTCCTCTCGATGCGAGCTTAGCCACGATCTCGGCGAAAGCGCAGCTCTGCTCCTTTCTGTCCTCCCGGGTGCCGGGAGTGGTTAGGGGATTTCGGAGCGATTGGACCTCTTCCGTTTTTCCGCCTGACCCCTCACGCCTCCCCCCTCACGACCCGAATCTACCTGGCGTTCCGCGCCGGAAGCCTTAGAGTCCCTCCACCTTGAAGAAACACACCTGACCGACACCGTTGCCGCCGTCGTAATGCCCGGACCGGGCCTCCCACTGGAGACTCGGCGCTTCGCGGCGCCCCGCGCGCGGCCTGGCGGCGCGGTGCTCGAGATGATCGCGAGCGAGGTGTGCGGCACGGACGTCCATCTTCATCGCGGCCATCTCGCGGGCGTGCCCTTTCCGATCATCCCCGGGCACGTCAATTGCGGTCGGGTGCTCGAGACCGGGGGACTGCTGTCCGACGTCGAGGGCCGTCCCATCGAGACAGGCGCGGTTGTTACCTTCTTCGACGTGTTCGGCACCTGCGGCGCGTGCTGGCACTGTCTCGTCGCGAAGGCGGGAACGCGCTGCCCTCACAGGAAGGTCTACGGCATCACGACTTCGGCGGACGACGGGCTCCTCGGAGGCTGGGCGGAGCGGATCGAGATTCTTCCCGGCGTCCGTCTGGTCCCGCTGCCGGAGGGCGTCGCGCCGGAAGATTTCATGGGAGGCGGCTGCGGGTTGCCGACCGGGTTCCACGCGGTCGAGCGGGCCGGCATCGCGCTTGGCGACACGGTGGTCGTTCAGGGCAGCGGTCCGGTGGGATTGAACGCGGCGGTCTTTGCGCAGCTCGCCGGCGCGCTCGCCGTGTACGTGATCGGCGCCCCGCGCGCCCGGCTCGAGGCGGCGACGCGGCTCGGCGCGGCCGGGGTGCTGGATGTCACGGAAGTCCCGGATCCCGCCGCCCGCGCGGCGTGGGTGCGCGAGCGTACGGCCGGGCGCGGAGCCGACGTCGTGATCGAAGCATCGGGAAATCCCAGGGCGGTGCCGGAGGGGTTGGAGATGCTCCGCGACGCCGGCCGCTACGTGGTGGTCGGGCAGTACACCGACGCCGGCGACGTCCTCGTCAACCCGCACCGCCACGTCAACCGCCGCCACGCGACGATCCTCGGCTGCTGGGGATACGAGTTCACGCACCTCCACCGTTCGCTCGCGATGATGGCGCGGCACAGGGAGCGATTTCGCTGGCGCGAGCTCATCACGCGGGAGTACCGGCTCGGCGACGCGTCCCGGGCCCTCGAGGACATGGAAAAGCTCGCGGTGGTCAAGGCGATCATTCGCGTCTGAACGGTGTGAGGCGTTCCGGAAAGAGCGGATCGCGTGATGGTCCTTGCGGGGCGCTCTCTCTTGAGGAATCCTGTTTCCGACCCGTCATGCCTGTAGAGAAGGAGAAGGCCCGCAACGCCGCCGTGGCGCTCGGAGCCGTCGTCGCCCTGACGGGCATCGCGATCATCATTGTGGCGTTCACGGCCCGCGCTGAGGGATTCCATGCGCCCCGCTGGGTCGTGGGCTGTGCGGGGGCCGCGTTTCTCTTCTTCGGCGCCTGGACGGCGGCCCTCTACGCGACCGGGTACGACCCGAAGCGTCCGAAGGAGAACATGCCGTCGCCCGCGGTGCAGTTCGCGGTCCTTGTCCCCGCCCTGATCTTCTTCGCGGCGCCGTTCCACTGGATCGCGTTCGGGCCGGGGCCGCGCGAATTCTCCGGTTCGACTTCGATCCCGTTTCTGACGATCCGCCACGGGATTCCCGGGCTCGGCGGCCGGATGATGTTCGGCTTCGGCGCGCTGGTTATTGACGCGATCCTGGTCGCCGCGGTGGTCGGACTCGTGAGAGCGGAGAAAGCGAAGTAGATCTCCCGCTTCCGCTCCGCTCCCCGGTCATTCCGAAAGCGACTTGAGCTTCTCCTTCACGGCGGGGTTCTGCGGCTCAAACTCGAGCGACTTGCGGTAGTACGTTGCCGCGAGGTCTTTCTTCCCGCCCGCGACGCACCCGTCGGCGAGCCACTCCCACGCCTTTCCCGAACGCGGGAACTGCTCAGTGTTCAAACGGAGAATCGCGATCGCGCCCTCGTGGTCTCCCTTCTCGGTCAAGTCCTGTCCGAATCCCGCGATAGATCGCTCCCGGAAGTCGTAGCCGCCGGCGCCGAACGAGCTTTCGCGAAGCTCGCGGTACCGCGCGAGCGACGCGCCGATACCAGCGCGCCGGTACGCCTCCCCGAGCTCCTCCGCCAGGGTCATCGGACGCGCACGCCCAGCGTGGCACGTGTCGCACCACATGTTGACCCGCTTGTCGCCGCTCGGGGTGATCTTCTTCAGGTGGTCGTTGATGTCGCCGAGCATCCGGTACATCTCGCGCGCGCGGTCTTTGTTCGGGTTCTTGTCCGAGACGAAGTCGTACGCCTCGAGCGGCTGTCCCTCCTCGCCGACGTGGCAGTGCGAACAGCGGACTCCGAGCGAGCGCGTGAAGCCCTTCATCACTGCGGCGAGCTTCGCGGGGGGGAAGTCTTCCGGAAAGATCTTGCGGTTCTGGATCTTCTCCGGCCATTTCCATCCCTGCGGGGCCGGCGTGGTCGGGGCCGGTGTCTTTGCGGAAGGCGTCTTCGGGGACGCGGCGAGGATGGCGGGCAGCAGGAGAGTCGCGAGCGTGGAGACGGCGGCGCGAGCCCGTCGAGCAGTCATTCTGACCTCCTGGAGTGGTGCGATTCTAAGCGTCCCCGGTGGCCCGTCGTACTCCTGGGTCCGCGCCGCTCTCGTCGTGGAAAAGATCTTCCGCCTCGCGGCTCGTGCAAGGTTCCGTCTAGACTGGTCGGAATGCCGCCGCGCTCGAAGAAAGCCCCGTTCGGGTTCGAGCACCAATCTCATCCGCTCCTCCCGTGGCCGGCCTTCCGGGAGCGCATGATCTGGGCCCTCGCGCTCGGTCTCGGGTTGATTACGGTTTCCCTCGCGGGCGGAATGCTCGGTTACCGGTACATCGCCGGCCAGGAGTGGCCGGACGCGTTCTTGAACGCCTCGATGATCCTCTCGGGGATGGGGCCGGTCGGCGACCTGAAGACCACCGGCGCGAAGATCTTCGCCGGGCTCTACGCGCTCTACAGCGGCCTGACCTTAATCTCGATCGTCGGCCTGGTTCTGGCCCCGGTCATTCACCGCGGCCTGCACAAGTTCCACCTCGAAGCGCAGAAGGGGAAGGGCGGGGACTGATCGACTGATTCGACCCGCGCCCGGACGGGCCCGCCAGGCTCGCTCCTAATTCCAATGTTTGAAATCGGGAGTCCAGGACTCCGCGATCGTGTGCTTCAGGCCCCGGCAGAGAAAGATCGGCTTGTTTTCTTCGGCCATGCCCCACGGGTGGAAATGCGCGCCCACCTGCTCGACGGAACGGCAGTGATCCTCCACGCTCTTGCGGCTCCACTGCAGCCAGATGAGGTTCTCCGGCTCGTTCTTCGGCGGTCCCCAGAAGTAGTGGTTCTGATGAGCGCAGATCGGCGCGGGGAGCCCGAGTGCGGGGCCGTAGAGGTTCAACGCGCCGGCCTCTCCATAGTTGCTGGCGAAGATCCCGGTTCTCGCGCGCTCGTCCGGCGGAAGCGAGCGGTAAATGCGCGTGACGTCCGAGACGAGCTCCGGCCAGCCGAACTGGTCCCCGAGGCGCTGCTCGAGAGGCCCGTCGTGGCGAATCTCCGTCTTCTGCGGCGCGACGCCGAGCCTGCGCTGATACGCGAGCATCTTTTCAGGAGAGAAGAACGGAAGCACAGCCGGGATGAACGGAACGGTTACGACGACGACCAGCACGGCGATCGCCGCTTTCGGCCAGAGCCGCCCCGCGCTCCACCGCCGGCGATCGAGCCAGTCTTCGATCGCGACCGCTCCCGCGGCGAAGAGCACCGGGTAGATCGGCGCGAGGTAGTAGTTCTTCGCCTTCGCGCCGATCATGAGCGCGAGGAGAGCCACGTAGGTCCAACCGATCGCGCGTGCCCGGGACCGCCGGCCCGCGAGCAGGGAGACGAGGCCGGCAATCCAGATCGGCGCGAGAAGGGGATGCAGGAACTCGATCTGCTGCTTCACGAATTCGACGGGGGAGAGCACGACGTTCTTCCCGGAACGCTTGACGTTCTGCAGGTCCTCGAGTGTCGGAAAGCCATGGCGGACCTGCCAGAGGATGTTCGGGAGAAACAGAAGAAGCGCGATCGCCCCGCCGATCCAGACCCAGGGCCGCGCGAGCTCCCGCCGGTCGCGGGAGAGCAGGAGGCCGATCACGACCGCGGCGCCGAAGAAGAGCGTCGAGTGCTTGTTCTCGAGCCCCAGGCCGGCGAAGATCCCGAACGCGATCCAGTAGCGCGAGTCGCCCGTGCGGATGATGCGGAGGAGCGCCCAGACGCATCCCATCCAGAAGAGCGGCTCGAAGACGTTCATCGTCATCAGGCTCGCTTCGCCGAGATAGATCGGCGCGAGGAGAACGCAGAGTCCGGCGAGGAGTTGCGCGTACCGGCGCCCGCCGAGCTCTCGGGCGAGCACCACAGTGACGGCGACGACCGCGGCGCCGGCCACCCCGGCAATCGCGCGAAGCGCGAAGAGGGAGCCGCCGAAAAGAAGGGCGATCTTCGCGTACACCGCGACGAGAGGGGAGCAGTCGACGTAACCCCAGTCGAGGTGGCGGCCGAGGTCGAGGAAGTAGAGCTCGTCGCGGAAGTAGCCGTACCGGTTCGCCGTCGCGAGGTGGAGGGCGAGCTTTGCCGCGGCGAGAGCGAGCATGAGGCGGAGATTGACAGGGGAGATCTCCCAACTGGCCTCTCCGGCCGGCGAGCGCGTCGTGGTCTCAGTCACGCCGGCGCATTCTGACAGGGTGAGCGTCGAGCGCTTCGCCCTCTCACCGGCGCGCGGGGAGAGGGTCAGGGGGCATCTCGCTGGCGCATCGAACCCTATCAAGCTTCATGTTCCGCCCCTCACCCCGGCCCTCTCCCCCGGCACGCGGGGAGAGGGAGCGGAGCTGCGCTTCGTCGAGCGGTAACTGGCTTGGTGGAGCGGTAACCAGGGCCTTAAAAATCTATGCGGGTCGTGATCCCGATCGTGCGCGGCTGGTTGGTCAGGTAGCCGATCCGGGCGCGAGTTCCGCGCTCCTGGTCCAGGGCCAGACGCGCGAACTCGTTCGTGACGTTGTTGCAATAGAGGGCGACGTCCCAGTTGGCGTGCCGGACGCCGAGGCGCAGGTTGAGGAGGTCGTAGGCCGGAAGCTCCGGGTTGTAGGTAAACGTGCTCGCGGTCAGCGGGCCGCCGATCGCGTTCGCTCCGAAGGAGTTCAGATTGAGCGTGCCGAGCAGGTCATCTCCGACCTGCGTGAAGCGCGAGCCGACATGGTTGTAAGTGGTAGAAAAATACCCGCTGAACTCCGGCGTGATCGGCTGAACGTACGTCGCCGCCAGTGCCGCCTGGAACTTCGGGACGCTCGGCAGACGTTTCCCGCTCTGGATCCCGGAAACGACGCTGACCGCGCCGTTAGGGGCCGTGGAGGTCAGGGTGGATCGGAGCGTCGCGTCGTTGTAGCTGCCCGAAACGGAGAAGTCGAAGTGGTCGGTGACCGCGGCCGCGAACTCGAGCTCGCCTCCCATGCTGCGGGCCTTCGGCACGTTGAAGATGACGCGGGAAGAACACGACCCGGCGGTCACGGTGGCCTGCAGGTCGTTGATGTCCACGTAGAACAGCGAAGCGTTGAACGAGCCCCGGCCGCCGAAGAGCCGCGACTTCGAGCCAATCTCGTAGTTCCAGGCCTTTTCGTCCTTCCAGTTTTCCCGGCCGCCGAATGTAATGCGGTCCTGGGCGGTACAGAGATTGACGTTCAGCGGGTCGTTGACGCCGCCGAGCCGGAAGCCCTTCGAGACCTGGGCATTCAGGTTCGTAGAGTCGGTGACCTTGTACGACGCGATGAACCGCGGCGCGACTCCGTCCGCCTTGGTCGAGCCGGGCTGAGACTGCGGCCGCCCTTGCCCGTCCGCGCCGAAGAGGCCGTCGAAGATCTGTTTCTTGTCCTCTGAGAAGTGGTAGTAGCGCAGGCCCGCGGTCACGCTGAACTTTTCCGTCACTGCCAGCGTGCCTTCGCCGAAGAGCGCGAACTGGTCGAGCTTGTAGGAGAGATCCGAAAAAAACAAGACGTCAGGCGGCGCTACGGTCCGCGTATTGCGGAACGATCCGCTGGGCTCCAACGCCTCGTATCCGGCCACGTGGAGTTGCTGGCTATAGACGCGCCTCGAGTTTCCGTAGAAACCGCCGACGACCCAGTTGAATCGGCTGTCGGCCTTTCCGCCGGACAGGCGCAGCTCCTGCGTCAAGGCGTTCGATTTGGTCGCGTCGTCGAGCGGCGAATTCAGGTTGTAAACGCTCGCGGGCAAACCGAAGCTGCCGCCGGTGATGCTCGACGTGAGAGCGCCCGCGTCGCGGACCACATCGATGTCGCGATGCGTGTAGGAGGTGATGGAGGTCAGCGTGACGTCGCCGAAGTTGTACTTGACGTTCACGTCGCCGAGAAAGAACTTGTCGTTGAAGGGCTCGTCGATCTGGGTGAAGATCTGGCGCTCGCCGAGCCTGACCGGCGGCCGCGTCGTTGTGAACGGGTTCGCGAGGATGTTGTACGCGTCCTGCCGGTTCCAGCCGTCCATCTTGACCTTCTGGTAGACGACCCGGGGAATGATCGTCAGGCGGTCGTCCGGAGCGATCTCGAGGGTCGCCCGAAGGCCCGTGCGATCGCCGGTGTTGACGTTCTTGTCGACGCTCAGGTTCGGCTGCACCGCGTCCGTATAGCCGGCAAACCGGTCGTAATACCCCACGATGCGCAGGGCCGCGATGCTCCCGAGAGGGGCGTTGATACCGAACTTCGCGTTGCCGCCCTGGTTCCCTCCCGCAATCGTGTTTCCGGCGAGCTCTCCGAAGTACCGCGTGACGCCGAGCTCGGGCTGGTTCGTGATGTACCGCACCGTGCCCGACTCCGAGCCGGAGCCGAAGAGGGTCCCCTGCGGCCCTCGAAGCACCTCGACCCGGTTCATGTCGAAGAGATCGATGTCCGGAGTGAAGAGGGAGAGCGAGATCACCGATTCGTCCAGGTACGCGCCGACGCCCTCCTTGACGCCCGGCTGGTCCCGCGCGATCTGGCCCGAGGAAACGCCGCGCATCGAGACCTGGTTCTGGCCTGGGCCGAGGTTCTGAACGGCGAAGCCCGCGACGTTCGCGGCGACTCCTTCGAGATTGTCGACGCCGCGCTCGCGCAGGACCTCTCCGGTCGGCGCCGCGACGGAAACAGGCGTGTTCAGGATCGTCTCCTCGCGCTTCATGGCGGTGACCGTGACTTCCTCGGCGATCTTCACGTCGAGGGAGAGATCGACCGTGACCATGACCCCCGCGTCGAGCCGCCGGTCTTTCTGGACCGCCCGGCGAAAGCCCTGCACGTCGACCGAGACCGTGTAGACCCCCGGCGGCAGATCCGCGATCTCGTAGGACCCGTTCGAGGAGGATCGGACGACGCGCGTGGCGCCGGTGTCCTGGTTCGTCACCGTCACGGTGGCGCCGCCGACCGGCGCGCCGTTGGCGACCCGCACCATGCCGGTCATTCGCCCGCCGGGCGACTGGGCAAAGCCCGGTGCGGAAGAGAAAACGATCAGCGCGACGCAGACCAGAGCGATCGCGAACCGGCGGTGTGGCATGGAGGCCTCCTCTGTCAATTGGACGATCCCGTGTCCGGGGTGAACCCGCTTTGACAGGTGTTTACGACCACACCGGGAGTTTGTCAACGTTACTTCGTACCCCGCGTCGCATTCCTTACCGGACGCACATCGAGTCGGAGGGGTGCATTACGGCTCTCCCGGGCTATCTTCCGGCATGCATCCCGTCACGCCCATCGAGACCGCGCCGCTCTTTCCCGCTCTCCATGCGGAGCTGATCGGGCTCTTGCACGGGCTGGACGAGTCCGGCTGGGAGCAGCCGACCGTCGCTCCCCGCTGGCGCGTGCGGGACGTCGCGGCACACCTTCTCGACGGAGACCTCCGGAAGCTTTCCGCCTGCCGCGACGGGCTAGCGCTCTCCGGCGGACAAAGCCCCTCGGGCCTCGAAGCCGTCGTCCGGCTGGTCAACTCGCTGAATGCCAGTGGCGTCGAATACGCCCGGCGGCTGAGTCCCCGCCTGTTGATCGAGCTGCTCGAAGTCTCGGGCCCGAAGATGAGCGCCTTCGTCGCGTCGCTTCCTCCTGACGGCGAGTCCCTCTTCGCGGTGGACTGGGCCGGCGAGAGTGTTTCTGCGAACTGGATGGACATCGGCCGCGAGTACACGGAGCGCTGGCATCATCAGATGCAGATCCGCGACGCGGTCGGCACGCCGGGACTTCTCGAGCGCCGCTGGCTTGAGCCGCTGCTCGACATTTCGGTTCGCGCGCTTCCTCGCTCGTATGCGAACGTGGACGCCGCCGACGGGACGGCGGTCACCCTCGAGGTCGAAGGCGAATTCCCTCTGGCCTGGTCGCTCGTCCGCTCTCCCGACGGGTGGCGTCTCTTCCGGGGAGCGGCGGAGCGGCCCGCTGCCGCCGTGAAAGCGTCGCGCGACGAGATCTGGCGCCTGTTCTACAACGCGCTTCCGGTAGAAAACGCGCGCCGGACTCTTCGAACCTCCGGCGAGACTCGGCTGGCGGAGCCGCTCCTTCTCGCGCGCTCGGTTCTCGTTTAGAAGCCGTTCGCCAAGGCGTCGGCGAACCTGCGGTCGAGCGTCTCTTCACACGGATTGAACGTCCGGGGCGTCCCGCGGCGCGCGACTTTTCAGTTGACCTCGCGAGAAGCCGGCGGCAGGATAGGTCCTTCAGTTTCGAATTCGAGTGCTGCAATCAAGGAGGTGCGCATGCTCAGGTCGTCCCTGCGCGTGTTTCTGGTCGCTCTCTTCCTCGGCGCGCTTCGCATCTCCGTTCTCGCCCAGTCGCAGGCGACGACCGGTGTCATCCAGGGGACGGTTTCAGACGCATCCGGCGGAGTTCTGCCGGGAGCGGGCGTCGCTCTTCGGAACGTCGGGACGAACTTCGAGCAGATCAGCACGACCGACCGCGACGGCCGCTTTCGAGGCGTCCTCCTGCCTCTCGGGCCGTACCGCGTGACGGTGACGCTCTCCGGCTTTCGAACCCTCGTGCGGGACGGCCTGACTCTCGAGGTCGGCCAGACGATCAACCTGCCGCTGCGCATGGATCTTTCGACCGTCACGCAGGAAGTGAAGGTCACCGCCGAGGCCCCGCTTGTCGAGACGTCGCGCACGGAAGGATCGACCCGGATCGATCAGAAGGCGATCGAAAATCTTCCCAACAACGGGCACAACTTCCTCGACTTCACGAAGCTCACCCCGGGCGTGACGACCGTCCAGGGACCGGACGGAGACGAGCTGTCGGTGAACGGCCAGAAGGGCATCCAGAACAACATCTCCGTCGATGGCGCCGACTTCAACAACCCGTTCTTCGGGGAGCAGCGCGGCGGGCAGCGGCCCGCGTTCACGTTCAACCTCGACGCGGTCAAGGAAGTCGTGGTCGTCGCCGACGGAGCGAACGCCGAATTCGGCCGCTCGTCCGCCGGCTTCGTGAACGTCATCACGAAGTCCGGAACCAATGACATGCACGGAAGCGCGCATCTTTTCTACAAGGACCACAATCTCTCAGCAAGACCCGAGAATCCCGACGGGAGCCGCTCGCCGGAATTCGATTCGAATCAGTACCAGGCGGGCGCGACTCTCGGGGGTCCGCTCATGCGCGACAGCCTCTTCTACTTCTTATCGGGTGACTATCAGCGCGGCCGGACGACGAAGCAGACGGACCCGAACCGCATCGAACCCGCCGTCGTCAACGCGCTCGCGGCGCTCGGCAGTCCCGCGGAAAATCGTCCGGTCGAGCGGACCAACGACGCCCGCGTGTTTCTCGCGAAGATCGACTGGCAGCTTTCGTCCACGAACCTCGCCACTGGCCGGTACAACTACACCTACGCCGATCAGGCTAACGGGACTTTCGACGTCGACACCTGGGGCGCCACCGCGAACGCGGACGAGCTGGACCACTCCAACTCCGGAACCGTGGCGCTTCTTTCCACTCTGAGCGGGAACCTCGCGAACGAATTTCGCGGCCAGTGGGCGCGGGAGGACCGGCCGCGCGCCTACCAGGGCCCCAGCATCGCGGGGCAGAATCGGCCGCTTCCCGATACCGCCTTCGACTTCGTGCGGTCGTACCGGTTCGGGGAGCCCTTTTTCATCCCCGTCGATTACCACGACACCCGGATTCAGCTGGTTGATAACGTTTCGTTCCTGATCGGACAGCACTCCCTGAAGGCGGGCGTCGAATACAACCGCACCGAGTCGTCTCAGACGTTCGTAGGCTTTGCCAACGGCCGTTACATTTTCGGGTCGACAGCGGGCTTCTTGAACTACGTGGCCAATTCCCGTTACGTGGAATGCTCGAACGGATCGTCGTCGCCCACGGGGGCGTGCCCCGCGGGAACGACCATCACCGGTCCCGTGCTCCTGTATCTCCAGTTCGCCGGGGTCGGCGGGCGCACCGCGGCCGATGCGGGAACCCAGACGATTCGCCAGACGGAGCCATCGGTGTTTCTCCAGGACTCGTGGCAGCCGACCCCGACACTCACCATCTCCGCGGGGCTGCGCTGGGAGGCTCAGATCGAGCCGGACCCGATCACGCCTCCCTCGGAGGTGTTCTATTCGGGCTTCATCGGCAGGACCTCGAAGGGGCAAACCTTTCCTTCGGACGGCACGATCCCGTCAGACAAGAAGATGTGGCAGCCCCGTCTCGGCATCTCGTGGGATCCGTTCGCGGACGGCAAGACGGTCGTGCGCGCCAATGCGGGCATCTTTTACGCCCGGATTCCGGGGCTCGTTCTCGCCGGGAGCCGGTCGACGAACGGGAGCATCGGCCAGACCATCTTCCGCGCCAGCTTCTTCGGGAACTTCGGCGGTCCGCTCCCTCCCGCCTATCCGGGCATCGTTCCCCCCTCGCAGCTCAACTCGATTCCGGATCATCCGGACGTGACGGTCACCAGCAAAGACTTCCAGAATCCCCGAACGACCTCAGTCGGTATCGGATTCGATCGGGAGATCCTTCCGGGCATCGCGGCGATTCTCAAGTACAACCAGTCGAAGACGGTTCACCTGACGCGCTTCGTCGATCGCAACGCGTCCGAGCTCGGCTCGCCGTTTGCGACCGGTCTCGGCGCCGGGGGGACGAACGGTATCGCCGGGCTGACCACGGTCGAGTCGACCGCCTCGAGCCGATACTGGGGTTGGACGGTCGGATTCAACAAGCGTTTCGAGAACCACTACGGTTTCCAGGTCTATTACACGTATTCGAAGGACAAATCCGACGACGACAACGAGCGCGACCCCTTTAGTTTCCGGTACGCGAAGATCCACGAAGACCCGTCGGACCCGAGCGCGGAATTCAGCAAGGAATGGGGCTACTCCGACCGTGACCAGCGACACCGGTTAAACGCCTGGTTCCTCTGGAACGCCCCCGGAAGCGTGGACATCAACTTCCGCTACTCGTACCGCTCCGCGCAGCCTCTCGACGTCACGTCCGCGGGTGTTCCCACGAATGGTCCCGGGGATCGGATCAACGCGGACGGAACGGTGACACGGCGCAACCTCGGCCGGAAGGACAACCAGTACAACTCTCTCGATCTGCGGATCTCCAAAGCGTTCAAGATCGCCGCGCTCACGATCGAGCCGGGCGTCGACGTGTTCAACGTCTTCAACAGCAAGAACCTGCGCCGCCCGCAGGTGACCAACCTGATCTTCAACTTCGACGGCACCGTCCAGGCGGGCGTGGGCGATCCGCGCCAGATCCAGGTCGGGCTGCGGGTGCTTTTCTAGAAAGGTTTCGGCTCGCCCGGACGGTCCGGGAGGCGTGCCCCATGCGGGGCATGCCTCCTCCGCCTTCCGCCCGGCTCGTTATTTCAGAGAACGAAGCCGTCGGCGCGG
>JBBROA010000040.1:0-30264 GCA_038229875.1 Thermoanaerobaculia bacterium | reverse complement strand
CGGCATGACGCTCCAGTTTTCGGTCGTCACGCTGGCTATCTGGGCCGTGGCGGCTGTGGCGCTCGCGTTCCTGGTGTTTACGAAGAGAGACGTCCTGGCCTGAAAGGCGTGAGGAGGTCTGTCACCTGGCAGCCGTCTCCGAAGCCGGGCTGTTCTGGCTGTTAGCGGACAGCTGAGAGCTGACAGTCCCTGGGCCGGCACCTATCGCGCCGCCTCCAGACAGACCCTGAGCGATTCGAAAAGCATGTGGACGTTGACGGGCTTGTGCAGCACTGCGCTGACGCCGGCGCGCTCGATTCGCCGGCGGTCCTCGTCGGCGGTGACGCCGGTCAGCGCGATCACGGGAAACGCGACGGGTCCCTTCTCGCGGAGCGCGGCGAGCCAGGCCGCGCCGTCCCCGTCGGGGAGAGTGATGTCGAGGACCAGCACCTCGGGAGCCTGGGCGCGGATCTGTTCGGAAGCGGAAGCGAGATCTGGAGCCTCGAACACCTCGTAGCCCTCGGACTCGAGCAGGCTCTTCAAACCGTATCGCGAGGAGCCGTCATCTTCGACGATCAACACCTTGCGTGCGTGCCCGGAGGGAGCGACACCAGCGGGCTCGGACCCGCTCTTCCACCTCTCACCCGAGGGCTGACTCGCGTCGCCGGCCGGAAGCTCGGGGAGCGTGAAGGAGACGCGGGTGCCGCGCCCTTCGCGGCTGTCGAAGAGCAGGTCGCCACCCATCAGTTCCACGAGCTGCTTCGAGATGGAGAGGCCGAGCCCGGTTCCGCGGGGCGCTTCCTCATTGCCGGTGCGGATCTGGCGGAAGGGCTCGAAGGCGGACGCGATCAGATGAGCCGGCACGCCGCTCCCGGTATCTTCCACTTCGAAGGCGAAACTGCCTTGCCACCGAGACGCCCGCAGAGTCACGCTTCCTTCCCGGGTGTACTTCACCCCGTTCGAGAGCAGGTTGATCAGGACGCGGGAGAGCTTCTCGCGGTCGAGCACCGCGCCCTCCGCGAGGTCGGGGGAGAGCTCGAGATCCAGCCGGATCCCCCTGGCGGCCGCCTGCGGCTCCAGCATGTCGGCGATCTCGCGCAGGAAGGCGGCTAACTCGAGTCTCTGCGGATGGAGATCGCGCTGGCCGGCCTCGAGCTTGGCAAGATCCAGAATGTTGTTGATCATCCGGAGGAGCGTCTCCGCGCTGTCTCGGATCACCCGGACGTCATGAAGGCGTCGATCCTCGTCCGCGGGGGTCTTCCCCTCCCGCTCGATCAGATGCGAGAGAAGAATGATGGTGTTGAGCGGCGTGCGGAGCTCGTGCGAGACGGTGGACAAAAAATCCGACTTCAGCCGGTCGAGCTCGGCCAGTTTGTCGTAGGCCTCCGCGCGTTCGCGGATGGTCCGGCCCTGCAGGCGGATCGCGCGGCCGATCCGGATCAGGGACCGCACGCGGGCGCGCAGCTCCGTGCTCTCGATCGGCTTGCCGATGAAGTCGTCAGCGCCCGCCGCATAGCCGCGCTCCCGGTCGATGGTGCCGGCCGTGACGAGCAGGACGGGCAGGTACTCCGCCGACGTGGCGATCAGCTGGGACGTCAGTTCGTATCCGGTGTCCGGCCCGAGCATGACATCCACGACCGCGAGGTCGAACGCGGGGTCCTTTCGGAAGAGATCCAGCCCCTCGGAGGCGCTCGCAGCCGAGACGACCCGCAGGCCCTCCGCCTTCAGATCCGCCGCCAGGATCTGAGCCACCTCGGGCTGATCGTCGACCACCAGGACCCGCCCCGACGTGTCGTCCTGCGAGGCGGGGTCGGGTTTCGAGGAGGCCGGCTCGGAAGGCGGACCGCCGGTCGCCAGGAGAAACGAGTGAATGAGGGACGCGAATGTCTCTTCGTCGATCGGTTTTGCCACGAAGCCGTCGCAGCCGGCGGCGAGCGCGCGCTCCCGGTCTCCCTGCATCGCGTGGGCGGTGACGGCGATGACCGGAATGCGCGCCGTCTCGGGATTTGACTTGATCGCGCGCGTGGCCTCCCAACCGGAGAGGATAGGAAGGGAGAGGTCCATCAGGATGAGATCCGGCCGGACCGTGCCGGCCGAGCGGACTCCCTCCTGCCCGTCGCTCGCCGTCGAGACCTCGTGCCCCGCGGATTCGAGAAGCATCTGGACGAGCGCTCGGATGTCCGGGGAGTCCTCGACCACCAGGATGCGCGCCATCAGATCCGCACTCTCATGCCGTCGCCGCCCGCGGTTCGTCGATCGTTTCGAGGATTTCGCGCACGAGCCCCCGCAGGTCTTTCCCCTTGCGGAGGACCCGCTGCGCGGAACCGTTCAACCGGGCATGGTCCTCGGGGGTGAGCTCCTTGGCTGTGACGATCACGACGGGCAGATCCCTCCATCTCGGGTTTTCGCGGATCCGGTAGAGCACCTCGAACCCGTCGGGAGGGGGCATCATAAGGTCCAGAATAACGGCCGTCGGCCTTTCGCGCTCGAGCTCCGCAAGAGCGGCGGCACCGCTCCCGACGCCCTTCGGCCGGAACCCGGCGGCGACGAGCTCCTGCTCGAGCACGGTCCGCACGTCCGCGTCGTCGTCCACCACCAGAATGTGCCCGCGCGAGGCGAGAACTCCGGCCCTGGCGAGAGAATCCAGAAGCTCTGAGCGCCCGAGGGGTTTCACCAGGTAGTCGAGGGCGCCGAGCGCGAGGCCGAACGCGCGGTTCTCGACCACCGAGAGCAGGATCACCGGAATTCCGCGCGTCTCCGGCGCCTCCTTCAGGTCGCGTAGCGCATCCCAGCCGCTCATCCTCGGCATCAGGACGTCGAGGAGGATCACATCGGGTTTTTCCGCTCTGGCCAGTCGCACCCCCTCGGCGCCGTCGCCGGCCTCGAGGACTCTCAGGCCGTACGGCTCGAGCTCGAGGGACAGCAGCCGGCGCACCCCTTCATCGTCATCGACCACCAGCACGGTTCGGATTCCCGGTCGGCCCGTTTCGAGCGCGGGCGCCGCCCTCGGCGACGCGGCCGCGGGAGCCTCGCGCGGAAGCGTGAGGGTGAATCGAGAGCCCTTGCCCGGCGAGCTTTCGACCGAGATCGTTCCGCCGAGAAATCGCGCCATCTTCTTCACGATCGCGAGACCGAGCCCCGTGCCCCCGCGACCCCGATGCTCCGGCGCTTCTCCCTGCCGGAACTCTTCGAAGATGCTGCTCTGCTCCTCCGGCGCGATGCCGATTCCCGTGTCCGCCACGACGAGCGCCCATCTCCCGCCCGATCGCTCCTCCGCCCGGACGCTGATGGTTCCCTTTTCGGTGAACTTCAACGCGTTGCCGATCAGATTGGAAAGGATCTGCGTCAGCTTGGCCGGATCGGAGACGACGTTCGTGAGCCCCGGTGCGACTTCGCTCGTGATCTGCAGTCCTTTGCGGCGGGCAGCGTCCCGGAAGTCCGCCTCGACCTGCGCCAGAAAGGAGCTGAGGGGGATCGTCTCGTTCTCCATCTCTGCCTTGCCGGCCTCGATCTTCGAGATGTCGAGGATGTCGTTGATGAGGGCCAGAAGAAGCTTCGCGTTGCGCTGCACGCGCTCGAGGCTGTCGCGCTGCGCCGGGTTCAAGGGACCCTGGTTTTCCCGCAGCAGTGTTCCCGTAAAACCCAGGATGACCGTCATCGGAGTGCGAAGCTCGTGAGAGACCGAAGCGAGAAAGCGGTCCTTCAGCTCGCCCGCCCGCTGCAGCTCTGCGGCGGTGCGGCCGATCCGGCTGCGCTGCTCTTCCAGAAGCTCGTTCTGTTCCGAGAGCCGCCGGGACTGCTCGGCCACGCGCTCATTGGCGGAGGCGTTGGCCAGCGCGACCGCGAGTGAAGGAGCAATCGCGGAAAGCGCGTTGCGCGTGCGGGCGGTGAACGTCTCCGTGGCGCCGAGGGCCAGCACTCCGACCACGTGGTCGAAGTAGACGAGCGGGATGTGCGCCGTTTCGCGTGGAAGAATTCTCCCGTCGAGAACGTTGACCGTCGGCGTCTTCGGATCGACCGACAGGTAAACGGACCGGCGCTCCTTCGCTGCGCGCGCGGCTTCCTCGCGCCCGACAGGGCCGTCGCCGGCGGCCCCGCCGAGCGAGACGGCCGGCTCGAACGCTCCCTCCGGAGTCGGCAGATAGAGCACCCCGGACGCGGCTCCGCTGACTTCCAGGACCTTCTCGATGATCGTGGTGCCAAACCCGGAGAGGTCATTGACCGTCGCGGCCACGGTCAAGATTGCGTTTACCGAGGCTTCGATGTCCCGCTCCTCGAGCGCCCGCGCCCGCGCGACGAACTGTTCCGCGACGCGATTGAACTGACGGCCGAGCTCGCCCGCTTCGTCTTCGGAGTGGTCGAGGAGACGCGGTGGGATGCGGCCCGACGCCAGGTCTTCCAGCCCGCGCGCGCCGGCCCCCAGAGGGGCGACGATGCGGCGTCCGACGTCCGAAAGGAACCAGAAGATCCCGACGATGATCAGGATCGCGAGGATGCCGATCGCGGTGGCCGCCGAGTCGCGCCGTTCCCTGAGGCGCTCTTCGGCGAATCCCTGACTCCTCGCAAACTGCGCCTCGAGCTCGGAGAGGAATTCCCTCAGCTTGTCGGCCGCGGGCCTCGCGAGATTGTCATGGACCTGGCGAGCGATAGCGGGCTGTTCCGGGCTCCACCCCCCGATCGCCCGGTCCGCGGCTTTGGCGTAGGTCTCCTCCGCCGACTCGGCCCGTTCGAGTGCGCCGCGGGTGCCTTCGGTCGTCGCCCGCCGGCGGATGGACCCGAGCGAGGTTCGCATCGCCGTCCGGCCGACCTGGTGGCGCGAGAGGTCGTATCCCTGGCCCCCCGTGACGTACCGCTCGAGCGATTCTTCCGCCTCCTTCAACCCCCCCTGGGCATCCAGCACACCCTGCCGCTGCCAGGTGCTCTGCTCGATCGCGAGAGTCACGTCGTAGAGCCCGAGGACGGTGTTCACGGTGTAGTAAAGCCAGGCGCCGAGGATGGCGAGGCCGACCGCGGAATAGATCCTCAGCCGCGTTCGAAGGGCGGATCTCAAACCCCGGGGGGCGGCGGCGTTCTGGCTCATGGGTATGTATCTTGCCCGGAAACACTTGTCATACGATGCGTTCTCCGGTGAACCGGTTTTTAGCAAAGAGGATGCCCGTTGGCCCACACTGAGGACCTGGCGACCCCTGCCAGGCGTGAGTTTTTAAAGCGGTTTTTCCACGACCTCGCCACACCATTGTCCGCGGTGTCGCTGCACCTGGAGGGGGCCGACCGGCGGCTCCGGCGCGGCACGGACCCGACCGAGTCGCTGACGGTGGCCCGGCGGGAGCTCGGAAAGGCCTTCGACCTCTTCGACCGGGGCCGCGAGTTCCTTCTGGAGGATCCCGGTCCCGCCGCCTCCGTCGAGCTCGACGGCCTCGCCGCCGCGACCGTGTCCCGATATCCGGGGGTGCGGCTCGAGGGTTCGAGCGGCGCGTCCGTCACGGTCAGCGCCAGGGCTCTCTCCGCGGGGCTCGAGGCGCTCGTCGTGAACGCGGTCGAGGCCTCGGCGCCCGAGTCCGTCAAGGTGGTCCTCGGACGGGATGGCGGCCGGGTCTTCGCGCGGGTGGAAAATCCGGGGTCTCTGCCGACCGACGATCCCGACATGCTCTTCTTTCCGAAGTCCTCCCGGCCGGGTAAGCCGTGGGGGATGGGTCTCTCTCGCGCGCGGGTGGCCGCCGCGGAGGCGGGAGGAAACGTGAGACTCGAACAGCAAGGAGACCGCGTCGTCGCGACGATCGATCTACCGGAGGCACCCCGTTGAAAGTTCTCATCGTCGAAGACGACATGGCGACGCGGAAAGGGCTCGAAGAATCCATCAAGGACCTCGGCGGCGAGACCTTCTCGGTGGGGACGGCGCGGGAAGCGGGCAAAGCGCTCGGCGAGTTCGACCCCCGGATCCTGATCGTCGACATCCACCTGCCAGACGGTGACGGCATCGAGATCCTGAAGCTGGCCCGCGAGTCGGATCCCGACCGGGAAGGGATCGTGATCACCGGACAGGGGTCGATCGACAACGCGATCGAAGCGCTCCGCGCGGGAGCGTTCGACTACCTCTTGAAGCCCCTGCGTCCGGCACAGCTCGAGGTTGTCTTCAACCGCCTGGCGGACCGCAGACGGCTGGAGACGGAAGTCGAGACGCTGCGGGCGGAACTGCAGGAGACCGGTCGGTTGGGAGACCTCGTCGGACGCTCGCAAGCGATGTCGCGCATTTTCGACGTGATCCGACGCGTGGCTCGCTCGAACGCGCCGGTCCTGATCACAGGCGCCTCCGGCAGCGGCAAGGAAGTGGCGGCCCGAACGATTCACCGGCTGTCCCGCCGCGCCGGAAAGCCCTTCGTCGCGTTCAACTGCGGAGCCATTTCTCCGACGCTCATCGAGAGCGAGCTGTTCGGGCACGAGAGGGGCTCGTTCACGGGTGCTGAAAAACGCCGGCTTGGGTATTTCGAAGAAGCGATGGGCGGCACGTTGTTCTTGGACGAGATTACGGAGATGGGTGCCGAGCTTCAGGTGAAACTGCTCCGCGTTCTCGAGGACAAGACCCTGCGCCGCGTCGGCGGCTCGCAGGAGCTCAAAGTCGACGTGCGCCTGATCTCGGCGACGAATCGCGACCCGAAAGAGGCGATCGGTGAAGGTAAGTTGCGCGAGGACCTCTACTATCGACTGAATGTCTTCCCGTTGTCGCTGCCGACTCTGTCCGAGCGCGCCGATGACATCGGAATTCTGGCGGAACACTTCCGCAAACTGATCGAAGAGCAGGAACGGGCCGGCATCCTGGGTTGGGAGCCGCGGGCGCTCGAGCTTCTGAAGTTCTATTCCTGGCCGGGAAACGTCCGCGAGCTGCGCAACGTCGTGCATCGGGCGTATGTGATGACCGAGGGGAAGACGATCCAGGCGGAGGTGGTCGAGGCCCTGCTCCCCGCCGTCGAGATGAAGCCCCGCGCGTCGCGGAAGAAGCCGCCTGCTCATAAGGATAAGGCCGCTGCCGTCCGCCGCAAGTGACGTTTTCGCGCACCGACTATGGCTGGACAATCAAAGTCCGCCGGTGGGCTGTTATAAACTGCCGGCCCGCGATCAAGCGCGGCTCGACAGCCGACAAGTGGCAACTTAGAGGAAAAAGGTGACGAAATTGACGCCGAACCAATCTCACTATGTCTTGAACGCATTGTTGGCTCAGAGGGCCGTGCGGCCGGCACAGGTCGAGAAGGCCCTCCGGGGGCGCGACCAGGAGATTCGAAACCTGAGGGAACAGCTCGCCTCCCTGGAGAGCCTCTCGGAAGGTTCTTCCGGCGGGCGCCGGCGTGGACGCCCGCCCGGCAGGGCTGCCCGCGCCGAAGTCAAGCCGCGGGCGCGGCGTGCGATGTCGCCGAAAGTGCGAGCGCTGCGGAGGCTTCTGGGAAAATACATGGGCTACGTGCGCGGCCTGAAACCCGCGGAGAAGGCGCGTGTTCGCAGCGTGCGGGAGAAGCAGGGGATGGCGGCCGCCATCGAGCTCGCGACATCACTGGCCGCGAAGAGCTGAGTGATTCCTCCGCGGCCGGAGCGCCTCGTGTCTTCCCGAGCCCGCGCGGCTCGGGAAGGCTCTGACGCCGGGAGGATTTCCGGGCCAAGATGACCGACAGGAAGACCGACCCCCCCCGCCCGTCCCCGCCGCGCGCGACCGGCGTCGCCCATCACCGGCTCTCCCCGGACGAGTATGAGATCAAGATCCGCTGGGAGAAGGCGCGCCGCGTCCTCGAGGTCACGTCGATCGGAGTGAAGTTCGAGTTCGACTCCGGTCTCAAGGTCGGCGTGATGTATCCGATCACCCTCACGGCTCCCGGAGTGTCCCTGACGACCACGCTCGAAGTGACCCGATGCCAGCTGGTCGTTGCAAGCGGCCGGTTCTTCCTGGTGGAGGGACGGTTCTATCCGCAGATGGAGTAAGGAAGGCGAAGGGCGAAGGGCGAAGGGCGAAGGGCGAAGGGAACGCTTTCAACCGAGTTTCTTGACGAATCTAAAAGCAACGTGCCATGCGGAAACCCGAATCTCCCGGTCGCGCACCCACTCTCCGGCCGGGAAGCTGCGGAGGAGGTCGTCGATCCCGAGACGATGAGCGCCCGGGGTCGAAACTCCGGTGACCTTCTTGAGCGCGACGACAACCCAGGCGAATCCCCCGGGAGAGACGCGGCGACCGACACCCTGGAGCACGGCCTGCGAGCCGACCCGGTCCTCGCGCCAGAGGAGCACACCGTCCCAGGGCTCTTTCACGGTCCGCATCGCGCGGCCTTCGACGACGCGCGTCTCCTTGCCGGAACGCGCCTCGAGCGCAACAGCGAGCAAAGCGTCCGGCGGGTCGACTAAGAGCAGGCGTTTTCCCGCCGCGAGCTCGAGTCTCGAGGTCAGCTCCGCGCGACTCTTGAGCGGAAGGTCCATGGGTGCATCCTAGCGGCATGCCGAGCGACCGTAGGGAGCGAGACGGCCGCGGTACTCCGCGGTCAACTCGAAGGCGGTTTGTCGTAGCGCAGGCGGCAATGAAAACGCGCCGGGGTTTTCCCGGCGCGTTTTCAAAGGAGTGTGCCGCTTTTACCGGACGGGGTCAGACGACGCGGCGACCCTGGATCAACCGGATCAGCAGGACCACGACGGCGACGACCAGCAGGATGTGGACGAACCCGCCCATCGTGTAACCGGAAACGAGGCCCAGAAGCCAGAGAACCAGCAGGATTACAAAGATGGTCCAGAGCATGGTGAGAATCCTCCTCTTTCAAGTGGGCCAAGCGCCGCACTTGTGCGAACAGAGAGCGAAGGTCATGCCAAAAGAACGGAAACTGGCCCCGCCACGTCGGCTGCGGACCTACGAGCGCTTCAGAAGCATCCAGACGAGATAGACGAAAAAACCCGCTCCGGCGATCAGAACGAGGATTCCGGAGGCCGGGGAGTAGCGCAACACCATCTGGTAGAGCAGGTAAAACAGGACTCCGAAGACCGGGAGGACGAGAAGCCCGAGGTACGCGGCGAGAGGACGCTTTTTTTCCAGAGGCATGACCTTCAAGAGCTCGAGCTGCCGCGCGGCGTCCGCGGGGAGCACCGGGCGCTCCACCCACTTGAGCGCTTCGGGCTCCGAAAAGCCCTCTTTCAGCCCGTCGGGGAAGGCAATGCCGCAATAGACGCAGTGCTCCATTCGCCACGCGGCGATCCGCCGGCCACAGCTCGGGCAGACGGGTCCGGGGGACCGGGTTTCGGGGCTGACCACGCCATCGATCATAGAAGCTTTTTGCGCGAACGGCTCCGTTATGCTCGAAGGATGACCTCCAGAATCCCGGTCGGCCTGCTCGGCGCGACCGGCACGGTCGGCCAGCGGTTCGTCGAGCGCCTGGCCGGTCATCCGTGGTTCGAAATCGTCTGCGTGGCGGCGTCGGACCGATCCCGCGGGCGCCCTTATGCCGAGGCCGCGCACTGGCGGATTCCCTCCCCGATTCCCACTCCGGTGGCGGCCATGACCGTCTGCGGCCCTCTGGACGACCTGCCGTGCCGGCTCGTCTTCTCCGCGCTCGACGCGTCGCTCGCCCGGGAGGTGGAGCCCGAGCTCGCGCGGCGCGGCCTCCTCGTGTTTTCCAACGCGTCGGCGTACCGGATGGAAGAAGACGTCCCGCTCCTCCTTCCCGAGATCAATCCGGGCGCGATTCGGATGCTCGACCGCCAGCGGCGGGACCGGGGCTGGGAGGGAGGGATCATCACGAACGCGAACTGTTCGACGATCGTCCTTGCGCTCGCACTCGCGCCGCTTCACCGCGCCTTTGGCATCGAGCGCGTGCTGGTGACGACCTTGCAGGCCGTTTCGGGCGCCGGGTATCCCGGAGTTCCCTCGCTCGACATCCTTGGAAACGTGCTGCCGGACATCTCCGAAGAGGCCGCGAAGATCGAGCGGGAGACACGGAAGATCCTGGGCGAGATCCAGGGCGAACGCGTCGCCCCCGCGGATTTCGAAATCTCGGCCATGACCTATCGCGTTCCCGTCGAGGACGGGCACACGGAGTCCGTCTCGGTGAAGCTGCGCCGGCCCGCGCAGGCGTCGCAGGTGCTCTCCGCGTGGGACGAGTTCCGGGGTCCCGACTCGGTCCGCGGGCTCCCGTCGGCGCCGGAGCGGCCGGTCGTCTCCCTCTCGCTCCCGCACCGCCCGCAGCCCAGGCGCGACGTGGACACCGGAGGCGGAATGTCGGTGGTCGTCGGCGGATTGAAGCCGTGCGCGGTTCTCGACTGGAAGTTCACAGCGCTCGGGCACAACACGATCCGCGGCGCCGCCGGAGCGTCGGTTCTGAACGCGGAATACGCCTCCGCGATCGGCCTGCTCGGCAGCGCGTGATCGTTCAGAAATTCGGCGGGACCTCCGTCGAAGACGCCGCCGCGCTCCTGCGCCTCTCGCAGATCGTCGGCGCCTCCCACGCCCGCGGAGAGAAACCGATCGTCGTGGTCTCCGCGATGGGCCGTACGACGGACCGCCTGGTGGCGGCGCTCGCGCGAGCGGCAGCCGGCAAGGAGCGCGAGGCGAAAAAGATCCTGGTCGATCACATCACCCGCTCGACGCTCGCGGTCTCCCACGACATCTTCGGAGCCGGCGCCCAGGAAGTCGACGCCGAGCTCGCGCCCTATTTCATGACCCTCGACCGGATGGCGGGCGCCGTCGCGGTGCTGCGGTCCGTGCCGTCCGAAGCGCGCGATCAATTTCTCGCACAGGGCGAGCTCATCTCCTCCCTTCTCGTGTCTCGGGTGCTGTCGTTCCGCGGCTTGCCCGCCGTCTGGGTGGACGCGCGGCACGCGCTCTCGACCGACGCTCACTTCGGTCGCGCTCAGCCGGACTTCGCGGCCACCCGGACGCGCGCGGGCAAGGAGCTCGGGGAGCCGGCCGGACGCGGCGAGATCCCGGTCGTCGGCGGCTTCGTCGGCGCGGCTCCCGACGGGCGCACGACCGTGCTCGGCCGCGGCGGGTCCGACTACAGCGCCGCGATCTTCGGCGCCTGTCTCGAGGCGGAGCTCGTCGAGATCTGGACGGACGTCGACGGAATGATGACCGCCGACCCGAGGATCGTGCCGGAGGCCCGGGTCCTCGAGAGGATTTCGGCAGAAGAGGCGTCGGAGCTCGCGTACTTCGGCGCGCGTGTTCTCCATCCGTCAACGCTCGCTCCCGCCGTCGAAAAGGGAATCCCCGTCCGGGTCCGCAACGCCCGGAAACCGGACGCCGCCGGAACGGAGATCCGCTCCGGCGCCTGGGCCGGCTCGGATAACGTGCGCTCGATCGCCTGCAAGCGGGGGATCGCGACGGTGGACATCTCGTCGAGCCGCATGCTTCTCGCGGCCGGTTTTCTCCGGACGATCTTCGACGTGTTCGCGCGGCACGAGACTGCGGTCGACATGGTCTCGACTTCGGAGGTTTCCGTTTCGGTGACGGTGGACGACCTCGACCGGTTGTCCGAGATCCGGGCGGAGCTCGAAGCGCTAGCGGACGTGGAAGTGGCCGGCGGCCGCGCGATCGTCTGCCTCGTGGGAGAGAATCTCAAGTTCACCCCCGGAATCGCGGCGCGGATCTTCCGCGCGGTCGAGGACGTGAACGTGCTGATGATCTCGCAGGGCGCTTCGCGCCGTAATGTCTCCTTCGTCGTGGCGGAGGAAGACGTCGATCGCACCGTCTGCCTGCTGCACCGCGAATTCTTCGGCGGCGGGGCGGCGTAGCGTGCGGGTCGGTCTCGTGGGCGCCGGAAACATGGGGCTCGAGGCGGGAGCGGCGGCGGAGGCGCGCGGGCATCATGTGGTCTGGACCTTGCGGTCCGCAGACAACACGGCCGCGTCGGGTCTGACGGCGGAGCGGCTCGCCGCGGCGGACGTGGTCTTCGAGTTCACGACTCCCCAGGCGGCGGTCGAGAACCTCCTCCGGCTCGCGGGCGCGGGAGCGCGGGTCATCTGCGGCACGACGGGGTGGGACCGCGATCTTCCTCGCGTCTCCGCGGCGTTCACGGCGGGCGGCGCAGCGCTCGTCCACGCGGCGAACTTTTCGGTGGGCGTCCGGCACACGTTCGATCTCGCGGCGCGCGCCGCCCGCCTGTTTCCGCCGGCCGGCTACGCGGCCTACCTCGTCGAGGAGCATCATGCCGGGAAGCGCGACGCTCCGTCCGGGACGGCCCGCAGGATCGCTTCGCTCGTCGAGGGCGCGACCGGCCGGCCGCTGACGGTTGCGAGTGTGCGCGCCGGAACGATCCCGGGGACGCACCGCCTGGTGTTCGAGTCGGCCGACGACGAGGTGGAGATCATCCATCGCGCGCGCGGCCGGGGCGGCTTTGCGCGCGGCGCGGTGTGGGCGGCGGAACGCATCGCGGGCCGCTCCGGTGTTTACGAATTCGGAGAACTGCTGGCGGAAATTTCCAAGGAGGTCTCGTGAAGGCTTCGGGCAAGCGCGTCGACTGGAAGGGATGCGGAACGGCTCTCGTCACGCCGTTCGACGAACGTGGGCGGATCGACTTCGGCGCGATCTCCCGCCTGGTCGAGTGGCAGATTTCGGAGGGGATCGACTTCCTAGTCCCGTGCGGGACGACCGGGGAAGCTTCGACGCTCTCCGGAGACGAGCGCAAGGCCGTCACGGCCGCGGTGGTTGCCGCGGTGAGTGGACGCGTCCCGGTGATCGCGGGAGCAGGCGGCAACCACACGGCGAAGGCGGTCTTCTGGGCGAGGGACGCCGAGGCCGCCGGCGCCGACGGGATCCTCTCGGTTTCTCCGATGTACACCCGCCCGACGCCCGAGGGCCTGTTCCGCCATTACTCCGCAATCTCGGATGCGTCGCGTCTGCCGATCCTGGTGTACAACGTCCCCGGCCGGACGGGAACCGACCTCGACGTCGAGACGATCCTCCGCCTCTCGGAAGTGCCGAACATCGTCGGGTTGAAGGAAGCCTCCCCGAATTTCGGGAAGATCGCGAATCTGATGACGCGCTTGCCGGCAGACTTCGCGGTTTTCTCGGGGGACGACGCAACGGCGCTGGCGCTCATGGCTCTCGGGGGTCGCGGCCTCATTTCGGTCGCGTCGAACGAAATCCCCGCTCAGATGCGGTCGCTGATGTCGCGCGCGCTCGAGGGCGACTGGGACGGGGCGCGCAAGCTGCAGGCCCGGTGGCTGCCTCTCATGGAGATGAACTTCTGGGAGTCGAGCCCGGGCCCGGCGAAATGCGCTCTCGCGCTCATGAAGAAATGTGGCGAGACGCTGCGTCTGCCTCTCGCGCCGGTGCGCGACGAGACCCGCCGGCGGATCGAGACTCTCGTGGCGGGATACAAGCTGACGGGCAAGCGGACGGGAGCGCGCCGATGACGGACACCCTCGCGGAAAGGATCAGGGACGCCTGGGCGTCACCGGAAAATCATTCGTTCGACGCCTTGCGGGCGCTCTTCCGGGAGCTCAGGTCAGGCTTGAACGACGGAACGGTGCGCGCGGCGACTCTCCAGGACGGGCAGTGGATCGTGCATCCCTGGGTGAAGGAGGGCATCCTTCTCGGCTTCCGCGCCGGCGGCATCGTGCGCGCACTCGCCGGGTCGGAGTTTCCGTTCTTCGACAAGGACACCATGCCACTGAAAAAGTTCGACGGTCGCTCGCAGGTGCGGATCGTTCCCGGAGGGACCGCCGTTCGCGACGGCTGCTACCTCGGGCCCGGCGTCACGATCATGCCGCCGGCGTACGTCAACATCGGCGCCTACGTCGGCGCGGGCACGCTGATCGATTCGCACGCGCTCGTCGGCTCCTGCGCGCAGGTCGGGGAGCGGGTCCACATCTCGGCTGGCGCGCAGATCGGAGGCGTTCTCGAGCCGGTCGGGGAGCTGCCGGTCATCCTGGAAGACGACGTCCTCGTGGGAGGCAACTGCGGGATCTATGAAGGCGCGATCGTCCGGCAGGGCGCGGTCCTCGCAAGCGGAGTCATCCTGACCGGAGGCACCCCGGTTTACGACCTGGTGCGCGGAGTGGAATACCGGCGCACGCCGGAGCGGCCGCTCGAGATTCCGGCGCGGGCCGTCGTGGTTCCGGGTGCCCGCGCGGTCCGGGACGGGAGGGGCCCCGAGTGGGGTCTGTCGCTGCAGACTCCGATCATCGTCAAGTATCGCGACGAGAAGACGGACGCCTCGACAGGGCTCGAAGATGTGTTGAGATGAAGAAGGCCAAGAAGAGTCGGGAGATCAAATGAGGGGACCTTCCAAGTCAGACGGATCGCACTGGGATGCCGCGGCGCTCCGGCAGGAGCGCGAGGACGGCTGGTTCCGGGAACACGAGGTCGAGATGATCGAAGCGGCGAAGCGGCGGCGCGCCGAGTCCTCGCCGCCGGTGCGGCGTGAGGCGCAGGGCGCGGCGGTCACGCCCCGGCGATGTCCCAACGACGGCTCCCCGATGGCGCTCGACCGCATCGAGGAGATTGAGGTGGACCGCTGCGGGACCTGCGGGGGAATGTTTTTCGACCGCGGTGAGCTCGAGACCCTGCTTCTGCGGCACGACGGGCAGCGCCGGGGTTTTTTCCGGAAGCTGCTCGGCTTCGAGAACGCGGGTTAGCGGTAGCGGCGAAGCGCTTTACGCCTTCGCCGCCTTTCGGCCTCCACCCATCGCCGCGACCTGCTGGAAATAGGAGGCGAACGCGGCCATGCCGCCCTTCGCCTGCGACCAGTCGAAGTTCTCATTCGGCGCGTGGTACCCGTGCTCCGGAAGCGAGAGGCCGAGAAAGAACACGGGCACCTTCAGGACCTTCTCCATCGATAGGACCGCGCCGATCGAGCCGCCCTCGCGAACGAAGACGGGCTCCTTGCCGAAGGCGAGCTTGATCGCGGACCGGATCGCGTCGGCGTAGGGCCCGGTCGTCTTTCCCTGGTACGCCGGCAACGCGTGCTCGGCGGTGATCTTGACGTCCGGGTTCCTCGCCTTGACGAAGTCGGACACGAGCTTCACGATCTTCTTCGGGTTCATGTCGGGGACGAGCCGGCAGGAGACGATCGCGGTCGCCTTTGGCGGGATGATGGTCTTTACCCCCGGTCCCTGATAACCGCCGGCGATGCCGTGGACCTCGAACGTCGGCATCATCCAGATGCGCTTCATCACTTCGAGCGCGTCCTCGACGCGGAGCGTCCTGTAGAGGTGGTCCTTCTTGAAGCCCGCGACGGTGAAGCCGCATTTCTCGAGGTCCTGGAGCTCCTTCCGGGTGGGCGGAACGACGTCGGCGTAGAACCCGGGGATCTTGACCTTTCCTGTCTTCCCGTCGACGCACTCCGCGATCAGCTGGCACATCTCCGTGACGGGATTGCGGGCGGCGCCGCCGGCGGTGCCGGAATGCTGGTCCGTCTGTCCGGTCTGGAGCTCGAACCGCAGTCCCTGGAGACCGCGGAGTCCCGCCGGCTGCGCCGGGCGCGCCCTCGAGACCCAGACGGTGTCCGAAACCACGACGGAGTCGGTGGCGAAGTCTTTCGCGCGCGCCGCGATCGTCGTCTCGAAATGCGGGCTGCCGATCTCCTCTTCGAATTCCCAGAGGAAGTGGATGTTCGCGGCGACACCGTTGTCGAACGCGTATTTCGCTCCGTAGAGCGCGGTGATCGCGGGGCCCTTGTCGTCGGTCGTGCCGCGGCCGAAGTAGCGGTCGCCCTGCTTCACGAACTCGAAGGGAGAAGTCCTCCAGTCGGGGCCCTCCGCGGGCTGCACGTCGAGGTGGTTGTAGACGGTCACGGTGGGAAGCCCGGCGTCCCGATCGAAGCGGCCGTATACGATCGGATGGCCGGCAGTCTCGTAGATCTTGGCCCGCGCTCCCAGGGACTCGAGCAGCCGGACCGCGGATTCCGCGCCGCGCCGCATGTCGGGCTTTCGCTCCGGCTCCACGGAGACGGTCGGGATCTCGACTAATTCGCCGAGCGTGCGCTCGAACTGCTCGCGCTGGCCGGCCGCGTACGTGGCGAGGGCTTCTTTCGAGAATCCGTTGTCCATCGGGGCTCCTTTTCGCTTTCGAGAGCGGAGATTCTAGCCCGGAAAATCCTGCGCCGCCCCGCTCTTCAGGCCACCCACCGCCAGTGGACGAACGCGACGATCCCGGCGCCGAGGAGCGCCGCCGAGCCGAACCACCAGGCGGCCCGCAGGGCACGCCGCGTTCGGAAGATCTCGGCTAAGGCGTAGAACGCGGGGTACACGACCGTCAGGTAGCGCGGCACGCTCGCCGAGATCCCGGTCGCTGCCGGCAGCAGGAGCGCGCCGGCCGTCCAGGCGGCGTCCGCCCACCGCCGGCGCATCGCCTGATAGATGCCGAGCGCGAGAAAGAGAAGCGCGTTCGCGTAGTCGATCAGAAACACCGGGTGCGTCCGGGCCTCTCCCTCCGCCAGCTTCGAGGGGAGCGCGGCGCCCCACTGCGCGAGCCCCGAAAGAGGGGACGTGCCCCGGTTCCAGGAGTGCTGCAGCCGGAAGTAGAGCCCGGGCTCTCCGAAGTGGGCTCCGACGCCGAAGATCCACAGGAGGACGGCCGCGGCCGGGGCGATGCCGACGAGCGCCGCCACGGCCCAGTCGGCCGGACGGCGAGGCCGGCTCGCGGCGGAGGGACGGGCGAGCCACGCGAGAGCGAGCGGGAGCGCGAGCGCGAGCGCGGGAAGACGGGTCAGGCCCGCGAGGAACCCGAACGCGGCGGCGGAGACCGCTTTTTCGCGGCGCGCCGCGTCGAAGGCGAGGAGGGCGAGGAGGAGAAAGAGCGACTCGGCATACATCGATAGCAGGAAAAAAGAGGTTGGGAAGAGGAGCAGGAAAAGGAGCGCACCGCGAGCATCGCGCGCTCCGAGCCTCCGTCGTCCCTCTCGCACGAAGAGCACTCCCGCGGCGAGGATCGAGGCCAGCGACAGCGCGAGCCCGGCGGCAAAGGCATCGACGCGCAGCGCGCGGGCGATTGCTCCCGTGAGAAGCGGGTAGAGCGGGAAAAAGACGTGCTCCGACGCGACTCCCGCGGGAGGCGGAGGCCCGTATCCGTGCTCGGCGATTTTCAGGTACCAGCCGGCGTCGTATCGGGCCAGGGGAGGAGCGCGGCGTGCGATCTCGGGCGGCCACGCCTCGCGCGCCGGAAGCGGGATCCGCTGCGCCGCAAAGGTCGCGGCCCAGACGAGCGCGGCCCACGCCGCCACAATGGCCAGGGTGCGCAGAGTCTCGCGCCGGAGGAAACCTCGGGACGAATCGGCCGCGGGCGAGGACCGCATCGGCGTCGCCGGAGCCCTCTCGAACGCGGCTATTTCTTCTTGGGGGGCCGGGCCGCGGTTTTTTTCGCGGGAGCCGGCTTTTTCTTCGCCGGGGCGGCAGTTTTCTTCCGGGGCTCTTCCGCGGCCGGCGGAGCCGCCTTCGGCCGGGCGCCCGATTTGCCCTTCGCGGACGGAGGCGGCGGCGGAGGCGGCGGGGGGGGCTTGTCGAGTCCGAGCTTCTTCGCGCGCGCGGTCTTGCGGGCGGCCGCGGCCGCTTCCTTCTTCTCTCGCGCGCGCTCCTGCGCTTTTTTTTCCTCGACCACGAGGATCCCGGCCAGGTCCTGCTCCGTCACGATGGAGGCGTTCGGCAGCCGCTTCTTGACTGCGTCGAGGCGGTCCTCGGGGACCCGCAGCAGGTACAGCGGGGTCTCCCGCGTTTCCTTGGCCTTCGCGATGTAGTCCGCGGTCTCGAGGCAGTGCGTGGGGGCCTGGGAGAAGTCGATGGCGATCGCGTACGGCTTCTCGCGCTTGGCGAGCTCGAAGAAGGCGGGCCAGCGCGGCTCGACGGGAACGATGTGCGCTCCGCTCTTGCCGAGCTTCTGGACCCGGGTGTTCCGGTCGCCGTTTTCGAACTGCAGGTAGAGGACGCTCATGGAGGGGGCACTATATCGGAGGCCGGAGGCCGATCCCCTCTCACCGGTCCTCGCGGTAGTGCGACCCCTTCGAAACCCGGTTCTCCGACGCCGCGCGCTGGATCGCCAGGGCGGTCTGGACTCCGTTGCGCAGCCCGAGGAGCGCGTCGGACATCGTTCCCCGGCGGTAGAAGTCCTCGATCTCCACCTGGAGCTCGGCCAGGATCCGGCTCGCCCGGTCGAGCCGCTTTTCGGAGCGGAGAAGCCCGACGTAGTTCCACATCGTATGGCGGATGACCATCCAGTCCTGCGCGATCAGGGCAGGGTCGACTCGCTCGTTCTCGGGCTGCCAGGGTCTCACCTCGGGGAGGGCCTCCCCCCGTCGGCGGAGCACTTCCGCCGCGGCGGCCTTCCCGGCGCGCCATCCCCAGAGCAGCCCCTCGAGAAGCGACGTGGACGCCAGCCGATTCGCTCCGTGGACGCCCGTGCACGAGACTTCTCCCGCGGCGCGCAGATGGCCGAGGGTCGTCCGGCCGTTGCCGTCGACGGCGACGCCGCCGCAGGAGTAGTGGGCCGCGGGCACGACGGGCACCGGACCGGCGGTCAAATCGAAGCCGAGCTCCAGGCAACGAGCCGTCAATCCCGGGAACCTCTCGCGGATCCACGAGGCCGGCTTGTGCGAGATGTCCAGGAGGACATGCGGGTCGTCGTGCTCCAGCATCCGTTGGTGGATCGCCCGGGCGACAATGTCGCGCGGCGCGAGCTCAGCATCGGGATGGACCGCGCTCAGGAACTCCTGGCCCGAGGCGTCGGTGATCCGCGCGCCTTCGCCCCGCAGCGCCTCGGTTAAGAGCAGCCGCCCCTTCGCGTGGACGAGCGCGGTCGGATGGAACTGGATGTACTCGAGGTTTAAGAGGCGGGCCCCGGCGCGCCGCGCCATGGCGATGCCGTCGCCGCGCGCGCCCTGCGGGTTCGTGGTGTGGAGATACACCTGGCCGAGACCCCCCGTCGCGAGGATCGTCTCGTGCGCGAGGTGAGGCGTCACGGCGCCGGACTTTCGCTCGAGGAGGTAAGCGCCGATCGCGCGCGGCGGCCGGTACCGATCGGTCGCCCGTCTCGAGTCGTGCGAGAGAGTGAGCAGGTCTACGGCGGTCGTTTCGAGGCGCCACTCGATGCGCGGCTCGGCGCGGCATGCCGCCAGGAGAGCGCGCTCGATGGGCATCCCGGTCTCGTCCTTCACGTGCAGAACCCGGGGCACCGAATGCGCGCCCTCGAGCGTCCAGTGAAAGCCGGCGCCTTCCCGGTCGAACGGGACGCCGAGCTCCTCGATCAGCAGACGGTCCACGAGGTCCGGCCCTTCGCGCGCGAGAAGCTCCACCGCCTCGGGCGAGCAGAGGCCATCGCCGGCTTTTTCGATGTCCTGGGCGAGCTGCGCGGGAGTGTCGCCCGGGGGGCGGCCCACGATCCCGCCCTGCGCCCAGAACGTGTTCGATTCCCGCGCTTCGGCGGCGCGAGTCACGACGGTGGCGCGCACTCCTTCCCGCGCGACCGCGAGAGCCGCAGTGGCGCCGGCGATTCCGGTTCCGAGAATCAGGACTTCGGTCTCGTCACTCATCGGGGACGTCCACGTAGAGATCGAGCGCGAGATCGGCGGCCCGCACCGAGTGGGTGAGCGCGCCGACGGAAACACAGTCCGGGCCGGCGAGCGCATACCGGCGCACGGTCGTTAGGCTCATGTTTCCTGAGGCCTCGATCCACGGCTTCGGCTGGCGCTGCCGCGCGATCGCCGCCCAGCGCGCGACCGTGTCCGGGGTCTGGTTGTCGATGAGGATCTGATCGGCGCCCGCCTCCAGTGCTTCCCGCAGCTCGTCCTCCGTTTCCACCTCCGCTTCCACGATGCCGCCCGGCGGCAGGAGCGCCCGCGCCGCGGCGACGGCGCGCCCGACCCCTCCGGCGAGGCGTCGATGGTTGTCCTTGATGAGGACCTGGTCGGACAGGGTGCCGCGGTGGTTCACGCCGCCTCCGTCCCGCACGGCCTCGCGGTCGAAGGCGCGCAGTCCCGGCGCCGTCTTCCGCGTGTCGTAGATGCGGCACGAGGTGCCCGCGACCGCGTCGACGAACCGGCGGGTCTCCGTTGCCACGCCGGACATCCTCTGGAGGAGATTCAACGCGACCCTCTCCGCTGTGAGGAGCGCCCGCGCGCGCCCGGCGAGCTCAGCCACGACGGTTCCGGCTTCGACGCGATCGCCGGCGGCCACGGCACCCCTCCACGACGTCTCCGGATCGAGAAGCTCGAACGTGCGCCGGGCGGCGTTCAGGCCCGAGACGACGCAGGTGCTTCTCGCCACGACGGCGCCCCGCGCGGTCGCAGCGGGAGGGACGGTGGCTTCGCTGGTGATGTCTCCGCTGCCGATGTCCTCGGCCAGAAACTCGCGCAGGCGGAGGTCGAGCGCCTCTCCGGACAGGGCTTGCATGGGCGGTGGAAGAATAAGCTGTCCGGGCGGGGGTGTCAGCCCGGGCCGATCCGGGTCATGACGGCGACCGCGTCGAGTGCGACGATTGGCGCCTTAAGGCTGACAGCTGAGAGCTGACAGCTACACCCTCCTCGCCGCGTCGAATCGCTGTGCGGCGTCCGCCCAGTTCCACACGTTCCAGACCGCCTGGAAAAACTCCTCCTTGCGGTTCTGGTACTGAAGGTAGAACGCGTGCTCCCACGCGTCGAGAACGAGGATCGGGGCACCCCCCTGGTTCACGTTCGACTGGTGGTCGTAGATCTGGACGGTCATGAGCCTCTTCCCGAGCGGGTCCCAGGTCAGGGCCGCCCAGCCGGATCCCATGATCGTCGAGGCGGCCCCGACCATCTGCTTCTGAAACCGCTCGAAGCTCCCGAAGTCGTTGTCGATCGCGGCGGCGAGCTCACCGGACGGGCGGTCGCCGCCTTTTGGCGTCAGGTTCGTCCAGAAGAGCGAGTGGAGGACGTGGCCCGACAAGTTGAACGCGAGGGATTTCTCGAGCGCGGCGATGCGGGTGAAGTCGTCCTTCGACCGCGCCTCCGCCATTTCCTCGAGCGCCTTGTTCGCGCCTTTGACATACGTCGCGTGGTGCTTGTCGTGATGCAGCTCCATGATCTTTCCCGAGATGTGAGGTTCGAGCGCGCCGTAGTCGTATCGCAGGTCCGGAAGCGTGTATTCGGCCATCGGTTTCCTCCAGGCGAAGCCGGGCAGCACGAAGTGTGCCGCGGGGCCGCTGTTTCAGGCCCTCACGGTCAAGGTCGCGCGCCGGCACCGTTCAGCGGTTTTGAGAGTGGGCCGTCCTCGCCCCCTGACCCCTCACCCCTGAGGGCCCCGGTCTGTACCCCTACGACAACTCCAGCATCCGCAGGAGGGGCTTTTCGGCCGCTGCCCGGATCTCCTCCGGGAGGAGGATCTCCGGCCGCTCGTCCCGCAGGCAGAGATAGAGCTTTTCCAGCGTGTTTAGCTTCATGAAAGGGCACTCGTTGCACCGGCAGCCGTTGTCCGGGGGAACGGCGATGAACTCGCGGTCGGGAGCGAGCTTTTTCATCTGGTGGAGGATCCCCTCCTCGGTCGCGATCAGGAACGTCTTTCCAGGGGCGGTCGTCACATAGTTCAGGATCGAAGGGTTGGATCCGACGTGGTCCGCGTATCGGAGGATCGATTCCGGGCATTCGGGATGGGCCGCGAGCAGAGCATCGGGATTCTGCGCCTTCAACCGGACGATCTCGCGCTCGGAGAACTGCTCGTGCACGATGCAGGCTCCCGGCCAGAGAACCATCGGGCGGCCGGTCTTCTGCACGAGCCACGCGCCCAGGTGGCGGTCGGGGGCGAAGAGGATCTCTTTGTCGGGCGGGATCGACCGGACGATTTTTTCGGCGTTCGACGACGTCACGATGATGTCCGAGAGCGCCTTCACCGCGGCGGAACAGTTGATGTACGTCAGAGACACGGCGCCCGGGTGCGCCTCACGCCACCGCCGGAACAACTCCGGAGGCGCGGAGCTTTCGAGCGAGCAGCCCGCCTCGTAGTCGGGGAGAACGACCTTCCGCGACGGGTTCAGAATCTTCGCGGTCTCGGCCATGAAGCGCACGCCCGCAAACGCAATGAGGCTGGCGTCGGACTTCTGCGCGTTCCGGGAGAGATCGAGGGAGTCGCCGACGAAATCCGCGAGGTCCTGGATCTCCTCCTCCTGGTAGTAGTGGGCCAGGAGGACCGCGTTTTTTTGTCTCTTCAGCCGACGGATTTCGTCCGCAAGGTCGAGCCTCGGGTCGACCGACGCGAGGTCCGGCGCCGGCGGCCGGGGCGGCAAGTCCGGAACGACGGGCGTCAATGCGCTGTCAGGCTGCGGGTTCATCGGCTTTTCGAGAATAGCAACAGCGGGGCCGATTGGATTCATTCGGTCGGGAAGCCACTGGCACGCCGGGTGCTTGCTGTACAAAATATGAGCTCCGTCCCCTCGCCGCGCCTGCATCGTCTCGGGATCCTTTTTCTGATCCTGACGATCACCGTGCTCGTCCTCGAGGTGTGGGGGATCGGTTCGTCCCTGAAGTCGCTGTTTTAGGGACTCGTTCCCGTAAACGGCTCCGCCCGCTCTCGAATCAGATTTCTGTGTCGTCCTGCGGGGCGAAGACTCCCTCCAAAGACATGGATTTCGTCACGGTTCTTTGAAGGCCGCTCCGCTTGCGGACTCGGCCGGACCCCCGGCAGGGGACCCCGGGCCGGACCCCGGGAGGGGACCCCGCGCCGGCGGATCGAGGGTCCGACTCTTGTTATATTTCGAGCATGGCGACCGAGGTCTCGGCGAGCAAGTACCACGGCCTCGACCCGTCGTCGATCCTCGCGGCTTACCGCAACGTTTACCTCTCCCGGCGCGTGGACGATAAAGAGATCCAGCTCAAACGGCAGAACCGGATCTACTTCCAGATCAACAGCGCGGGGCACGAGGCGGTCACGACGGCCGCCGGGATGGTCGCGCGGCCCGGTTACGACTGGTTCGAGCTTTATTACCGCGACCGGGCTCTCTGTCTCCAGATCGGGGTCACCCCCTACGAGATGTTCCTCCAGGCGGTCGGCGCCTCCGCGGACCCCGCCTCCGCAGGTCGGCAGATGCCTTCCCACTGGGGCTCGAAGCGGCTGAATCTCATTTCCAAGTCTTCCTGCACCGGCACGCAGTTCCTGCACGCGGTCGGCGCGGCCGAAGGCGGCTGGCGCAAGAGTCTGATTCCGGATCTCGCCGCCCGCGGCGGCTTTCAGAACGACGAGATCGTCGTGGTCTCCGGCGGAGAGGGCCAGACCTCGCAGGGAGAGTTCTGGGAGGCCGTTTCCTCCGCCTGCAACATGAAGCTTCCGGTCCTCTTTCTGATCGAAGACAACGGGTACGCGATCTCCGTTCCGGTCGAGGTCAATACCCCCGGCGGCTCCATTTCGAAGCTCCTGCGCAGTTTCCCGAACCTCTTCCTGGCGGATGTAGACGGCTGCGACTTTCTCGAGTCCTACGATGCGCTCCGTGACGCCGCGGAGTATTGCCGCACTCGCAAGGGGCCGGCGCTGGTGCATGCGCACGTCGTGCGGCCGTACAGCCACTCCCTCTCCGACGACGAGGCGACGTATCGTCCCAAGGCGGAGCGGGAGAAAGACGCGGAGCGCGACCCGGTCAAGACGATGTCCCGCCTCCTTCTCGCGGAGGGAATCGCGACCCAGGCCGACCTCGACCGGCTTCACGCGGAAGTCGACCAGGAGGTCAACGAGGCGGCGGACAAGGCGCTCGCGGCCCCGATCCCGGCGCCGGATTCCGCCTACGAGTTCGTCTACTCGCCGGACGTCGACCCGACGTCCGATGCGTTCTCGAGCGACCCCGTGTACGCCGAGGGCGCGTCTCCCACGACGATGGTGGACCTGCTGAACGCGTGCATGCGCGACGAGATGAAGCGCGACCCCCGGATCGTCATCTTCGGAGAGGACGTCGCGGACGCTTCGCGGGAAGAAGTCCTCGAAGAGGTCAAGGGCAAGGGCGGCGTGTTCAAGCTCACGGCCGGCCTGCAGCGCCTCTACGGAAAAAACCGGGTCTTCAATTCGCCGCTCGCGGAAGCCAACATCATCGGGCGGGCCATCGGGATGGCGGTGCGGGGGTTGAAGCCGATCGCCGAGATCCAGTTCTACGACTACATCTGGCCCGCGTATATGCAGATTCACAACGAGCTTTCGAACCTGCGCTGGCGCTCCGGCAACACGTTTGCCGCACCGATGGTGATCCGTGTCGCGACGGGCGGCTACATCGGCGGCGGCGCGGTGTACCACTCGCAATCCGGCGCGGTGCTCATGACCCACATCCCCGGTCTCCGGGTGGTCATGCCATCGAACGCGCTCGACGCGAACGGGCTTCTGCGGACCGCCATCCGCTGCGAGGACCCGGTGCTCTTTCTCGAGCACAAGCACCTCTACCGGCAGACCCATAACAAGAGCGTGTATCCGGGTCCGGACTACATGGTCCCGTTCGGGAAGGCCAGCGTCGCCGCGGAAGGCAACGACCTGACGATCGTGACGTACGGCGCGACCGTGTACCGGTCCCTCCAGGCCGCCCGCTCTTTCGCCGAGGAGACCGGAAAGAGCGTGGAGATCCTCGACCTGCGCTCACTCTCGCCTTACGACTGGGAAGCGATCGCCCGTTCCGTGAAGAAGACGAATCGCGCGCTCGTCGTCTACGAGGATCCGATCTCCTGGGGCTACGGCGCCGAGATCGCGGCACGCATAGGGACGGAGCTGTTTTCGTACCTGGACGCACCAGTCGAGCGGGTCGCCGCTACGGACACCTTCGTCGCCTATCAGCCGCAGGTGGAGGATTTCATCCTTCCGCAGGCGAGCCACATCCGCAAGGCGCTCGACAGGCTCGCCGCGTTTTGACGATTTTTCGCAGGGCGCCGGCAGGCGAGTGCGCGGGGAGGTCCTAGACATGTCATCCCGGATCGGGCCGCTCGAGAGCCTCCGCGAAAAAGACCCCTCGAACTCGCTGACCCTGTTCATGCTCGCGAACGAGTACTTCAAAGCGGAGCGCTGGAGCGACACGGTCGCGGTGCTTCGCGATTACCTCGCCCGTGCGAAGGACGAGGGCGCCGCGTACCGGCTGCTGGGCCATTCGCTCCGGCGGCTCGGGGATGAGGAGGCGGCGCGGCATGCGTTTGCCGAAGGCGCCGCGACCGCCCGCGCGCACCGGCACGACGGAATGGCGAACGAGCTCGAGACGGAAGCGCAGGGTTCTTAACTCCGCACCCGCTCCGCCCCCCGGCTCGGGTTTACCTCCCGGTGACCTCTTTCTGGGACGTATTCGCCCTCCGACTACAAAAAGACGGCAGTCACAGTATTTAAACCCTTTATTAACAGTCAATTGCGTTTGGCACCCTCCTCGCTTTTCAGTTGGCATCCCTCGAAGGCCCGAGGGGCAGAAAGTGGAGATAAAGGGGATGACCAGGCAGATGCAGATAGAACTGGAAAACGACGCGAATCATCGGGCGTTGCGCCGCTGCCGGAGTTGCGGCGCGTATGCCAGGCCGTTTGACGAGGTCAACGGCGCTCCCCGGTGCGAGCGGTGTGCGAAGCGGGCCCGCCGCGCGGAAGCGGAAGACGAGAAACCGAACGACCCGACTGAAGTGAATTTCAGCGTTTAGATGAGGGAAGCGAAGAGGCGAACGGCGCGGGGAGAACAGCACGACTCCGCGCCGCTCGCCGGTTCGCCTCGCGCCCGAATGCTTCCAACGTCCGCGTCGTGCCCGTGACGTAGACTCCGGGCGGTGAGGTCCGACCACAGCGCCCTCCTCCTCGCAACCCGCCACTTTTCGAATTCGGTCTTCTCCTCAACATTTCATTGCCCGGATCTCGCCCGCCAGATCGCGCCGGGACAGTTCGTGATGCTCGACGTGCCGGGGCGCATCCGGCCCTACCTGCGCCGCGCGTACTCGGTCGCGGATGCGGACCCGGAAACCGGCCGGGTCGAGTTCCTGGAGAAGACGATCGGACCCGGAACCGTGGCGCTCGAAGCGCTCGCGGCCGGCGCGAACGTGCTCCTTCTCGGCCCGCTCGGAAACTCGTTTTCGGCGGGGGGTCTTCCGCGCGGATGCCGGGTCGCCGTCGTCGCGGGAGGCATCGGCGTCGCCCCGTTTCCGCTCCTGCTCCGGTCGCTGTCGGCCGCCGGCGTCGAGACGGATTTCTTTCTGGGGGGACGCACCGCGTCGGACCTCTCCGTACTGGAACGCTTCTCCGGGATCGTTTCCGGCGCGGTCCTGACCGCGACCAACGACGGATCGGCGGGAGAACGGGGTTTCGTGACGGATCTCTTCGCGAGACGGGCGGAGTCGAGAGGTTACGCGCGGGTGTACGCGTGCGGGCCGATGCCCATGTTCGGCGCGCTCGCCGCGATCGTTTCGCGGCTCGACGTGCCGTCGGAGTTTTCCACCGAGGCGGCGATGGGGTGCGGCTTCGGCGCGTGCCTCGCCTGCGTCATCCCGGGCGCGGACACGCCGTTCCTGGTCTCCTGCCAGGAGGGGCCGGTGCTCGCGCCCGCCCGGATCGACTGGAGCCGTTGCCTGTGAACGATCCCGCTCTCCGCGTCCGCGTCGGCCCGCTCGAGCTCTCGAACCCGATTCTGACCGCGTCGGGCACGTTCGGTTACGGCCTCGAGTTCACCGATTTCGTGGATCTCTCCCGGCTCGGCGGGATCTGTACGAAAGGACTTTCCCTTCTGCCGCACGCGGGGAATGCGCCGCCCCGAATCTGCGAAACCCCCGCAGGAATGCTGAACGCGATCGGGCTGCAGAACGTGGGTGTGAAGGCGTTCCTCCGCGAAAAGCTGCCCAGGCTCCGTGAGCTCTCCGCGACCGTGATCGCGAACGTCTGGGGCGACCTCGAAGAAGACTACGTGACCATCGTCCGGGCGCTCGAGGAGGCGGAGGGACTCGCCGCGATCGAGCTCAACATTTCGTGCCCGAACGTCGAGAAGGGCGGGATGCTCTTCGGCAATTCGCCGTCGGCCACCGCTTCGCTCGTCACGAGGGTGCGCGCCGCGACCGCGAGGCCGCTGCTGGTCAAGCTCTCCCCGAACGCGCCCGACCTCGTGGAGTCCGCGCGCGCCGCTCGCGAAGCCGGGGCGGACGCCCTTTCGCTCGTCAATACGTTCGTCGGAATGTCGATCGACCCGGAGACGGCCCTTCCGCGCCTGTCGTTCGGCACCGGCGGCCTCTCCGGCCCCGCGATCCGCCCGCTCGCAGTGCGCATGATTTACCAGGTCGCGCGCGCGCTCCCCGGGACGCCTCTCATCGGGATCGGAGGAATCAGCGATCTCTCCGACGTCCTCGAGTTCCTCGCGGCTGGCGCGACCGCGATCCAGATCGGAACCGCAAACTTCAGGGACCCCGCAGTCTCCGGCCGGATCGTCGGGGAACTCTCGGCGTACTGCGCGGCGCGGCGCGTCCGCGTCGAGGATCTCGTCGGCCGCGCGCACGGACCCGCGCCGGCTGTCCTGGAAGCGGGTGCGGAAGGGTGATCGATTCCGGGCCGCCTTCGGCCGGCGCGTCGTCGCGGCTCTGCATCGCGCTCGATTTCCCGTCGCGCGACGAGGTCCTGGCTGCCGCCCTCCGGTTCTCCGGCCGCGCGGCGTGGATGAAAGTGGGATTGGAAGCATTCGTCTCGGAAGGCCCGGGGCTCGTCGCGCAGATCGCGGCGACGGGCGCCCGCGTGTTTCTGGATCTCAAGCTGCACGACATTCCGAACACCGTGGCGCGCGCGATCTCCGCGGCGGCGCGCACGGGCGCGTCGATGGTGAACGTGCACGCGTCCGGAGGGCGCGAGATGCTGCTCGCCGCCCGACAGGGGGCCGGAGAAAGCCCGAGCCGTCCGCTCGTCATCGCGGTGACGCTCCTGACCTCGCTCGACTCGAAGGCGCTCGGGGACCTCCCGGTGGCGGGGACCCCGGAAGGAATCGCGCGGCGGCTCGCCGTTCTCGCGCGCGACTGCGGGCTCGACGGTGTGGTCTGCTCGCCGTGGGACGTGGCGGGGATCCGGGCGGCCTGCGGCCCATCGTTCCTGACTGTCGTGCCCGGGATCCGCCTCGAAGGCGGAGCTTCCGGCGATCAGAAGCGGACGGGCACCCCGCGCGCCGCGATCGCCGCGGGCGCCGACATTCTCGTCGTCGGACGCCCGGTCACCGGGTCGCCCGATCCGGACGCCGCGCTCGAGTTACTTCTGGCCGAAATAGAATCGGCGCGGATGCCGTCACAGTGAGCGACTGGAAAGAGCCCCACGAAGTTTGGATCGTGGGGCACCGGGGCGCGCCCCGCCGCGCCCGGGAGAACACCCTCGACAGTCTGGATGCGGCCGAGAGCCTCGGCGTCGACGCTATCGAGTTCGACCTGCGGCAGGCCCGCGACGGAGAGGCGGTCCTCTTCCACGATGAAGACATCGCTCTCGGCAACCAGAAGATCCCGATCCGGACGTTCACCGCGCGAGAGATCGAAAAGCTCCAGCTCCCATCGGAGTTCGGCCCCTACCGAATCCCGAAGCTCGAGGAGGTCTTTCACCGATACGGTCCCGCGATGCGGTACGTCGTCGAGGTGAAAACGTCGCCGCACACGCACCTCGGGCTGATGGCGCGGCGGGTCTCGCGGGTCGCGGCGGAATTCGGCGTCCGGGGGCGGTGCCTCGTCGCCTCGTTCGATCCCGATTTTCTCCGGCTGATGCGCGAGACCGATGCGACGATGGCGACCAGCTTCCTGATCGACCGCGCCGTTGCCCTGCCGGAAGCCGGACGGCCGACGCCGCTGTTTCCGCCGGCGGACGCTCTCGGGCCCCGCTGCGACCTCGTCGAACCGATTCTCCTCGCGCACGCCCGGTCGGCCGGGCTCTCGGTACACCCCTGGACCGCGGATGAGCCGTCCGAAATCCGGCGGCTGCTCGACCTCGGAGTGCCGTCGATCACGACGAACGTTCCGGACGTCGCGCTGGCGATTCGGGCCGAAGTCCGCACGGGGCCTGCGTTTCTCGCCGAGTCCGAAAGCGCCTGAGGCGCTCCAGGATTCCGCCGCTCACCCCTGGATCGTGAGGTGTGTTCCCCCGTAGACCTCGAGCGCCGCGCCCGTAATTCCTGCCGCGTCGTCGGACGCCAGAAAGAGCACGGTGCGGGCGACGTCCCGCGGCCAGAGTTTCTGGGAGAGAGGCGAGGAGCGGTCGACGTCGGCGGTCTCGTCGATCTTGTTGTCGACGGCGCCGGGGCAGACCGCGTTCACCGCGATGTTTTGCGCTCGAAACTCCCGTGCGAGGCTCTGCGTCAGGCCGATCACCCCGAACTTTGCGGCGCTGTGGGCGGAGAGGTTCGCGTCGCCGCGGAGCCCGTGAACGGAGGAGATGTTGACGATTCTTCCGCGCGCCCGGGCGACCATCCCGGGAAGCACCGCCCGGCAGAAGTTCGCCGTCGCCGTCAGGTTCGTGGCGACGACGCGGTCCCACTCCTCGGACGTCAGTTTCAGGAACGGCTTCCAGAGGAACACGCCGGCATTGTTGACCAGGATGTCGACCGGCCCCAGGGCCGCCTCCGTCTCTGCGACGCATTTCTCCGCCGCGCCGGGCGACGTGACGTCGCCCGGCGTCGAGAAGCACCGGCTGCCGGTCGCGCGGATCCGGGCAGCCGTCTGTGCGAGATCAGCTTCCGTCCGCGCCATGACCGCGACCGCCGCTCCCTCCTCGGCGAAACGGAGCGCGACGGATCGTCCGATCCCGCGCCCCCCGCCCGTCACGAGCACGACGCGATCCTGAAACTTCATTCGGCCGACGCCTCGCCGAGCTCACCGAAGAGATCGGAGGAAAAAAGGGAGAGCGAGTCGGGACCCGAGAAAACGGGTCCCGCGAGCAGGGAAACATTTCCTTCCGAGGGCGCGGCCTGGTCGATCCGCACGCGGAACACCGAGAGCGGAAAAATCGTGCGGTCCGGGTCGTGGCGAGACGTTCGGCCGCGGCCGGCACGCAGGCGGATCGAGGCGGCGAGGTGCCGCTGCATGTAGAGGAGCGTCGCCTGGCGGCGGCGAATGAGATTCAGCGAGGTCCGGCTCGCGGCGAGAACGGCGATGGACATCGCCGTCGCCGAGGTCGCCCGGATTTCCCCCGCGGTCAAGAGCGCGGCCCTCGGAAACCCTTCCGGATCCGTGGTCAGCAGCGGAAAAACGAAGCGGCGCCGCCGCCGAAACGCCTCGCCGCCCAGCGAACGTTCGAGCTCGGGCGGAAGGCGGGTCAGCTCCATGCGGGGTAGTTTACCGTCGCCTCCGCTCACTCCGGGACGTGCCGTTCGCCCCGCGAACGGCACCGGCCAGCGGCTCGCCGGTCGGCTCGACCGCTGGCCTCGTCCCTTCGTTCGCTGCGGCTCCCGCATCG
>JBBROA010000039.1:0-30498 GCA_038229875.1 Thermoanaerobaculia bacterium | reverse complement strand
CGACGTGGACGCCGCGCCCGGCCAGGGCGTTCAAGTACACCGGCATGGTGGCGACGAGCGTCTTTCCCTCGCCGGTCTTCATCTCGGAGATCTTTACCTGGTGGAGGACCATGCCGCCGATCAACTGGACGTCGAAGGGTCGCATGCCGAGGGCCCGGATGGAGGCTTCCCGGACGACCGCGAAAGCCTCTTCGAGGAGACCGTCCAGGGTCGCGTCCCGGAGCGCCTTGCGCTCCTTGGGATCTTCCGGGGCGTCTTTTACGGCAGCGGCGATCCGGCCGCGGAACTCCGCTGTCCTGCCGCGAAGCGCCTCGTCCGAAAGGGCCTTGACGCCCGGCTCGAGCTCGTTGATCCGGCGCACGCGAGGCAGCAGCTTCTTGATGTCACGTTCGTGCTGCGTGCCGAAGACTTTGGCGAGGACGCGATCGATCATATTTGGAGCCTAAACCCTTCCCCGGCGCAGTTTATTCGCATTCGAGGCGGTGCGGGGGCGAGGGGGCGAAGAGGCCGAAGAGGCCGAGTGAGGGGGAAAGGGGAACGGAGAAGGGTGTTAGAAACCGACTCAGCTTTCCAGTTGACCGCGGAGTACCGCGGCCGTCTCGCTCCCGGGGGTCGCTCGGCTGCCGCTACTTCGAATCCAGGATGTACTCGAGCGGATTCAACAGCCGATCGCCCTGCCGCACTTCGTAGTGGAGGTGGGGGCCGGTCGAGCGGCCGGTCGAGCCGACGAGTCCGACGCGCTCTCCGCGGCTGACCTTCTGGCCTTCGCGGACGAGCATCGCATCCAGGTGTCCGTAGACGGTGCGGAACCCGTTTCCGTGGTCGATTTCGACGGCTTTGCCGTAGTCGCCCGCCCATCCGCTCTTGATGACCGTGCCCGAGGCCGTCGCCAGGACGGGCTCGCGACGCCGGGTCGAAATGTCGAGGCCCGGATGAAATGCGCCCTGCCCGGTGATCGGATCGCGCCGCGAGCCAAACCCGGAGTTTAAGAGACCGTGGACCGGAGCCACGGTGGGCATCGCGGACACGAGCGCGTCCCGACGCTCGAACTGGCGCTCGAGGGCGTTCAGTCGCGAGCCCAGGAACGCGCTGCGCTCGTCGAGGGGGGCCGGGGACGCTTTGAACGCGAGCGGTCCGCCCGCTCCGGTCCGTCCGGAATCGGCGAGGCCGGCGACGATCGAGAGCCGGCGAGTCCGGGCCTCGAACTCCGAAAGCTGGCGGGACAGATCCTCGAGGCGCCCATGGAGGGCCGCCGAGTTGGATTTCAGACGCGCATTGTCCGCCAGCACCTGGAGGTACTGGTGGTCGCGGCGGGTGGAAGACAGAAACGCCCACCCGAAGGAGACGGCGGCCAGGAGGACCAAGGCGGCCCCCGCGGCGGCGATACTCAGGAGGCGCGTCGACACGGTCAGCTTCCGGAACTTTGCCCTGGCGTGCGGCACGAAGATGATCGTGTTGTACTTCAACGCCTGCCTCCTCAAACCAATGGCTCCGCCGGTACGCCAAGTTGCGCGCCACCGGGACGTCAGTTCCTTGTGTGTGTCGGGTCTTGTCGATGGTAGGGGGTCACCCGGGCGGTGTCAAGGCGTTCCCACTCCTCTTCAGCGCCGCGGCTCCGATACCCGAGGGCCTCCGCAAGGTGCTGATTGGAAACGTGATCCGAACTCTCGAGATCGGCGATCGTGCGCGCGACCCGCAGCGCCCGGTGAACGGCGCGGACCGAAAGGCCCAGGCGGTCGACCGCCGCACCCAGGATCGCCCGCCCGCCGCGCGCGAGCCGGACGGTCTGCTCGATGCCGCTCGAAGGCAGCTCCGCGTTGCGGAATCCGGCCTTTCCCGGGAAGCGTTCCGCGGCGACGCTCCGGGCGACGGAAACGCGCGCACGAATGACGTCTGAAGACTCGCCGCCCGCGTCCCGCTGGAGGTCGCCCCACGGGACCGGCGGCACGGGGACGTGGAGGTCGATGCGGTCGAGCAGCGGTCCCGAGAGCCGCCGGGCGTACCGGAGACGCTCGCCGGCCGAGCACCGACACATCCGCCGGGGATCCCCGTGAAAACCGCAGGGGCAGGGATTCATCGCCGCCACCAGCAGGAAGTCGGATGGGAAGACGCAGGCGCCGCCTACTCGCACGAGGCAGACCTGTTTCTCCTCCAGCGGCTGGCGGATGCCCTCGAGCACGTCGCGGCGGAACTCCGGGAGCTCGTCTAAGAAGAGCACCCCCCGGTGGGCGAGGGAGATCTCTCCCGGCCGGGGACGCGTGCCGCCTCCAACGAGCCCGGGCGCCGAGATTCCGTGATGCGGGGCGCGGAACGGCGGATCTCCGAGAAGTCCACGGCCCTCGGGGAGCGCTCCGGCGATCGAGTGGACGGCGGTCACTTCGATCGACTCGGCCCGCGTCAGAGGCGGGAGGATCGTCGAGAGGCGGCGCGCGAGCATCGTCTTGCCGGTTCCCGGAGGACCGGACAACAGAAGGTGGTGCCCTCCGGCCGCAGCGATCTCGAGCGCACGGCGAGCGAGCGCCTGCCCCCGGATCTCCGAGAAGTCCCCGGGTGTCGTCCGTGGCTCCTGCGCGGACCGATCGGGATCCGATGCCTCGGGGTCGGGAGGCTCGCCGAGCAGGTGCGCGACCGTCGCCGCAAGCGATCTGACCGGGACGCTCCGGATGCCCTCGACCGCCAGCGCCTCGGCCGCGTTGCCGGCGGGAAGGATCAGCTCTTCGAACCCGGCGCGCCGAGCCGCGAGTGCCAGGCAGAGCGCGCCGCGGACCGGGCGCACCTCGCCGTTCAACCCCAGCTCGCCGACGAAGATCCTCCGCTTCTCCGTCGAAGGGACGAGCCCCGCGACGAGGAGAAAGGCGACCGCGATGGGGAGGTCGATCGCCGCGCCGGCTTTGCGCAGATTCGCGGGAGCGAGGTTGACGGTGATCGCGCCCTGCACCGCGGCATAGCCGCTGTTGCGCAGCGCCGCCTTGACGCGTTCGCGCGCCTCGCGCACGCCGGCGTCCGGCAACCCGACGATGGTGAAGGAAGGCAGACCGCGGGACACGTCGAGCTCCACGTCGAGAACGTGGGCATCGATCCCGAACGTAGCGGCGGAATGAACGCGAACGAGCATTGAATCCTCCTCGAGGGGAGGAGGACGCCCGGCGCGAGAACCGAGAGGACCTGAGGAGATTAACACTGGAGCCGAGCGACCACCGGGGAGCGAGACGGCCGCGGTACTCCGCGGTCCGCTCGTCCTGAGGAATGAACGGAGAATTGAGGGCGGCGCCCGACATCCCAACTCTCACTCTCAACGTCCCGAGCCGTCCTGGTGGCCCCGCCTCCGCAGGTGTGTCCATCATGTCTCCGAACACCTGTTCACCATGTGCCCGGGCTAAACACTCCCGCTCGCGGGGCGAGGGAGCAGAGCTGCGCTTCACTCACGCCGCACGCCGCACGCCGCACGCCGGAGGCTGAGCTCACCCCATTGCGGAGCGAGCCACGTTTTTACCTCGTCGGGATCCGCAGCCGATCCCCCGGCCGGATCTCGTTCGAGGTCGCGAGGCTGTTCGCTTTCATCAGCCTCTGGACGGTCGTTCCGTTGCGCGCCGCAATCCGATAGAGGGTGTCGCCGCCCCGGACTTTGTAGCTGCGCGACGCGGTCACGACGGCGGAACGGCTTCGCGCCGATGCGGGCTCCCGATGTCCGTTCTTCTTTCCCTTCCCCTTCCGGACCGCGCTCGCGACCTGGAGCCGGGGAATGACGAGCACCTGTCCGCGACGGAGGCGCACCTTCGAGGAGAGCGAGTTCGCGGAGGCGAGGTCCGCGACCGCCACGTGGAAGCGGCGCGCCACGGCCGCCAGAGTCTCTCCGCGACGGGCGACATGACGTTTGAAGGAGGGCGCCTGCGCGGTCGGAGCTTCCGTGTAGGCGACCCGGACGGTGTCCGCCGTTCCGATCGGGACTTTCAAGAGGTATCCATCGGAGAACCTCGGCGTGACCTCGCCGCGCAGCTCCGGGTTCAACCGCTGGAGCTCGTCGAGCCCGACCTTCTCGCCGGAAGCGAGGTGCCGGAGACGGACGGGGCGTTCGAGTAAGACCGTCTCGTACTCGAGCGGTTTCTCGTAGTCGATGTCGAAACCGTAATGCGCCGGGTTCTTGGCGATCAGAGTCGCGGCGATCACGGCTGGGACGTAGTTCTGTGTCTGAGGCTTCAATATCCCTGTCGCGGCGAGCTGCCAGAAGTCCGTGACGCCGGACTTCTCCATCGCGCGCAGGACGCGTCCCTCCCCGGCGTTGTACGCCGCGAGCGCGAGGTACCAGTCGTGGAAGAGGTCGTGCAGGTAACGGAGGTGCTTCGCGGCCGCGCGGGTCGCCTTTTCCGGATCGCTCCTCTCGTCGATGACCGCGCTCGAGGTCAGGCCGTACTGCCGCCCCGTCCTGGGCATGAACTGCCAGATCCCGTGGGCGGTCGCGGAGGAGTGGGCGCGGGGGAGAAAAGAAGACTCGATCAGAGCGACCTGGGCGAGGTCCCCCGGAATCCCCTCCTCCTTGAAGACTCTCCGGATCATCGGCATGTACCGGCCTGAGCGCGCGAGTCCCCGCCCGATGATGTCGTGGAGGTCGTGCTGGAAGGTCGCGAGGATCTTCAGGACTCCCTCGTTGACCACAATAGGAATGTCGTAGGAAACGCCCGGCGCGTCGGACGCGACCGCGGACGCCGCCTCCGAGATCGCCTCGGCGGACGCTTCGACCGGGACTTCGATCTTTTCGAGCTCCGGGGAGAGGTGCTGGGGCTCGCCGGAGGCCATTTCGTCGGTGGGCGCCGCGAGTGCCTCGTACCGGATGATGCCTTCCCAGAGCTCGGCCGAGAAAGACGCGATCTCGGGGCTCGAGACCGGGGGAGCGCCAATCGGCCGCACGAGAACGAGGGCCCGGTCGAAATAGAACTGGGCGCAGGGGAAATCGCCCGAGAGCGCCGCCTGCCGCCCGAGCTCGAAGTCGGAGGACGCCCGGGCGATCAGACGGGCATTTGCGGAGACCGGCGGCTGCGCAGAGGGACGACGGCCTGGGGCGGAGGTGCAGGAAGCGGAGAGCACGAGGAGAACAAAAGCTCCGGCGAAAATGCGGGGCTTCGCCGGGCGGAGGGAGCGAAAGAGTTTGATCATCGGGGAAAAGCGTAACCTCCGGTAAGGGGATTGCAAACCGTTTTCTCCCGGTCGGGGTGTCTCCGGAGGGGACAGCGCGGCGTTACTGACGAGGTGTCTGCACTTTGAGGAGATCGGCGGCGCAAGAAAAGCCGTCTGTCGAGGCCCTTCTCTACTTTCCCTGGATGTGGAACTTCAGGGAGAGGAGCAGTTTCTCGATGTCCTGGCGGGCGTGCAGCTCGATCGAGAAGCTCTTCTGCTCGCCGATCAGCTCCCGATCCTTGTTCTCGAGGCGAAGGTCCACCGTCACCTGATGCCCCCGGGCGAGTTCGCGCTGGGGGATCTGCAGCTCGAAGATCCGGTTCACTTCTTTGCGGTGGTTCAGGCTGTTGGCGAGCAGGTCATCGATTGAGATCCCCGTATTGGCTTTGCGCCCCGGCTTTTCCGCCGCAGGGGTGGACGTCGCGTTCTTGCGGAGCTTCTCGAGCTCCGCGAGGATGTCGATGTTGGAGCGCACTTTGACGTGCTTGACCTCCGGCACGACTTCGGCGGATTCCCGCGGCGCCTCCGCGAAGGAAACGTCGCCGATCTCCAGCGGTTCGCCGGCTTCGTCGGTCTCCGGCAGCGGCGCATCGAGCGAGTTCAGAGCCTCCTCGAACTCGTTGACCGTTTCGACGTCCCCGGCGTCGAACTGCTCCCGCGAGAGCAGGCCCGGCGGCGGCGGAGGCGTTGAGGGCACGAACTCGTCGAGCGAGATCGAGTCCGGCAGCTCCGCATCGGTCGGGGGTCGGGGCGCTTCGGCCGCAGGCGCGGTGAAGCTCTCGAAGTTGAGCCCTCCGGTCGCGGGCTGCTCCGACTCGGTGGCGGATTGCAGGACTTCGGGCTCGGGCGAGTACGCGATCCGCTCGGGCGGGGGCTCCGGCAGCGGGGCGACGATGGCAGGGGCGGGGGGCGGCGGCGGCGGCGCGACCGCGGCCGGCGGAACGACGCGAGGCGCGGAGGACGAGCGCGAATTGCGGTCATCCCCGAGCATTCTCTTCTTGAGGGACCGGAGCGTGAGCTTCGAGATCGCCTTCAGCGTCTCGAACACTCCCTGCCCGGCGACCGCGCAGGCCTCGTAGCTCTCATACACACCCTGGGGGTTCAACGTCTCCGCGAGCTCTTCGACGGTCAGGATGTTCGAGAGGTCGCGCTTGTTGTACTGCAGGACGAGCGGGAGGTCTTCGACCTTCAGGGAGATCTCGGCCAGGTTGGACCTCAAGTTGTTGAAGCTCTCGACGTTCGCGTCCTTCATGGCGCGCTGGGAGTCCGCCACGAACACGACCCCGTCGACGCCCTTCAGGACCAGCTTCCGAGTCGTGTTGTAGAACACCTGGCCGGGAACCGTGTAGAGCTGGACCCGCGTCTTAAACCCGCCGATCACCCCGACGTCAAGGGGGAGCAGGTCGAAAAAGAGCGTCCGGTCGGTTTCGGTCTCCAAGGACACCATCTCCCCGCGGGACCCGGGGGACGTCCGGCCGTAGATGTGGTGGAGATTGGTCGTCTTCCCGCAAAGACCAGGACCGTAGTAAACGATCTTGGCCGCCATCTGCATGGTGGCGTAGTTGAAGAAAACCATGGGTTGATTATGCTCTCGCGCCCTGCGCCGGCAGCAGAGAATCTAACACGCGAGCACGGCCCGAAGCTCGTCCTCTCTCCCGATCCCGGGCGTTTGCGCGAGGGTTTCGCATGCGAGCGCCCGGTAGGCGGCGAGAAGATCGGGATAGGGCGCGAGGGCGGCGCAGTGCGAACGCACCGTCGAAAGGTCGCGGCGGGCAATCGGCCCCGTCAGCGCCTGCGCGAAGTCGTGGATCCGGGCGCCAGCCGCCGCGTGTCCCGCAAGATCGGCGAGCGCCGGGCGGGAAACCTCCTCCGGGATGCCCGCGAGGGACCACGCGCGCGCCGCGAGCGAGATGATGGAAACGACGCCGCCGGCGGCGAGCGTGGCCCCCGCGTGGTAGAGCGGCTTCGATTCGGCCGAGATGCGGTGCGCCGTCACCCCGAGGGCGGCGGAAAACGCGAGCGCCGACCGGCAGGCCTCCTCTTCCCCCTCGACCGCCACGAACGAGCCGCGCAGGCGCTCGCCTGGTCCGCCCGTGAACGTCCGAAGCGGGTGGTACGAGCCCAGCGAGGCGCCCCCCCGGGACAGGGAGGCGAGAACCGCTGCCGGAAGCGCGCCGGCCAGATGGTAGGCGAGCCGACACGTTCCGAATCGGGCCGCCGCCCCGGCCATCTCCGCGATCCTGTCGTCCGAGACCGCGATCACCAGCACCTCCGCCGCGAAGGTTCCGCCGGAAAGGATCTCGCCTTTTCCCGCCCCCAGCGCTTCGGCTGCGCTTCGTGCGCCGGCGAGCGTCCGTCCGAAGATCGTTTCCAGGCGTCCCCCGGCCTCGATCCAGCTGCGGGCAAACGCCCGTCCCGCCCGGCCGGGGCCGATGAGAGTCAGGACAGGCAGGGATGTCACGGCCGCAGTCTAAGCGCGGGCGGACAGGTCCCCTTCGTCTTGACTGCGGGAAGCCCCAACGGTACCTTGGTGTTAGCACTCTCGCGGCGGGATTGCCAGGACCCCCGAGTCCAGGGTCTGCCACCAACAAACGACAATGCGATCACCCATGCCCTCGCTCGACACCCGCAGTCGGACGATCTTGAAAGAGATCATCCGGGTGCACGTGGACACCGGAAAGCCGGTGTCCTCCCGGGCGCTCTTCAAATCGAGCCGGTTCGACCTGTCTCCGGCGTCGATCCGCAACATCATGGCCGATCTGACGGACGCCGGATTTCTGGCTCAGCCGCACACCTCGGCCGGAAGGATCCCGACGGACCGCGCCTACCGGCTCTACATCGACGAGCTCATGCGCCAGCGGAAGGTCGCCGACGACGTCCGCGAGCAGGTCGACGACGACCTGGCATCCGCGGGCTCCGACGTCACGCGGCTCTTTCAGGCGGCCTCTCGGCTCCTCTCGAGGCTCTCGGGCGAGGTCGGCTTCGTCGTGGCGCCGGACGCGCTCCACACGGTGGTGCGTTCGGTCCGGTTTCTTTCCGTCGCGCCGGGAAAGATCCTCGCTGTCCAGGTCAACGACCCGGACGTCGTCGTCTCGCGCGTGATCGAGACGAACGTCGAATATTCCCCCGAAGAGCTCGAGGCGATCAGCCAGAGGATCACGCGCGAGTTCTGCGGCAGAAACCTGCACGAGGTCCGCAAGCGGCTCTTAAATGCCATGGCGGAGGAGAAGGCGGCCTGCGACCGCATTCTCGGCCGCGCCCTGTCACTCGGAGGGCAGGCGCTCGAAAACCGCGAATCCGAAGATCGGGTCTACGTCGAGGGTGCGATCCGCCTTCTCGACAAGCCCGAGTTTTCGGACGTGGACTCCGTCCGGCGGATTTTTCTCACTTTCGACGAGAAGGCGCGGCTCCTGGATCTGCTGACGCGGTACCTCGATTCGAAGGGAACCAGCGTCGTTCTGGGATCGGAAGACGCGCTGACATCGGACCCGCGGCTCTCGGCGGTCTTGACCTCTTACGGCACGGGAGAGACACTGACAGGCATGCTCGGGGTGATCGGCCCCCCCCGCCGGGAATACCCCCGGGTGATATCGGTCGTGGAACTGCTGGGGCGTGCGCTATCGGATCGGCTCGAGCCGCGTGAGGGTCGAGACAGGGAGGATTCGTCCGAATGAGAGATAGGGAAGAAGACATCGGCGTCGCTGCGGACCCGGACCGCATCGAGGTCGAAGATTCGGGAGACAGCCTCGAGGCGGCGCTGGCCGAAGAGGAGCGGTCGGCGATCAGCCAGGCCGAGGAGAAGCTCCAGTCGGTGATGGGCGACCTCGAGGAATTGAAGGACCGGCACCGGCGAAAGCTCGCCGAGTTCGAGAACATGCGAAAGCGTACCGAGCGCGAAAAGAGCGAGTACCTCCGGACCGCGCTCGGAAGATTCGTCGGTGATTTCCTGACGATCTCGGACGACTTTGATCGGGCGTTAGCGCACGCGACGCCCGAGGAGACCGCCAGCGACTTCGGCCAGGGCGTGGCCCTCATTCAGAGAAAGCTCGCGGACCTCTGGAACAAATACGGCCTGGTCGAGGTCGATACCAGCGGGACGTTCGACCCGAACGTGCACGAGGCGGTGGCAACCGAGCCCTCGCAGGATCTTCCAAAAGATTCAATTCTGGAGGTTCTCCGGAAGGGATACCTCTTGAACGACAAGTTGATTCGACCCGCGCTGGTCAAAGTGACCGTTCGGGGAGACGGAGACCGGTAAGCCGATCGATGGAACGGCGCTCCCGAGAGGGGGCCCGATCAGGGAGGGGCCTTGGGCAGAATTCTCGGGATCGATCTCGGAACGACGAACTGCTGCGTCGCCGTCGTGGAGGGCGCCACCCCGCAGGTGCTTTCCAACCGCGAGGGCAGCCGGACGACGCCCTCGATCGTCGGGTTCACCGAGGAAAACGAAAAGCTCGTCGGTCAGATCGCGAAACGGCAGTCGATCACGAACCCGATGAACACCGTGTTTGCGGTCAAGCGGCTGCTCGGCCGCAAGTACGACTCCGAGGAGACTTCCCACGCCCGCGAGATCCTTCCCTATGAGATCGTCCGCGCCGCGAACGGCGACGTCAAGATCCGCGCCCGGGCGCGTGAATACAGCCCCGAGGAGATCTCCGCTTTCATCCTGAAGGAGATCAAGGAATTCTCGGAGGAGGCGCTCGGCGAGGAGATCACCGAAGCGATCATCACGGTCCCCGCGTACTTTGACGACGCGCAGCGACAGGCGACGCGCGACGCCGGCCGGATCGCGGGGCTCGAGGTCCTTCGGATCATCAACGAGCCTACCGCCGCTTCGCTTGCCTACGGTCTCGAGCGCAAGGGCAGCGAGATCGTGGCCGTCTACGACCTCGGCGGCGGGACGTTCGACATCTCGATCCTGGAGCTGGGCGAAGGGATCTACGAGGTCAAGGCGACCGCTGGAGACACGTACCTGGGCGGCGAAGACTTCGACAAGAAAATCATGGACTGGCTCCTCGACGACTTCAAGAAATCGACGGGCATCGACCTGCGGCAGGACCGCATGGCGCTGCAGCGATTGAAGGAAGCCGCCGAGAAGGCGAAATGCGAGCTCTCGACTTCGACCGAGTCCACGATCACGCTTCCGTTCATCTCCGCCGACGCCTCAGGACCGAAGCACATCAACCGCACGCTGACGCGGGAGAGATTCGAGACCATCGTCGCGGATCTCATCGACCGCACCGCGGCGCCCTGCCTCGACGCTCTGCAGTCCGCGAACCTGAAGCCTTCCGACGTGGACCAGGTGATCTTGGTCGGCGGCCAGACCCGCACTCCTAAGGTGCAGCGGATGGTCGCGGAGCTCTTCGGGCGCGAGCCCAACCGCGAGATCAACCCGGACGAGGTCGTCGCGATCGGTGCCGCGATTCAGGGCGGCGTGTTGAAGGGCGAGATCAAGGACGTCGTGCTTCTCGACGTCACGCCGCTCTCCCTCGGGATCGAGATGCACGGCGGCGTCTTCGAGAAACTGATCGAGCGCAACTCGACCATTCCGACGAAGAACACGAAGGTGTTCACGACCGTCGCGGACAACCAGGGAGTCGTCGAGATTCACGTCCTGCAGGGCGAACGCGAAGTTGCGCGAGAGAACAAATCGCTCGGGCGGTTCGAGCTCGTCGGCATCCCGGCCTCGCCGCGCGGCGTGCCTCAGATCGAGGTGACCTTCGCGATCGACTCGAACGGCATCGTGAACGTGTCCGCGAAGGACCTGGCGACCGGCAAGGCGCAGGGCATTCAGATCAATCCCGCGGGCGGGCTGTCTCAGAACGAGATCGACAAAATCATCAAGGAAGCGTCCGCGTTCGCGGAAGCGGACCACGAGCGGCGCGAGATCGCTCAGGTCCGCAGCCGCCTGGACGGGATGCTGGCGTCAAACGAGCGTGTCCTCTCCGAGTTCGGCACCGCGCTGGCCGACGACGAGAGGGAGCGTATCGAAGAGACCCTGAAGCGATCCCGCGAGATCTCCTCGGGCGAGTCCCGGGACGCCTTGAACGAGGCAATCTTCGACATGCAGGGTGTCTCGAAGGTGCTCACGCGGGTCATGCTGCAGCGGGCCGGAACCGGCGGGACCGCCGCGGCGAAGGTCTGAGCGGAGTCGAGCGGCAATCTTTGAGCGTCGAGAGTCCAGCCGACTCAACCGGAAAAAGCGGGCAGAATCAAGCTGGCCCTCTTGTTCCGGCGGATTGTCTGTGATCCGGTGATAACGCTGAACCTCATCAAACGCTTAATCGTCAACTGAACGACTGAAGGCTGACCTTCACTCTCATGGCCAAGCGCGACTACTACGAAATCCTGGGCGTCGAACGGTCGGCGGATGCCGCGCAGCTGAAGTCCGCCTACAGGAAGCTCGCGCTCCAGCACCACCCGGACCGCAATCCGAACGACCCCGCGTCGGCCGAGAATTTCAAAGAAGCGTCCGAAGCCTATGCCGTGCTGTCGGATCCCGAGAAGCGTGCGCGCTACGACCGGTTCGGACACCCCGGGGTGGGATCCTCCGGCGGAGGCTTCGGATTCGACGCGTCGAACTTCGACCTTTCCGACCTTTTCGGCGAGCTCTTCGGCGGGATGGGCGGAGGAGGGGGCGGAGGGGCGAGTCAGGGCAGCGACCTCCTGTACCGGATGGAGATCTCGTTTTCCGACGCCGCATTTGGAGTCGAGGCCCCGCTCGTACTCGGGAGGTTGGAGCGGTGCGCCACCTGTGCCGGTTCGGGCGCCGAGAAGGGCACGAAGCCGAAGACCTGCTCCGTCTGCCGCGGCGCGGGGCGCCAGCGGTTCTCGCAGGGATTCCTGACGGTCACGCGGCCGTGCGGAAATTGCCACGGCGAAGGAAAGATCATCGAGAAGCCGTGTCCGGACTGCCATGGAGAGGGGCGGCGCCGGGAAAGCCGGGACCTGAAGATCAAGATTCCGGCCGGAGTCGAGACCGGAAGCCGTCTTCGCCTCGCGGGCGAGGGGGACGCCGGCGGCAACGGCGGTCCGCGCGGCGACCTTTACGTCGTGCTGACAGTGGCCGAGGACGAGGTCTTCGCCCGGGAAGGCGACGACGTCGTCCTCTCTCTCGAGGTCCCGTTTCCCACGCTCGTCCTCGGCGGTGAGATGACGATTCCGACGCTCGAAGAGCCCGAGAAGGTCTCGATTCCTGCCGGCGCCCGCGTCGGCTCCGAGATCCGCCTCCGCGGGAAGGGCTTCGGGCGGCTCGGGCAGCGCGGTCGCGGCGATCTCGTCGTGCGGGCTTCCGTCCTGGTCCCCGAGTCGCCGTCGCACGACGAGAAAGACCTGCTGCGCCGCTATGCCGAGATGACCGGCGCGCCCGTCGAGCCGCGCGGCGTTCTCGGAAAAGCGAAGAAGATCTTTTCCTAATGCGTGTGCGCGGTCTTCGTCCGCCCGCCGCCCGCGGACGGGCGAACGAACCCTGCTCCGCTCCACTCCCGCGCGCTGAGCCTCTTCTGCCCCGCCCCTCCTTTTCGCGACTGACCGTTCCCCGGCGGGGGGGCGACGATCTCGTCGTCGGCGTGCTCTCCCTTTTTTCGCCGCTCGGGTTCGTGGAAGAAGGCAAAGACCTCGTCGCTTGTTTCCGGGAAGACGCGTCCGCTTTCGAGGCCGCCGCGGCCCTGACCGCGCGGGGAATCCGGTCCGAACTCGTCACCGGCATCGCCGAAGGCGACCCCTTTGCGGCGTTCCGAGCGGCGTCCCGACCGTTCGCCGTGGGAGAGAGGTTCTGGATAGACCCCGGGGATCCATCCGACTCCGTCGCGCCCGCGGGGAAGATCGCCCTGCGGCTGCCCGCGTCGCGCGCGTTCGGGACCGGCGGCCACGAATCGACGCGGCTTGCCCTTCTCGCTCTGGCCGACGAGCCGCCTGCGGGTCTCCGAGTGCTCGACGTGGGAACGGGCTCCGGCGTCCTCGCGCTCGCCGCCGCGGGGCTCGGCGCGGCGTCGGCCGTCGGCCTGGACGTCGACTTCGACGCGGTCTGCGTCGCGCAGGAGAACCTGCGGCGTCACGCGTTCGGCTCGCGCGTCGCGCTCCTGGCCGCGCCCATCTCCGCGGTGGGCGGCCGGTTCCCGCTGGTCGTGGCGAACATGCTCCCGGAGGAGTTCTTCGCGATCCGCCGGCACGTTCTCGCCCGCGTCGAGCCGCGCGGCCGTCTGATCCTCTCCGGGATCCCGCGCGAGCGGGAGAGCGAAGTGACGCAACGCCTCCGCTCCCCGCAGTTCGCGCTCTCCGGCCGCCGCGCCGAGAACGAATGGGTGTGCGTGTGTCTCGGCCGCGCTTCATAGTCCCCGCGATCCCTCCCCCGGGCGAGCGGATCCCGCTTCCCGAGGAGGAACGCGCGCACGTGCGGTCGCGGCGGCTCGGCGTCGGGGACGTTGTCGTGCTGATCGACGGCACGGGGGCCGAGGGCGATGCCGAGATCGTTTCCGCCGCGCGCGACGCCGTCGTCGTGAGCGTTTCCGCCGTGCGGCCCGCGCGCGAGCCGCACGTCGCGCTCTGGCTCGGCGTTGCGGCCGTTCGCTCGGAGCGTCTGTCCTGGATCGCCGAGAAGGCGGGGGAGCTCGGCGTCGCGATACTGGCGGTCGTGCACTCCGCCCGCGCGCAGTCCTACCGGGCGTCGCCGGTCGTCGCCGCCCGGCTGGACCGGCTCGCGAGGGAGGCCGCGAAGCAGTCCGGGAGCGCGCGCTGGATGCGGTGCGAGGGACCGATCGCTCTCACGGAGGCCCTCGCGTCGGCTCCCGGCGGTTTTCGCGCGGTCATCGATTTTTCGGGCGAGCCGTTCCCCTCGAGCGGGCTTTCCGCTTCCGCCGCGCTGCTCGTCGGACCGGAGGGCGGGTGGGCGCCCGACGAGGTGGAGCTCGCGCGCGATGCGGGATGGCGTGCGATCCGCCTTCCGACTCCGACAGTGAGGACCGAGACGGCGGCGCTTGCCGCCGTGGTTCTGGCGAGCGCCGCGATGGAGCGGAGGTAGCGAGCGCGGAAGAACTTCGGATGCGGAAAAGGGAACGTTCCCGTCGCTCTCCAGGTTCGCCTGACGCTCGACGCCCGACGGCGCGACCTGCCGGTCGAATGCGCTTCCGTCGCCGGACGCCTTGCGAGATACTTTGCGAGATACTTGCCTGCCCGCCCCGGAGCCCCATCAACAAGGGAGGTCTCGAAGTGTCCTACGAAGACGTCAAGAAAGTCTGGATGAACGGAAAGCTCGTCGACTTCGCCGACGCGAAGATCCACGCGTTCTCGCACGTCCTCCACTACGGGTCGGGCATGTTCGAAGGCCTTCGCGTCTACAAGACCAGGACGGGGACGGCCGCCTTCCGCCTCGACGAGCACATCGAGCGCATGTACCACTCGTGCAAGGTGTACCGGATGGAGGTGCCCTACTCCCGCAAGGAGTTCAGGGACGCGATCTTCGAGACGATCCGCGCCAATGGATACGAGGACTGCTACGTGCGCCCCCTCGTGTACCGCGGCCTCGGGGCGCTCGGGGTGAACCCTTTCCGCAGTCCGGTCGAGATGCTGATCGCCGTCTGGAAGTGGGGAAAGTATCTGGGCGAAGAGGCGATCGAGAGCGGAGTGGACGTCTGCGTGTCCTCCTGGAACCGCATGGCGCCGAACACGTTTCCGGCGATGGCAAAGGCGACGGGCAATTACCTGAATTCGGCCCTGATCAAGATGGAAGCGATCACCAACGGCTACACCGAGGGGATCGCTCTCGACAACGCCGGCCGGATCTCCGAAGGCAGCGGCGAGAACATCTTCCTGGTTTACGGGGGCCGGATCTTAACGCCCCCCCTGGCGGGCACGATTCTGCCCGGCATCACCCGCGACTCGATCATGACCCTGGCTCGGGACGCCGGCTACACCGTGGTCGAGCAGCAGATCGCCCGCGAAATGCTCTACATTGCCGACGAGGTGTTCTTCACCGGAACGGCCGCGGAAGTGACGCCGGTGCGGTCCGTCGACAGGATCCCGGTAGGAGCGGGGTCCCGGGGGCCCGTGACCGAGCGCCTCCAGAAAGAGTTCTTCGCGCTCCTGGCCGGCGAGAGCGAGGATCGGTACGGCTGGTTGACCCCGGTGCCCGTGGAGACCCCGGTCCAGAGCTGACCCCGCGGCGCCCCGCGCACAGCGCGGAAAGGTCGCCGCGTCGTTTTTGGGCGCGGGCATCCCACCCGCGTCCAAAAATGCCCGAATCAGCGGATGGGGGTAAAGCGGTCCGCGCGGAAAGGTGGCCGCGTCGTTTTCGGGGGGGGGCATACCACCCGCGCCCAAAAATGCGAAAAGTCAGGCCGCTAAACCGCCTCCCCGCTTCCCTTCGCCCCCAAACCCGCTTATCCTGAAGAGCAAAAGAGGCCAATTCATGCACATCAACGATCTCCTCAAGGTCGCCGTGGAGCGCAAAGCGTCCGACCTTCACCTGAAGGTCAGCGCCTTTCCCGTCCTCCGCGTGGACGGAGTGCTCACTCCCATGACGGATGTCCGGCGCTTGATGCAGGAGGACACCATCGCGATGGCGTTCTCCATCATGTCGGCCCGCCAGAAGGAGAAGTTCAAGAATGACTACGAGATAGACATCGCGTACTCGGTCCCGAACCTGGGCCGGTTCCGGTGCAACATCTTCCAGCAGCGCGGGACGGTGGGCCTCGTCCTCCGCGTCATTCCCGCCCGGATCCTGAGCGTCCGGGAGCTGCTCCTTCCGCCGGTCCTCGAAAAGATCTGCTCCGAGCAGCGGGGCTTAGTCCTCTGCACCGGGACGACCGGTTCGGGGAAATCTACCTCGCTCGCCGCGATGATCGACCACATCAACACGATCCGCAACGAGCACATCATGACGATCGAGGACCCGATCGAGTTCCTCCACCGGGACAAGAAGTCGATCATCAACCAGCGCGAGGTCGAGGTGGATACGAAGGGCTTCGGCGTGGCGCTCCGCAGCGCTCTGCGTCAGGACCCCGACGTCATCCTCGTCGGCGAAATGCGCGACTACGAGACGATCGAGACCGCGCTGACGGCCGCGGAGACCGGCCATCTCGTGTTCTCGACTCTGCACACCCTGGATGCCACCGAGACCGTCAACCGCATCATCTCGGTCTTCCCGCCCCACCAGCAGAAGCAGATCCGGCTCCAGCTCGGAGCCGTCTTGAAGGCCGTCATCTCGCTGCGCCTCATGCCGCGCGCCGACGGTCTCGGCCGCGTTCCGGCCGCGGAGATCCTGATCCGGACGGCGTACGTGCGCGAGTGCATCGAGAACAAGGAGAAGACGAAGCTGATCAAGGACGCGATCCAGGCCGGCACGTCGCAGTACGGGATGCAGACGTTCGACCAGTCCCTCTACCAGCTCTACAAGTCCGGCCTCATCACCCTGGAAGAGGCGCTGAAGCGCGCGACGAACGCAAACGAGTTCAAGCTGAAGATCCAGGGGATCCAGTCGACGGCCGACCTCGCCCGCGAGGAGATGGACGCCGAGCTCGAGGCGCCGTCGGACTTCAACCCGCTCGGGGAGGAAGAGTCTCCGTTCGACTTCAGCCGCCAGGGAAACCCGGGGCACGGCAGGGGCTGAGCCGATAGACCACCGGAAGCGACACCGCCGCGGTACTCCGCGGTCAGCCAGTCCTGGACCTGCGACCGGCTCAGCCATCGATTGGGTATCTTTCGTCCGTGCGCTCCAGACGGTCCAGGTCTCCCGTTGATCCCGCTTCCGAAGCCGCCGTGCGGACGGTCGCCCTCCGCCTGCTGACCGTCAGACCGCGGGGTTCCGAGGACCTCGCCCGGACGCTCGAGCGCCGCGGCTTCGAGCGCGCCGCCGTCCGCACGGCGATCGATCGCCTCATCCACGACGGGTGGCTGGACGACCTCGCCGCCGCCTGCTCGGTCGTCCGTGCGCGCGCGGGCCGCTACGGGAAAGCCCGCATCGTGAGGGAGCTCTCGGCGCTCGGGTTTCCGAAGGAGACCGCGAACGCCGCGCTTGACTCCGAGAGCGGGGGGGCGGAACAAAAGGCGCTCCGCCGCGCGTTTGACGTTCTCTGGCGCAGGACGGAGGGTCTCGATCCCGCCGCGCGGCGGCGTCGGGTCAGGGGCGCGCTCTCCCGGAAGGGTTTCGCGGGCGACGCGATCTCTGCAATGATGAAAGGCTCTCATGAAGACGACGAAATGGACATCGGCTGAGGTTCGCGAGACGTTCCTGAAGTTCTTCGAGGAGCGCGGGCACCGCCGCATTCCCTCCTCTTCCCTGATCCCGGCGGAAGATCCGACTCTGCTCTTCACGAACGCCGGGATGAACCAGTTCAAGGACGTCTTCACCGGGCGCGAGAAGCGCGATTATTCGCGGGCGACGAGCTCGCAGAAATGCGTTCGCGCCGGCGGCAAGCACAACGACCTCGACAACGTCGGCTACACGGGGCGGCACCAGACGTTCTTCGAGATGCTCGGGAACTTCTCGTTCGGCGACTACTTCAAGAAGGACGCGATCGCGTTCGCCTGGGAGCTCATGACCTCGCGGGACACAGGGTACGGGCTCGCGCCCGAGCGCCTCTGGGCCACGGTCTTCACAGACGACGACGAGGCGGCGAAGCTCTGGGAGGCGTTCCTTCCGAAGAACCGGATCCTGCGGTTCGGCGAGAAGGAAAACTTCTGGTCGATGGGGGAGACGGGGCCCTGCGGTCCCTGCAGCGAGCTCCACTACTACCAGGGAGAGAACCCCGGGGACCCGGCGAAGAATCGGCCCGAGCTCGTCAACGGCGAGGGCGACACGACGATGGAGGTGTGGAACCTCGTCTTCATGCAGTTCGAGCGCGACGCGTCCGGCGCGATGACGCCGCTTCCAAAGCCGTCCGTCGACACGGGTGCGGGCCTCGAGAGGATCACCGCGATCCTCGAGGGCGAGAACAACAACTTCGATACGGATCTCTTCCGGCCGATCCTGAACAATATCGAGGAACTGACGGGAAAGACGTATGCCGGCGCCATGGCGGTCGAGGACGCCCCGTTCCGGGTCGTCGCCGACCATGCTCGCGCCGCCACGATGCTGATCGAGGACGGGGTGCTGCCTTCAAACGAGGGGCGCGGCTACGTCCTGCGGCGGATCATCCGTCGGGCCCTGCGCTATGCGCGACGCCTGGGTGTCGAGTTCGAACAGCCATTCCTCTCCCAGCTCGTCCCCTCAGTCGCCGATGTCTTCGCGGGGGTTTATTTCGATGCAGGCAGCCCTTCGAAGCTACTCAAAGTGGAAAAGATCGGGATGACGCTGCGGGACGAGGAACGCCGCTTCGCGAAGACAATGTCTGTCGGTGCCGACCGGATGGGCGAGGCAATATCCGATCTACGCCGCCACGGGAAATCGGCGATTCCCGGCGATGTGGTCTTTCGCTTCTACGACACGCACGGAATTCCCCTCGAACTCATCGAGGAGATCGCTGGAGACGAAGGTGTTTCCTTCGACAGGCCGGGATTCGAGGAGCTGCTCGAAAAGCAGCGCGCGTCCTCCCGCGCGTCCGCGCGTTTCGACGCGTCTGACGGGGCGGTGTTCGAACGGCTCGCACTTCCGGCCGGGCATTCCGAGTTCCGCGGCTATCCCGAGCAGGATTTCACGACCATTCAGAACGCGCTCGTCTTAGGCCTCGTCCGCGACGGGGCGCCCGTCGAGTCCCTTTCGGCGGGGGAGACCGGTGACGCGGTCACGGACCGTACGGTGTTCTATCCCGAGGGGGGAGGCCAGGTTGCGGACCGCGGGCTGTGGACCTGGGAGGGCGGCGAGGCGGAGGTGGAGGACGTGCGGCGCCCGGTGCCCGCCGTCATCGCCCACCGCGTGCGGGTTCTTCGGGGGCGGCTCGCCCGAGGGACCCGGGTCGCGATGGAAGTCCCCGAATGGCCGCGAAGGCGCACGCAGGCGAACCACACGGGCACCCACCTTCTGCACGGGGCTCTCCGGCAGGTGCTCGGGGCGGGCGCCCGGCAGATGGGCTCGCTCGTCGCGCCCGATCGGATGCGGTTCGACTACGCGATCGCGACGGCTCCCACGCCCGAGCAGATCGCCGAGATCGAGCGGATCGTCAACGAATCTGTTCTCCGCGACGCTCTCGTGTCGAAGGAAGTCATGACCATGGAAGACGCGCGGAGCCAGGGCGCGGACATGTTCTTCGGCGAGAAATACGGCGAGCGCGTTCGCGTGGTGTCGGTGCCCGGCGTTTCCGTCGAGCTCTGCGGCGGATGCCACGTGAATCGCACCGGGGAGATCGGTGCGTTCAAGATCGTCTCCGACAAGGGCCTCGCTGCGGGCGTCCGGCGCCTCGAAGCGGTGACGTCACTCGGCGCGGTCGAGCTGCTGCAGCAGGACGAGCGGACACTTTCCGAGATTTCCGCCGCCGCGCAAGTTCCGCGCGAAGGGCTCGCCTCCCGCTGGCAAGAGAGAGAGGAGCGGCTGCGAGCGCTCGAGCGCGAGGTCGCCTCGCTGAAGCTGAAGCTCGCTTCGGGCGAGGTCGGCGCGGGGGCGTCGGAAGCGGTCGAGGTCGAGGGCGTGCGGGTCCTGACGCGGATCGCGCCAGGGCTCTCGATCCCGGAGCTGCGCAACCTTTCCGACACCCTGCGTTCGAGATTGAAGAGCGGCATTGTCGTCGCGGGCACCTCGAAGGACGGAAAGACCGCCGTCGTGGTGGCGGTCACTCCGGATCTCTCGCCTCGGATTCCGGCATCATCGGTCGCTTCTCGGATCGGGAAAGCGCTGGGCGGAAGCGGCGGAGGCAAGGCCGATCTTGCCCAGGCCGGCGGGAAGGACGAGACCCTGCTCCCGGCGGCCTTGCGGGAGGCCGAGGCCGCGGTGCGCGAGATCCTCGCCGAGAGCACGGGCGCCGCCTTAACCCGCTGATAAGGATAGACTTGAGTATCTTCCTCTGAATCGCAGGGCCGCGGGCGAGCCGTCGGCGGACATCCTCCAGCCTGGAAGGGCGTTATAATTCCGCGCTCGCAATCTGAACAAAACACACGGCAGGAAAAGATGAAACGTCGCATCTTGCTCGGTTTCGGCGCGCTCGTGGCGCTCTGTGGCGTCGCTCCGGCCACCGTGCGCGTGGGCGTGAAGGACGGGAAGCACTTCATCTACAACGACGGCGTCGGCTCGACCTCGCGGGAGTCGATCCACAGGAGCGACGCGTGGCTCGCGTCGCGGGTCCGGATCCCTTCGCTTTACGACGGCCTCATCGACCGGGCGTCGCGCGCGGCGTCGGTCGATCCGAAGCTGGTCAAGTCCGTGATGCTGATCGAGTCGGCGTTCAATCCGTCCGCGATCTCGCGCAAGGGCGCGCGCGGCCTGATGCAGCTCATGCCGGAGACCGCCGGCCAGTACGGCGTCCGCAACTCCTTCGACCCCGCCGAAAATATTTCCGGGGGCGCCCGGCATCTCGCCTACCTTCTCGGCGTCTACAACGGGAGCGTCGAAAAATCCCTCGCCGCCTACAACGCGGGCGAAGGCGCGGTGGCGCGGTACGGCGGCATCCCTCCCTTCAACGAAACGCGGCTCTACGTCAACAAAGGGTTGACGGCGTATTACGGAAAAGCCGAGCTCGGCGGCGGCTTCGGCCGGCCCGCGAACGAGAGCTGGAGGGTGGTGGGGAGGCCGGTCCGCATGACGCGGGACAGGAACAACCGCCCGGTGATCACGACGGAGCTTTCGGCGCGCTCCGGCCTGCGCAGTTAGGGTCGGAGCGGCGGCGTGTCGCGGGTTACCACGGGCACGGGCGACGTCACGGCGGCGGAACAGGGCGTGTTCGTCGTACATCTGTCGCGCGCCCGGAAACATCTCGACGAGGAGCGCTACGACGTGGCGCGGCAGGAACTGGACCTCGCCGCACTCGCGCGCCCGAACGACGAGGATGTCCTCAATCTCCTTTCGGTCATCGAGTTCAAGCGCGGTTACTACAACGAGGCGGCGCGCGCGTGTCGCGCGTTGCTTCAGAACAATCCCGCGTCCGCGGTGCTTCATTCGAACCTGGGGCTCATCCTGTTCAAGGCCGGCGTGCTCGTCGAAGCGGAACAGGAGCTGCGCCGCGCGCTCGAGCTGCAGCCCGATCACGTCCGTAGCCACCTGTACCTCGGCCTCCTCTATCGGATGCGCGGAAAGCTCGGCCTGGCGCTCGAACATCTGCGGTACGCGGGCGCGAAGCGCGTCGTCGTCGAAATCGAGGAGGCGTTGCGGCGCAACGTGCGCGAACCGGGGGCCCGCGTCTCGGCGCCCGCGGTCTCGCGGTCTCTCCCGTCCCCGGCTCCGCTGAAGCTCGCCGCTCCCGTGCCGGCGGCGCGTCCGCCGGCGGCCACCGAACCGGCGGCCGTGCCGGAAGAGAGGGCCGGCGCGGCTACTTCTGCCAAGCCCCGTCAGATCGTCAGCCGCCTCGAGGCGCTTGCGGATCCGGCGATCGTGCCGAGCCCGCCTCCCGCGCTCGAGAGCCGTGAGGCTGTGGAGATTCCGCCGCCGTCCCCGCCTGCGGCCGTACCCGAGACTCATTCTTCGGAAGCGGCTGACCCCGAACGGACCGATCGGATCCGCGTGTCCGAGCTGATGCTCGCTCCGTTTCCGGAAGCGGAGCCGGCCGCGGAGCCGGCGTTACTGAACGCGCACTCGACCGCTCACATCGTTCCCTCTGGCCCTTTCGTTGCTCGCGATCTCGAGGAGATCGTCGCGAGCGAATCGTCCGGAGAGGCGGAGTCGTTTTCCGAGGTCAGGGAGCTTTCGGGGCCGCTCTCCCGGGAGGCCCGGGCGGCGGCCGCCGCCTCGCAGGAAACCCCAGTGCCGGCAGAAACCCTGTCGCGGCCGCAGGTCGCCGAGCGGGCGGCGCGGGACGGAGGCGCTCCGTCCCACGATGAGATCGAATCGCGTCCGCTCTTTCACGTGCGCCCCGAGGGAGGGCTCGAGATCGCGTCGCGGGGCGTGGTGTACGTCCGGAAGGGATCCGTCGTCTGGTACAGCGGAAAAATGCGCTTCTCCTCCGAGTCGAGCTTTCGCGGAACCCGTCTCGAGAAGATCCTCCGGGCGGATGGCCGCGGTTACCTCTTCGTCAACGATCCGGGGCGGCAGGCTTACCGGCGCGACATGAACGGACACGCCCTGTTTCTCGAAGGAAGCCGGGTCTTAGCGCTCGACCACGGCCTTTCGTTCCGACTGGAGCCGATCCACGACTTTCGGATGAACCGCCGCGTCGACATCCTGAAAATCTTTGGACGCGGAAGCGTGATTCTCTCGGTCGGCGGTCCGCTTCTCTCCCACGACGTGACTCCCGAGTTTCCGTTGAACGTCTCGTCCCGCGACCTCGTGGCGTGGACGGGTGAGCTCGTCCCCTCCGTGCTGGAAGACCGCTTCCTCGAAGAAGTGATGATGCCGGACATCGGCAGCGCGCCGAAGATTCGTTTCGAGGGGCGCGGCACGGTCATGACCGAGCCGCCGCGCCCGCGCCGCCGCGCTTCCGATCTCGCCCGCACCGCGGAAGCCGACCGCCGTTCCTGACCCGTCTCGCCGTGCCGGCAGCGCGCGTTCCGCACGCACGGGGGGGCTTCAGGGTACCGGCGATCCTTCTCCGCTCGCCAGGTCGATGGTCGCGCCCGTAAAGACGGTCGCCGCGGAGCCGTCCGCCAGAAACGCTAACGATGGCTTCCCGGCGAGCACGTCCACGAACCTCTTTCCATACAGCCGCTCGACGTCGCAATCGAGACCCGACGCGACCGCGTTCCGGATCTTCCATTCGGTATGGTCCACGCGGTACTCGAGCGTGCGCGAGAGACCGCGCCTGGTGTATCCCCACGGCTGGTTGACAAGGAACTCCTCCGCGGAGCCGGGCGGCGGGATGCGGGCCAGCCCCGACACCGTCACCGAGAGCTGACTCTCACGGCTTTCGAAAGTCCAGCCGTATGTGGCGCGAGTCTCTTCTCCCTCGGTCTCCAGGCGGTGGCGGGTCGGAAGCGCGAGATATCGCTCGCCATAAAGTGCCCGCGCAACGAAGGCGAGGATCGGGGACGAGACGATCTCGCGGAGGAAGACGACGCCGCGCCGCCAGTTGCCGTTGACTCGCCTCCGGACGTAAAAACGGAGGTTCACTTCTTCGAACTTCTGGTGAAAGGGAACGGGCACGTCGAGCACGCGCGTCTCGAGAAAAAGAAACCCGACCAGGCTGACGAAGCTGCGGCCCTCGAACGTCGCGATCTCGGTTCCGGCGGGACAGTCCGGAGCGAGCACGGCAGGATCGATTTCGTAGTGGAGCATTGCGAGCTCGCGCCACTGCGCGGTCAGGAAGGCTGCCGGCGCGAACTTCAACCGATCCTCACGCGCCCGGACACGTCAGGAACACGCGAAACGCTCGAGGCGTTCCCGGGCGGCCACGAGGATCCGGTCAACCGAACCCTGGTCCTCGTGCTCGCAGTAGAGGCGCACCATGGGCTCGGTGCCCGACAGCCGGTGGAGGAGCCAGCCGCGCCGGCCGAAGGAATACTTGACGCCGTCGAGGTCGCTCACCCCGGTGACCGGTTCGCCGGCGATTTCGGCGGGCGGCTGCCGCCGCACCATCTGGAGGAAGGCGGTGATCACCTCGACGGGAAGATAGACGTCGAGGCGGCCGTAGGCAAACTCACCGAATTCCGCCGCGAGATCTTCGAGTGCGCCATCCAGGTTCCGGCCGGACAGCGCGAGGCTCTCGATCAGGAGGAGCGCGTTCAAGACCCCGTCGCGCTCCGGGAGGTGAAAGGAGAACGCGTAGCCGCCGCTCTCCTCGCCGCCGGCATCCGCCTCCCCGCGGTTCATCAGGTCCGCCAGGTACTTGAATCCGATGGGCGTCTCCGTGAGCGGCACCTTCAGAGAGGCGGCGACCCGGTCGATGAGAAGGGACGTCGAGAACGTCTTCGCGATCCCCCCGGTCAGCCCCCGGCGACGATAGGCGTGCAGCAGAAGGAGCGCCAAAACCTTGTGCGGCGAGACGAAGCGGCCCCGGCCGTCGAGCACGCCGAGCCGGTCCGAGTCTCCGTCCTGCGCGACAGCGAGGTCGAGGCGTTCTCTCCGGACCTTCTCCGAAGCGGCCCCGAGGTTCGACGCGATCGGCTCTGGATGCACGCCGCCGAACAGCGGATCGCGCTCGGAGCGAAACGGGACGACGCGCGTTTTCCCTCCGGAGAGCATGTCCGGAACCAGGGATCCCGCCGCCCCGTGCATCGAGTCCGCGAGGACCGAGAGGCCGGCGCGCCGCATGGAATCGAGATCCACGCGCTTTCCGAGGCGCTCGCGGTAGGGACCCAGCAGGTCGAGGACGCGGACCGTCCCGGCGCGCGGCGACGGCGCCGGATCGCGTCCCGCCGCCCTCTCCACGTCACCAGAGAGGTCCGGCGGCGCGCTCCCGCCGAAATGCGACTTGATCTTGAAACCGTTGTATTCGCCCGGGTTGTGGCTGGCCGTGATCGCTACCCCTCCGGCGAGCCCGAGATGCACGACGTGCTCCGACACGGCCGGCGTCGGAATCGGGCGGTCGGTCAGGAGAACGTCCACGCCACCGCGAGCGAGGGTGTCCGCGGCGCGGCGGGCGAACTCGGGAGAAAAGAAGCGGGTGTCGTGGCCCACGACGATCGCGCGCGTGTCTCCCGTCGGAAGGGAGCGATAGACCTCGGCAGTCGCCGCGGCGAGGCGCTCGATAGACGCGAAGGTGCAGCCGTCGGCGATGACGCCCCGCCATCCGTCGGTCCCGAGGGGAAAGCTCAATGCGAGGCGGGCGCGGGCGCGCGGGGAGATCGGATCTGCGCGAGCCGGTCGTCCGTCAGACCTTCGCGCTCGAGAAACTCAGAGGCGCGCGCGAACCGGAATCCGCGCGCCGACAGACCCTCGAGGAGGAGCGGGATCTTCGGCGCGACCGGATCGTCGCGGTCGCTGCCGAGGTGCAGCAGGACGATCCCGCCATTCTCGGCGCGTTCGACCAGGGTTTCGACCACCCGGCCCGAGGTCCGATAACCGCGGGATCGGGGATTCGAGATCCAGTCCAGGCCGTCGAGTCCCGCGCGGCCCCCGGTCCAGCCGACGTGCCAGTAGCCCGCCTCGGCGGCCCACCGGCGCACTTCTTCGTTGTGCTCGCCAAACGGCGCCCGCCAGAACGGTGCGAGGTGATGACCGGTGGCTTCCCCGAACAGGGCATCGGTGCGCGACAGCTCGGCGGTGACGAACGCGCGGTCGACGCCGCGGCGGGTCGCCTGACGTCCGTCGGTCGCGTACGTCGTCAGGTGGGGGTGCGTCTCGGTGTGGTTTCCGACCTCGTGCCCGTCCGCGACGATCCGCCTCACGGTGTCCGGGTATCGCCGGATGAATTCGCCGGTCAGGAAGATGGTGGTCCGGACGCCGTGCGCCCGAAGCGCGTCCAGGATCTGTCCGGCTCCGCGGTCGGACGACCCGGCGTCAAACGAGACGAGGACTTCGCGACGGTCCCGCGGCCCCCGCGCCAGATCGGGAACCGACGGAAGCCGTCCTTCGCCGCGGGACACCGGCGCGGGAACAGGGACGGCGGCTGGAGCTGGGAGGGAAACGGGGACGGGCGCCCGCCCGACCGATGCGGCAGGCCCGTGACCGGCAGCGGAAGGCGCGGCAGACGGGGGAGACACCGGGTGTGGGAGCGGGAAATCGGAAGCCTCTGGCGGAGCATCGCGGACGGCGAGCCCGGCGGCCGCAGAAGCGGGTTCCTCGGACGCCGGCGCCGCGAGCGGAAGCGCTCCGACGCGGTACGGGCCAGGCGCCTGGACGCGCTCGAACCGGAATCGCCCGTCGCCCGCCACGGTCGTCGCGCTGAACTGGCCCCCGGAAAACAGGAACACGGCGGCGCCCGCCGAGGCGGTGCCCTCGATCAGGGCTCCTTCGGATCCGGCGGTCACTCGGTCTATATGCGCGAGCGGCGGGCGTCGTGCGGGAGAAAACCGGGACGGGGCATTCAACCGGTCGAGCTCGGCAACGGTGCGGAGCGCCAGAAGAGCCGGCGCCGAGCAGGCTAGCAGAACGGCCAGGATCGCGAGTCGCGGCGGCACAGGGCGGCCGAGCCGGCGGCGCAGCCGAAGGCCCATTTCCGCGCGGCCCGCCTCGCGCGCGCACTTTGTGGAGCAGTAAAGATGGCCCCGGAGCTTCAGCTCGCACAATGTACAGATCGGCTGACGGCAGCGGTGGCATCCCCGATGCGCGCGCTTGCTCCCGTGCACCGGGCAGGGGACGTTCATGGAGCTATTATCACCGGGTGCGGGCCGCCTTCGCGTTCAGGCAGAAGACGACCGCCACCCAAATCTCTTGAAGCTGAATCTCCCGAACGCTCTCACCCTCCTCCGAATCTTTCTCGTACCCTTTCTCGTCGTCGTCCTTCTGACGAAGTTCGAAGGGCGGGAGATCGTGGCGCTGGCGATCTTTCTGACCGCGACCGTCACCGATTTTCTCGACGGGTGGCTCGCGCGGCGGCGCGGCGAGATCACGACGCTCGGCACGCTCCTCGATCCGATTGCGGACAAGCTGCTCATCTCGGCGGCGTTCATCTCGCTCGTGGAAGTGGGCCTGGTGCCCGCCTGGATTGCCGTGGTGGTGGTGGGACGCGAGTTCGCCGTCACCGGCCTCCGAGCGATCGCCGCGGATCAGGGCGTGATCATCGCCGCGTCGGCGTGGGGGAAGCTCAAGATGGCCTCACAGATCGCGGCCATCTCCCTCCTGATCCTCTCAGAGCGCTATGACGTCCTCGCACTGCCGGGAAAAGTCGCGCTGTGGGTGGTCGTCGTGGTGGCGCTCGGGTCCGGCGCGCAGTACTTTGCGATCTTTCTGCGCCGTATCGTCGCGGTCTCGCCGCCCGGCTGACCCTGCCGGTTCCCGCTCGGCGCTGAGATCACCCCTTCACCTTCACGAGCAGGTATCGCCAGATGGGTCGACCCTCCTGCCGATATTTCAGCTCGTAATGGGTCGGCGGAGGCGGCGGAAGCGCCTCCCAGTCGAGCCGCCGGAGGGACGGGACGGATTCCAGGATCGGATCGATCCCGCTGCCGTAGCCCGAATGGTCGGTCGCGATCCGGAGGTGACCGCCGGGCTCGAGCCGATCCGCGAGGATCTCGATCGTGACGCCATCTAAGAGCCGCCGCTTCTTCTGCTTTTTCTTCGGCCAGGGGTCGGGAAAATAGATGTGAAACGCGCGTACGCACGACGGCGCCAGGGACTCGGCGAAGAGGCGCCCGTCGGCTCTCACCATCCGAGCGTTCGAGAGGCCGGCCCGCGCGACGCGATCCCTGCAGATCCGGTAGTAGGAGAGGGAGCGCTCGATCCCGAGGAAGTTGTGCCCGGGGCTGCCCCGCGCCGCCTCGACCAAGAACCGCGCCTTGCCGGTGCCGATCTCTACTTCGAGCGGCGCCGCCGCCGGAAAAGCAGGCGCAGGCCCGCCCGCCCAGAGCGCCTCGTCCGCCGACAGCGGGAACGAAGAGAGCTGCCGGCGCCGTTCGCGGGGCTCCTCCGGGATTCGGGTCTCCGGCACCGGACCTAGCGGACCTTCTCGGCCACGGCCCGTGAGAAGGCGGCCGTGCCGAGCGAGCCGCCGATGTCCGTGGTGCGGGCCCCTTCGGCGATCGTCGCGAGCAGAGCGGTCTCAACCCGATCCGCGGTGTCGGGCATCTGCAGATGCCTCAGCATCAGGACTGCGCTCATCAGCAGGGCGGTGGGATTGGCCCGGTCCTGCCCCGCGATGTCCGGGGCCGTCCCATGCACAGCTTCGAAGATCGAGACGTCGGGGCCGATGTTCGCGCCGGGAACGAGCCCGAGCCCCCCGACGAGACCCGCCGCGAGATCGGAGACGATGTCCCCGTAGAGGTTCTCGAGAAGCAGGACGTCGAACGTCTCGGGGTTCATGACGAGGCGCATGCACGCCGCGTCGACGATCCGATCGTCCGCCTGGATGTCGGGATAGTCCTCGGCGACCTTCCGGAAGCAGTCGAGGAAAAGCCCGTCTGAGAGCTTCATGATGTTCGCCTTGTGAATCGCCGTCACCCGCCGGCGCCCGTGCCGCCGCGAGTACTCGAAAGCGTATCGGGCGATCCGCGTGGACGCGTACTCGGTAATGATCTTGAGCGACTCGACGACTCCCGGGACGACGATGTGCTCGAGCCCGCTGTAGAGGTCTTCCGTGTTCTCGCGCACGACGACGAGGTCGACTCCCTCGAAGCGGCTCACGACCGCCGGCACGTTCTTGACCGGACGGAGATTCGCGTAGAGGTCGAGACTCTTGCGGAGCCGGACATTGATCGACGCAAACCCCTTCCCGACCGGGGTTCCCACGGGTCCCTTCAGGGCGACGCGGTTCCGGCGGATCGAGTCGATCACCCGCGGAGGCAGCGGGTCGCCTTCGGCGAGCTCCGCGGCGCGCCCGACCACCGCCTCCTCGAACGTGATCGGAGCGCCGGCGGCCGCGAGGATGAAGAGGACGGCGTCGGAAACTTCCGGCCCGATCCCGTCCCCTCGAATCAGAGTGACGGTCTGCACGAATTCGCTCCTATCGGCGGGCAGCCGCGTCTCGCGGCGCTTCGCCTTCTTTTTTTTCGGGAAGAATCATCAGCACGCGGTCGATCCCCGTCGGGCTGGCCTCTTCCACGACGAAGTCGGCCCGGCGTCCCCGCCACCGCTCCCCCTTGCGAGGGATGCGGCCGAACCGGTGCATCAGGTGTCCGGCGATCGTCTCCGCCTGGTCGCGTGGTAGCGCGATTCCGAACTGTTCCTCCAGGTCGTCGAGACGGAACGCGCCCTCGAGCATGAAGCGCTGCTTCCCGGCGGCGACGAACCCGGGCGTCTCCTCCTCGTCGAACTCGTCCTGGATCGGTCCGAGCAGCTCTTCGATCGCGTCCTCGATCGTGACGATGCCCTCGGTGCCGCCGAATTCATCGACGACCACCGCCATGTGGGTGCGCTTCCGCCGCATCTCGCGAAACAGGTCCTCGGCCGGCTTGAATTCGGGGACGAGAAAGGGAGGGTCCAGGTATTTCGACAGCGTGAAGTCCGTCTCCTCCTCGTCGGTCACGTCGAAAAGGTCCTTCGCATGGAGGATGCCGACGACGTTGTCGAGAGAGCCGCGGTAAACGGGGAGCCGCGAAAGCTTGTGCTCGCGCAGAAGGAGACGGACCTCCGAAAAACGCGAGGTGTCCGGCACCGCCACCACGCGAGTTCTCGGGACCATGATGTCTCGAACCGTCTTGTCGCCGAACTCGAGCACGTTGTGGAGCAGGCGCTGCTCTTCTCCGTGAATGACGCCTTCGTCGGCGCCGAGGTTGAACACGCTCTTCATTTCTTCTTCGGTCAGCGCCGGCGACTTTTCGGCGATGCCGAGGAGCCGCAGACCGCGGGTCGTCAGCTGGACGACCAGGGTGACGACGGGGGAGAACACCTTCATGAACCAGGTCATCGGAACGGCAACGGCCCTGGAGATCGCAAGCGGGGAAGCGGCCCCGATCGCCTTCGGCGCCATTTCCGCGAAGATGAACAGCGTCACGGTCGAGATGATGATCGCCGCCGGCACCCCCCACCGCTCGCCCATCCATGCGGTGGCGAGCGCGGTCGCGAGGGCAGACGCGGAGCTCAAGGCGAGGTTCTGCCCGATCAGGATCGTCGCGAGCAGTGCGGAGGTCTTCGACTTCAGGGCGCGCAGGAGCGCCCCCCTCCGGTCGCCTTTTTCCCGGAGGCGCTGGAGGTCGATTCTCGAAAGCGAAACCAGGGCGGTCTCCGCCGCCGCGAAGAAAGCCGAGACAACGACCGAAAAGCAGAACAGTGCGAGGAACAGGGAATCGCGAGCCGTCATCCGCCGGCCGCCCCGGACGCTCGCGAAGGGAGCCGCGGCAGGGCCCATAGCGCCGCGTCCGCGACTCCCCGGTCGCGGCACGCACCCGCCCGCTCGACTTCGCTCGAGAGGCCGGCCGATGTCTCACACCCGGCGGACACAATCGCGTTGCGCTGGAGGCCCCTCCAGCCGGAGCGGTTCAAGGCGGTGGAGCCATACGCGCGGCGGAACGCGCCCCGGCCCATCGAGATCCAGTCGGCGCGCGCCGGCGCCGGCGCCGATCGGCCCGTGCCGAGGGGCGCGTTCCAGGGGCACGCGTCCTGGCAGTCGTCGCAGCCGAACACGCGGTCCCCGAGGCTTCCCTTGACCTCGTCCGGGATCTCGCCGCGGTGCTCGATCGTCCAGTAGGCGATGCATCGGTTGGCGTCGAGCACGCCCGGAGAGACGAACGCCTCCGTCGGGCACGCGTCCAGGCAGCGGACGCAGGATCCGCATCGCTCGG
>JBBROA010000038.1:0-30566 GCA_038229875.1 Thermoanaerobaculia bacterium | reverse complement strand
CGCCGCTCGGGGTGTCGGGGACCGTCTCGACGGTGCGCAGCCCCGCCCGCACCGCGGGCCGGCGGGTGCGCACGCGATCGATCGCGCGGCTGCGCGTTCCGACGAGAAGCCAGGCGAGGACCGAGCCTCGGGAGCCGTCGAAGGTCGCGGAGGACCGCCAAACCCAGAGAAAGACCTCCTGGAGGACCTCTTCGGCCTCGCCCGTGTCGCCGAGGATGCGCTGGCAGAGTCCCATCAGGCGCGTCGAATGCCGGTCGTAGAGATCGGAGAGCGCGTCCGCCTCCCGCCCCTCGATCCGGGCGATCAGAGCGCGGTCCATGTCGGCAGGGCGTGAGTTCATGTGGAGGAAGGACTGGCGCTAGATACCACGGTCCATCGTCTGAATCCAATACGAGGTCACCCACCGTACAAGTTGAAGCGATGGGCTCCACGCGCTCTTTGCGCCGCCGATCCCAAGAAAAAAGGAGGAAATGTATGAGGCTGCCCCGATTCAGAAGCACAGCGCAGACAGTGGCCGTTTCGGCCCTGCTGCTCGTCGGTATGGGCGCGCCGGCGCTCGCGTCGAGCCACCGGGAGGCGCCGGCCATCAGCGCGGATCCGATCGCGGACAACACGGACCTGTACGCGTTTCGCGACCCGAACTATCCGAAGAACATCGTCATCATCGCCAACTGGATCCCGATGGAGGAGCCGGCGGGCGGACCGAACTTCTGGAACTTTGGCCAGAACGTCCGGTACTTCATCCACATCGACAATGACGGTGACGGCGTCGAGGACGTGACTTATCGGTTCCAGTTCACGCGCGTCGTCCGCCGCGGCGACACCTACACGTACAACGACGGGCCGATCGAGGGGCAGAACGCCAAGGCGTGGGGCAACGATCCGAACCTGATCGTCTACAACACTTACAGCGTCGACAAGATCATCGGGCCGTCGACCGGACCGAACGTCCCCAACTCGGCGATCACACGCATCGGAGAGGGTCTGCTCGAGCTTCCCAATAACGTGGGCCCGAAGTCCTTCCCCGACAGCTACGACCAGGCAAGCGGCGCGGGTGGCGGCGTCTACACCATGGACAACAACGTGCAGGTGTTCGCGGGCCCCCGGCGCGATCCCTTCTTCGCCGACCTCGGCATGATCTTCGACCTGGTCAACTACCGGCCCGGAACGCTCCCGGGTGACCACGGCGGCGGGATCAACACGCTCACCGGATTCAACACGCACACGATCGCGCTTTCGGTCCCGATCGAGCAGCTCACCAGAAGCGGCACCGCCCCGACCCTGATCTACGACCCGAACGCCATCATCGGCGTGTGGTCGTCGACGTGGCGCCCCGCGACTCGCGTGCTCCAGGCGAACGGGTCCCCCGCCCAGGAGTCGGGCAACTTCGTCCAGGTTTCGCGCCTCGGCAACCCGCTGATCAACGAAGTCGTGGTTCCTCGCGCTTTCAAAGACCAGTTCAACGCGACCCAGCCCAAAGACGATGCCCAGTACGCGGGACCGATTCTCGACCCCGAGGTCCCGAAGCTCTTGAAGGCGCTCTTCAACATCAACTCTCCCGCCGCTCCCCGCAATGACCTGCTCAATCTGGTGCTCGGATTCCCGGGCCTGACGCGGCGCCCCAATGAGGTCGTGGCGGATGAGCTGCGGCTGAACGTGGCGGTCTATCCCACCCCGAGGGCCAGCGCCAGCCGTCTCGGCCTCCTCGCCAACGACATCGGCGGCTTTCCCAACGGGCGCCGGCTCGGAGACGACGTCGTCGACATCGAGCTTCGCGTTCTCGCGGGCGTTCTCGTCAATGGTTTCAACGTCTCGCCGAACAACGCCCTCGGCGACGGCGTCGACGGTCCGGATTCCGCGTACCTGACCGGTTTCCCCTACGTCGGACGGCCGAATTCCGGCTACGACCGGAAACACGACGGCACGGCGCAGGTTCCCAACTCGTTCGTGGAGGCAGACCCCCAATAACTCCTCGCTCGCTCTCATTCGCACCCCGGTCCGTCCCTGCGGACCGGGGTTTTTTTCTGGGTTCCGCGCAACCGTCGATCACCCTTCCCTTCGATTAGAATTCCGGCAATCCCAGGGTTCTTAAGGAGGCTCCATGCGGGATCGCCGCGATCTGTTCCGCTCCGCCGGAAAGGCCGGACTGGCGCTCGGGCTCGCCGCCGCCGGACAGCCGCTTCTCGCGATGCCGAAAAAAGGCTCGCCACCTTCCGCCCTTTACGACGACATCGGGCTGATGAACACCGCGCTCGCCCTCGAGCACGAGGCGATCTGGGCGTACGGCCTCGCGGGTAAGAGCGGGCTGCTCTCCGCGAAGGCGAAGGAAGTCGGGCTGCTCTTCCAGGGAAGCCACGAGATCCACCGGGACCTGCTGAACGATTCGATCCGCAACAAGTCGGGTCAGCCGGTCGACCCGAAAAAGGAATACACGTTCGGGGTTCCTTTGAAAAACGAGAAGGACGTCTTAGAGCTCGCGTTCAAGCTCGAGATCGGCGCCGCGCGGGTCTATCTCTACGTGGTGGACCGCTTTCAGGATCGCGCGCTGTCCGCCTCCGCCGGGAGAATCCTGTCGGACGAAGTTCTGCACGCGACCGTCCTGAGGGGAGTGCTGGGGCGCGAGCCCGTACCGACGTTCCGGCTGATCGAGACCTAGACGTCAGCTCTGGACGTGGACGTCGGTTCCGTCGGGAATGGTGACCGGCCCGTGTTTCAGGTCTTCCCGGATGATGAGGTCCAGAAAGAGCTCCCGAACCCCTTCCTTGCCGCCGCGCCGATGGGCGTCGCGAACCTCCGACGGGCGCAGCCTTATCCCCGTCATCGTGGTCAGGTACTGACAGAAGACGTAGGACCGCGAGCGGAACGAAATGACCAGAAGCGCGAGCAGGACGGCCGCTGCCCCGAGAAGGGACCAGCCCGCCGGAGAGGACAGACCGAGCATTTCTTTCATGGACGAATGTGGAACAAGAGTAACAGATCGGCGGGTAGAGCGCGCCCCGGGTCCGGGTTTAATCGCTGAGAAGGAAGGGCTTGGCGTGAACGCGATACCGGGGCGGGCGAAGGGCGAAAGGCTCAGGGCGGAATGAAGAGTCGGCGAACTACGGCGTCGCGCGAGGCGGAGCACCGAGCGACTTGAGAACTTCGCGAGCGACGTCCTCGGGGCGCTTCTTGTCGCGGTCGAGCTCCGCGTTCCACGCGCGCATGCGGGCGCCGTCGAGCCGTCCGGCGAGCCCCTGGAGAACCGAGACGACCTGCGGCTGCGACTTCCAGACCGCGCCGCGGACCACGAACGCGGCTTCGTAGGGCGGAAAGTACCGCCGGTCGTCCTCGAGCACGACACCGTGGATGGCGGCGATCAGACCATCCGTCGAGTTGCCCGCGACGACATCCACGCGTCCCGCTTCGAGCGCGGGATAGAGGAGGCCGAGGTCCATCTCGGCCGGACGGTTCGTGAACGAAAGGCCGTACGCCTCGGCGAGGCCGCGATACCCGTCGGCGCGCTCCACGAACTCGTACCCGAAACCCGGCCGGAGATCGGGATGGTTCGTCAGATCCGAGATGCGCGAGAGCGAAAGGCGGCGGGCGTCGTCTTCGCGCACGACGAGCGCGAACGTGTTCTCGAAACCGAGCGGCGGCGCCCACACCGCTCCCCACCGGCGCCTGTATTCGTCGGTCACCTTTTGGCGGACGGCGGCGGGATCTCGATTCGGCTTCTCTCGTAAAATCGCCGTGTGCGCCGTTCCGGTGTACTCGGGATACAGGTCGAGCTCCCCGGCGAGAAGAGCCTGATGGCAGACGAACGTTCCCCCGAGATTCAGCTTCCGGTCGACGGCAACCCCGCGCGCCTCGAGCGCCTGCGCCACGATTTCGCCCAGGAGCACCTGCTCGGAGAAGTTCTTCGACCCGATGCGGATCCTGTGGGAGCTTCGCCCGCAGCCCGTGACCGGGAGCGCGGCCGCGAGGGCCCCCGCGAGAAGCACGGCCGCGAGCCCTCCTCGTCTCATCGTGCCGCCTCGGAGGAAACGCCGGACCATCGGCGCTCGACGGCGCCCAGAATCGCGTCCGCGCCCACGGCGAGGCAAGCGGCAGGAAGCGCGCCGGCGAGGATCAGCCTGTTGTCGACGGTCGCGATGCCACGGTAAATCAGCACGCCGAGCCCTCCCGCTCCTACGGCAGCCGCGATCGTCGCGATGCCGATGCAGACGACCGTTGCGATTCGGATGCCGCCGAGCACCACTGGAAGGGAGAGCGGGATCTCCACCCACCACAGCCGCTGCCGCGCCGTCATCCCGAGACCATCCGCGGCCTCGGAGATCGCGGGGTCCACGGAGCGGATCCCCGCGTGCGTGTTTCGCAGTATCGGGAGAAGCGCGTACACGACGAGCGCCACGATCGCGGTCCGCGGCCCGATACCGCCGAGCAACGGCAGCGGGATCAGGAAGCCGAAGAGAGCGAGGCTCGGCACCGTCTGCACGACGCCCGCGAGCCCGAGAACGGGACGGGCGAGCCGGGGGGTCCGAGTCAGCAGCACGCCGAGAGGGACTCCGACCGCGGCGGCGAGCACGATAGCGACGAGCACCAGCACGAGGTGCTCGCCGGTCAGCGACAGGATTTCGGATCGCCGCTCCCAGAAGTACGTTCCGAGCTCTCTCATTCGGACGCGAACTCCCGGACGAAATCGTCCGCCGGTGTCTCCTCGATCTCGCGGGGCGTCCCGACCTGAACCACCCGCCCCGCCCGGAGGACGGCAACCCGGTCGGCCAGCCGAAACGCTTCGCGGACGTCATGCGTGACGATCAGGACGGCCTTGCCGAGCTGCCCCTTCCAGTTCAGGAATTCCTTCTGAAGAGCCCGCCTCGCGATCGGGTCGAGCGCGCCGAACGGTTCGTCCATGAGCACGAGGCCCGGGTCGGCCGCGATCGCGCGGGCCACTCCGACGCGCTGTCTCTGACCTCCCGAAAGCTCCCGCGGACGCCGCGACGCGAACTCCGCCACCGGCAGATTCACCATCGAGAGGACTTCGTGAGCCCGCGCGCGGCGGCGTTCGACGCTCCAGCCGAGGAGCCGCGGAACCGTCGCGACGTTCTCCTCGACGGTCCAGTGCGGCAGGAGTCCGCCCTCCTGAATGACATACCCGATCCGGCGTCGCAGCAGCACCGCGTCCTCGGAAGCGACGTCGAGTCCGAAGACGCGGACCTCGCCGGCGTCCGCCGACAGCAGCCGGTTGACGAGCTTCAGCGCCGTGGTCTTGCCGCAGCCCGAGGGGCCGAGCAGGGCGACGGTCTCGCCCGCCGCCACCTCGAGCGAGAAACCGTCGAGCGCGGGTCGCCCGGCGCCGAAGGCTTTCCGCACGTCCCGGAATTCGACTGCCGGCGGCGCGTTTTGAGAAGATGTCGCGATGTCCTCATCTTACGACGCCATCGTCATCGGCGGAGGCCCCGCGGGCTCCACCGTTTCGGGCCTTCTCGCCCGGTCCGGCCGGAAGGTCGTCGTGCTGGAAAAGGAAAAATTTCCGCGTTTTCACGTGGGCGAATCGCTCCTTCCCTACGGCCTCCCGATCCTGGAGCGGATCGGCGTCCTGGAAAAGGTCCGCAAGGCCGGCTTCCAGGAGAAATACGGCGCGTTTTTCTGGAACGAATCGAACGGCGGGATCCGCCCCGTCGTCTTCGCGGATGCCGCCGACGACAAGCACCCGATGGCCTACCAGGTCAAACGGGCGGAGTTCGATCAGCTCCTCCTGACGCACGCGCGCGAGCAGGGAGTTGAGGTCCGGGAGCAGACGTCCGTTCGCGAGGTCCTCTTCGAAAACGGACGGGCGGTGGGGGTCGACGCGGTTGACGGCGGCGGCGTTCCTTTCCAGCTTCGAAGCCGCGTCGTCATCGACGCCACGGGGCAGGACGCGTTTCTCTCGCGGAAGCTCGGTACGCGCCGCTTCGACAAAAAACTGAAGCGCGCCGCGCTCTTCGCTCACTACGAGAACGTGCCCCGGCCGGAGGGCCGCGAGGCGGGCGACATCCTGCTGCCGGTCGAAAACGGAGTCTGGTACTGGATCATCCCCTTTTCCGACGGCACCTCGAGCGTCGGCGCGGTGTTCGATCCTGCGGATGCGCGCGGGGGGCCGGAAGGCGAGGGGCTCGAACAGCGCTTCGAGCGGATCGTGCTGCGCTCCGCGAGGATGCGCGACCTTCTCGGAGCCGGCCGGCGAACCTCGCCCGTGCGAGGGATCTCGGACTATTCCGCCACGTCAGCGCGGTTTCGCGGCGACGGCTGGGCGATGATCGGAGACGCGGCGGCTTTCCTGGACCCGGTATTTTCCACCGGGGTCTTCCTCGCAATGGCGACGGGCGAGCGGGCGGCGCGCGACGTCGAACGCGCTCTCGCGCGGCACGGGCGCGTGGACGCCTCGGACCTCGCCTCCTACGAGCGCTTCGCGCGCACGCTCTTCCGGCGCTTTCGCCGTTTCGTCTACGCCTTTTACGATCCCGTCTTCTTCGAGGCGTTCTGTTCGGAAGCCCCCTTCGACAAGATCCGCGCCGCGGTCACGACGACACTCGCCGGCGGAGTCGAGAACTTGCCGCTCTCCTCGAAGATCTGGACCTCGTTCATGTTCGTCGGCGTCGGGTTCGACCGATTCCGCCGGCGGATCGGGTTGGGCCCCAAGCCGGAGACGGCATGAAGCGAACGGGTTAGGGGTTAGAGGGTTCGAGACCTACCCGTTACGTCTAACCCCGAACCCCTGTCTCAAGCTCCCCGTCCCGATAGAATCCACTACATGAAAAATCGAAGCTGGATCCTCGCAGTCATTCTTCTCGCCGCGGCTTCGGCCGCCAGAGCCGCTTCCGCGCCGATTGCGGGCGTCACGATGCCGGACTCCGTCACCGTCGAAGGAAAGTCTCTGAAATTGAACGGCATGGGCCTGCGCACCAAGGTGGTCTTCAAAGTGTATGTCGCCGGGCTCTATCTCGAGACCCCGGCGAAGGACGCCGCGGCCGTCCTCGCCGCCGATCAGGTCCGTTCGATGCGCCTCGCGATCCTCCGGAGCCTCAAGGGATCCCAGGTCACGGAAGCGATCGAGGAGGGCTTCGAAAAGAACTCGAGGTCTCAGATGGCGGCGCTCAAGCCGCGGCTAGATCGCCTCGGCAAGATGATCCCGAACGTCGAAAAGGGCGACGACATACTGCTGACTTACGTTCCCGGCAAGGGGACTGTCGTCTCGGTCAAGGGCGCGGAGAAGGGCGTCATCGAAGGCAAAGATTTTGCGGACGCCCTGTTCGCGGTGTGGCTCGGCTCGAATCCCGTGCAGGAGGATCTGAAGAAAGAGCTGCTGAAGGGGTAAGGGTCGTTCCTTCTCCCGCTGACTCCTCTCGCCGCTGAGGCCTGCGGTTGTTGACGCACCCCTCTCTCTCGATTCGCCCTGTCAGACTTTCAGTCCCGCCCCTCACCCCGGCCCTCTCCCCCGGCGCGCGGGGAGAGGGGGCAGACTCTTCGGGCCGACATGGTGGCTAAGCTCGCCCCGAGAGGAGTCTCCTGACCGAAGGGAAGGAGGAGCCTCTCTGGGGCGGAAGCCGCAGCGAACGGAGGGGCCAGGCGAGCGGTCGAGCCCTCAGGCGAGCCGTTCGCCGGTGCCGTTCGCCGCGCATGGCGAACGGCAGGCCCCGCAGTGAGCGGAGGCGACGGCAGCGGAGGCGACGTTAGTCCGCCGCATAGCGAGCCAGGGCGAGCTCCACGATCTGGCCGACTAACTGCGTGTAGCTGCGGCCGGCCTTCCGCGCCGCCATCGCGAACTCGGCTCCGCTCGCGAGCCACGGGTTCGGGTTCGCTTCGATGACATACACCTCCCCTTTGTTGGAAAGGCGCATGTCGATGCGGCCGTAGTCGCGCAGCCGCAGCGCCTGGTAGGCCGCGAGAGCGGTCTCCGAGAGGCGCCGGGTGGTCTCTTCGTCGAGGTTCTCGGCGGGCGCGGATTTCGTCACTTTGTACGCCTGCGTCTCTTTCTCCCACTTGACGTCGCTGCCGGCGATGCGCGGCGTTCCCTCGGGAAGCCGCGACAGGTCGAGCTCGATCAACGGGAGCGTCTCCGCGTTCCCGTTGCCGATCACCGAGGCGTAGATCTCCCGCCCCTCGATGTACTCCTCGATCAAGGCCGGGCCGTCGAACTCCTCGTGAATGTAGTGGATCTTCTCCATCAGCTCCTTGACGCTTCCCACGACCGACGTCGAGTCGATCCCGATGGATCCGTCCTCCGAGGTCGGCTTCACGATCAACGGAAACGAGATGTCGTGCGCATGGTCGAGCTTCCCGCGATAGGACGTCGCGAAGTACGGGGTTCGAATGTCGTGGAAGGCGAAGATCTTCTTCGCGAGGCTCTTGTCCTGCGCGAGGTAGAGCGCGTGGGGGCCGGCTCCAGTGTAGGACCGGTCGATCAGGTCGAGATACGCCGCAATATTCATGTCCTTCGTGTCGTCCCCCGCGTACGACTCGGTCAGATTGAAGACGAGGTCGACGTCCGCCCGGGCGACCGCGGCGAGCGATTGCGGTCGCCCGTCGAGTACCAGGTAAGACGGCTCGTGCCCGAGTTTTTCGAGCGCGTCGAACACCTCTTCACGGTCCGGCTTCTCGCGTTTGCGCTTCCGGCGCGCCGCCGGCTTCTTTCCCTTCGGCGGAGGCGGCTCGTCGGGCTCGACCTCCGGAGGCATCTCCTCCCAGAGGTCGTAAAGGATCGCGATCTTAGTTTTCTCGCGGAGCGAGTTGCTCATGCGATCCTCCCGGTCAAGGCTGCACGAACTTTCCTCTCGTGAGGTAATTCATGGCGAGCGCGGTGGCGTACGCCGTAATCTCCGTCAGGTGCTCGGCCTCGCAGGAAACGTCCGCCACCAGTCCCATCTCCCCGACGCGCCGCGCGATCGATTCGACAATCTCCTTGACCAGCGGGCGGGCGACGCCGGTCCAGTAAGCGATCTTGTCGATGATCGACTTACGGTTCTCACGGAGAAGATCCGCGGCGGGCCGCACGCCCTTCCGGCGCCGCTTCGACACCGAGAAGATGTCGGTGAGATCGCTGTCGAGCGGGAGATCCACGACCGACGCGCCCCTCTCTTCGATCTTGCCGTCGTAGAACTCTCCGACCGTCGTGTCCATCTCGTCGACGGTGATGTCGGTGGCGCCGCGCTCGCGGATGGGAGGCTGATCCCGAACCCGCCGCGCGACGCGGTCGATGTACCGGAGCTTCGCGAGGGCCGGCCATCCGCGGTACCTCCGGCGCCACTGCGAGCCGGGCGTGAGCCAGACCGCGAACGTTTCGGCGAAATCCTCGTCCGGGTGCTTCTGGGCGTACCAGCCAGCGATGTGCCGCACGAACCGGCGTGAGAACGGCACCGGGCGATAGTCGTCGCGATAGGGGCGGCGGAACGGGCCGAAGAGGTCACGCCACTCCGGCGTCTTGTAAAACTCGTACGCGTAGTTGAACGCGTGCCCCGCCTCGTGGCGCAGGTACATGAGGATCTCGCGCTCATCCTCGAGATCGTTCATCTCCTTCTCGAGGCGCGCGAGCTTCGGGTCCGCCAGGTAAAACGGGATACCGATCACCGGCTCGCCGGAGGGGCATCCCCACTCGTCCGTCAGGTAGCAGGCCGGACGGAATCGCTTGAGACCTTTTCGTTCGAGCTCGCGCGAGAGCTTCAGAACGTAGCGTTCGAGAGGAGAGCCCTCGAGCTTCAAACCGAGCTCCCGGATGGGCTTGGTCAGGATCTCCTGGATCTCCGGAGGAGCTTTTTCGAACGCGCGCAAGGATTCCCATCAGGGTAGCACGGCGGACGCTCCGAAGGAGGCCGTGGCGCCGGTTACAATCGAAAGCTCGGACAAGGAGGGCCTTCATGGCCGAATGCACGATTCGTGTGAACCCCAACGGGCCTTATCGCGTGACCGGTCCCGCCAGACTCACGGACCCGCAGGGGAATGAAACGGTGATCGAAGAGGGAAAGGCGGTATCGCTCTGCCGCTGCGGCGCCTCGGTGAACAAGCCGTACTGCGACGGGACGCACAGCCGCATCGGGTTTGCCGCGGCCGAGGCGGCCGTGCAGAAGTCCGGGAGCTGAACAGGCGCGCTGCGAGATTTTACCCGCTCGAGACCGGGTCTCGCCTGACCGCCCCGTCATGATCCTTCCGCTGGTCATCGTTTTCCTTGCGGCGGCGACGCCATCTCCGCAGTCGCTTTCCGTCGATCTCGATGGGGACGGGACTCTCGAAACGGTCGGAGCCGCGGTCCACGGAAAAGCGGTTCGCCTGGAAGTGCGCTCGGGATCGTCGCGAAAGGTGATCGCCCGCGCCGACGCTCCGCTGCCGAAGTCGGGCGTCACCGCGGTCGCACTGTCCGAGGGACCGCTCGGCAGCGCCGGGGCTCTCGTCGAAGTCACGGCGTCGAGCGGGACGGATGCTGAATGCCGCAGCGTGTGGCGCTTGCGCGACGGTGCGCTCCTGCGCGTTCCGGTCGCCGGGCGCTCCGGACCGCTGCCCGACTGCATCGCACGCGAGGGCTGGGTCTACGGGTGGGACCGCCCCGCCGCGGACGCTCCCGCCCAGTATCGCCGTGAGCGGACGCGCGAGACCGCCGGCGGAACGCACCATCAGGTCGAGAGCTTCCGGTACGCGGGGTTCAAGCTCGAGCTCGACCGGTCGAGGAGCCAGGCGGAGATCCGCGGACTCGTCATTCCGTCCTGGTACCCGACCCGGCTGTATCAGAAGAGCGCGCTCGAAGGTCTCTACACCCGTTACGACCTCGGCGCCTTGAAGCGGGGCCCGCGGCTTCAAGTGGTCACCGATGCGGCGGGAGGCATTTTCAGCGTGAGCCTCGGCCCGGCAGGAAAGGAAGAGCTGCTTCCGGTGACCGCGCGCGGCGGCGGGCCGGAACAGCACGATGTCGTGCTGACTCTCGGGTCGTCCACGCCGCCGGTCGAGCTCCGGATCACTCTCGCCGGCGGCGCGCCGGTCCCGGGCGAGGCCGTCCTCTCCGGCCACTCTCCCTCCTTCGACGGCTTCTACTCGGGCGCCATGCACATCACCGACGGAGCCCTTCGAATCTTCGAGACCGCGGCGGACGAGCTCGCCACGAATGGCCTCGTCGGACACTGGACCAGCGAAAAGGGGGAGCCGATGTCGATCGAGCTCGCCTCCTCGGACCCCGCTCTCTTGAACATCCGGAAGGGGAAATTCCGGATGGAGCTCGAAGGCGCACCGGACGGTCTGGATGCCCTGGCTCTTCCGAGCGATGGGGGGCGGCCGAGCCGCGGAGTCCAGCTGCGCGGCCCGAACAGTTTTTCCTGGGTCCCGATCCAATGCGCCGAGTCGGGAGCCTCCTGGCGGGATTGCCGCGTTACGGGGCCCGGCGAAATCCTTCACCGCGTCGGCGCGCGGATGAACGCCCGCTGACCTTTCCGGCCGGAAAGCGTTAAGCTTCCGAACACTTCATGGCACTTTCCAGTCTCGGGCTGTTCGTTCAGACGGTCGGCGCGGGCCTCCTCGCGCTGATCTTCCTGTACCTGTCCCGATCCGGGGGGAACCGCGTCTTGAACGCCGCCGGCTACGGCTGGCTCTTCCTCTTCATCGCGCTCTCCTCGCTCCTCCTCTCCTACGAAGTCGTGATTCCGTTCGCGAACCTCCCCTACGAATACTTCAAGCTCCTCTACTTCGTGTCGATCATCGTCGCCGCGGACCGTATGGAGCACGACTCGTCGCTCGGCCGCCCGCTGCGCACCACCGCGATCGTCGGTCTCGTCGTGTCCTTCGGGATCGTGGCGCTGACCCGCAGCGGGTCCCTCTTCTTCGCGATTCACATGGCGATGGGCGTCGTCGCCTGGCTGATCATTACGGTCCTCGTCTTCCGCAGCCGCGCGGGCGGTCTCGGCAAGACGTTCTCCGGGATTCTCGCGTTGATGACGACGCTTCTGCAGATGACGTACGTCGTCTTCTTCGCGCTCTCAGCGACGAACCACGAGCAGGTGTTTCCGTTCCTTTCGTACACCGGGTTCTACGACCTCTTCCTCCAGATGCTCTTCGGGATCGGGCTGATCATCTGGGCGATGGAGGACACCGAACGCAAGCTTACGACCGTCCACGCACGGGCCGTCGACGACACGCAGCGGTCGAAGCGTCGCGCGCAGATCGATCCGCTGACGGAGGCCTATAACCGGTTCTTCCTCGACGACCTGCGGCCCACGCTCGCGCGCGAGCCCGCCGGAGGCTCGATCGTGCTCATCGACGTCGACGGGTTGAAGACGATCAACGATAAAGAAGGGCATGAGGAGGGCGACAAGGCGATCTGGACCGTCGCCGCCGCGGTGAAAAAATTGATCCGCGGAGACGACTACCTGATTCGCTGGGGTGGCGACGAGTTCCTGGTCGTGCTTCCCGGGATGGACCAGGAGGTCGCGAAGAAGCGGTTCTACATACTGCCTTCCAAGATCGAGGAGGTGCGGCAGTCCCAGCGATCCGCGGCGCGCGCCTACAAAAAATTCGTCGCCGCTTCCGTCGGCGTGACCCCGTTCTCGAGCCGGGTGCCGCTCGACATGGCCATCGAGACCGCCGACCGGGTGATGTACGAACGCAAGAAGGCGTTGAAGCAGATGCGCGGGGAGCCGCTCCAGCGCGGCGAGCCCTCGCAGCGCACCGCGGCGCGCGAAACGCCGACCTCGACGCAGACCCGGCGCGCCTGGGACAAGAGTTAACCGGAGGGGAGAACAAACGTGCGATACCACTGGACGGAGTGCCCCGGCTGCCGCTGCCAGGTGGCCATCAACACGACCAGCACCTCGGGGGCCGTGACGGGGTCGCTGCGCCGCTGGTCGACGGACCGCTCGGTCAACGACGGCCGGGCCATCGTGGGACTCGTGCCGGACGCGACCGGAGGCTTCGTCACCGAATGCGTGTGCGGCCAGGCGCTGACGCTCGGCGCAACGGCCGACGCGGTCGGGTCGGAGCGGGGCGAGTAGCTCGCTCTCATCTCCCCTCGGTTCTTCAGCCTCCAGCTTTCAGGATGACGACGGTGGCGCCGGATCCGCCGCGTTCCGGCGGCGCATCGAAGTAGCCGTCGACGTCGCTCCGCCCGGCGAGCAGCCGCCTCACCTCCGCGCGCCGGACCCCGATCCCTTTGCCGTGGATGATCCGGACCTCCCGGAATCCCGCGGCGACCGCCTCGCGCAGGTACTCCTCCACGGCGGACGCCGCGTCGCGCGGCAGAAACGAATGCAGGTCGAACGCGTCCTCGATCGGAACGTGCTTCAAGCCTCCCCCGCGCCGATCTAAACCGAAGAGTCCGCTGTCGCCTCCTCGAGCACGACGTCGACCGGCATCGCGGCCTTGGCGACCTTCGAAATGATGCAGTACTTCTCCGCGAGCGCGAGCGTCTTCTCGACGGCCGGGCGGTTCGAGGCGAGCAGCGCCGCAGGCACCCGCGCGAAGATGGAAACGCGCGTCATCTTGAATCCGCCGGCCGGGTCCTTTCCGAGCGCGCCGGTCAGCCGCACGGTCGGATCCGGATAAACGAGCCCGAGTTTCTTCAGGAAGATCCCCCACGTCCCGACAAAGCACGATCCGATCGCGCTCAGCAGGAGCTCCTCGGGGTTAGCCCCCTTGCCGCAGCCGTCGAGCTCCTTCGCCCCTCCGATCGGGATGGCGAACGTCTCCGCGGCGACGCGGGCGGTCCCGCAGCCGCTCCCGTCTCCCACCCATTGGACCGAAACCGAGAACTGAGGCGTTTCCCCGGCCGCCGCGGCCGGAACGGGAGCCACGGCCGGCGCCCCGTCCGCCTGCGACTCGTGGGTGTTCTTTCCCGAAGGGATGTCTTTCATTCCGTCTCCTGGTCGTTGGAAGTTCTCAATGCGCCGGCTCCTGGAGCGCGTATTTTTTTGTCCCCCGCATTTCCGCTTCGGTCTGCTCGAGGTTCGACGCCGCGAACTGATCGAACCAGGTCCACGCGCCGTAACGCGGCCGGAGAGCCTCGATTCCCGACGAGACGAGGGGCGGGCCGGAGAGGCCGGCCTCGATCCCTCGCGCCGCCGCCTGCCGCATGCCGGCGAGGTAGTCCCGGAAAAATCTCACCTGCAGAGCGGCGCCCGGCTCGCCGTGGCCCGGGACGAACACGGCCGAAGGGAACTCGGCCGTGAAGTTTTCGAGAGTGGGCAGCCAGGCGGCGGTGTCCGCGTCGATCAGGTTCGGGACCGTGGCGTTCCAGAACAGATCGCCCGCGAAGACCACGTCCGGAGGCTCGACACGGACGATGAGGTCTCCGCCGGTGTGCCCGGGGCGGAAAAGAACCCGCGCGGTCCGGCCGCCCAGCCACACGGTCATGCCCCCCGACGGAGTGACGTCCGGCAGCACGAGTGCGTCGAGCACGGCGCGGTCCTTTGCGGTGATCTCTTTGCGCCATTTCAGATTCTCCGTCCGGATCCACCGGCGGACGTTCTCGTGCGCAACGACCAGCGCGCCTTCGCGCTGGAAGACGGCGTCCCCGCCGACGTGGTCGAGGTGGTAGTGCGTGTTGACCACCCAGCGGATCGGCAGAGGGCTGCGACGCCGGATCTCCGCGAGGAGCTCCCTCGCCGCTTCTTCGGTTGCGAACGTGTCGACGACCAGGATGGCTTCGGAGCCGATCACGAATCCCGCGTTGCCGACGGAGAGGCGGTCGCCCGCCGTCGCGATCGCCGCGAAGCATCCCGGACGCGGTTCGACGATTTTGAAGTGTGCGGCGGGGGGCGCCGTCTGCGCCCGGGCCCGGGCCGCGAAACCGCCCAGCAGGAGGACGGCGGCGATGCAGCGGCGGCGCATGCTCCATTCTAGACAGGAGTTCGTGGGGACCGGCGAGCGGGAGCTGATAGCGTTCTACGGATGCGCCGCCGCGTCGCCATCGCCGTCGCCGCCGCGGGTGCAGCGGCCTGGGCGGGCGCCTCCTGGATCCTGGCGCGGTCGCTCGCGCGGCGGCTGATCTCCGCCGGCGGGGTCACTCCCTGCGAGGCCAGCCGCGAAGGACTGCTCTCGGGGCTGGCCGCCGCGGGGGCCCGCGTCCACGACTTCCGTTTCACGGGGTCGCCGCGGACTTCCGACGAGCTTTCCGCGGTGCTCGCGACCCCGGCCGCCGGCCGCTCGTCGCGCACGATCGTCTTCCTCCACGGAAAGGGCGGCAGCGCCGCCGAGTGGGCGCCGGACGCGCTGCGAGCCGTCGCGCTCGGGTACAACGCGCTTCTTCCCGATTTGCGGGGGCATCGTCCGAGCGGCGGAGACTTCGTCACCTATGGCCTGCTCGAGCGGGAGGATCTCGCCGCGGCGGTCCGCACCGCCGAGGAGCGGTTCGGCCTGGACGCCTCGCAGCTCGCGGCGCATTCGTGCTCCGCGGGCTCCTCGACGGCCCTCGTCTGGGCCGCGGACGAGCCGCGGGTGCGCGGCCTCTGGCTCGAGTCCCCGTTCGCCGACGCGCGGGAAATGGCGCGCCACTATCTCGGCATCCTGACCGGCCTGCCCCGCTTCGCGCTCGGCCTGACGACGAGGTTCGCGGTCCGCCGCGCTCTCGCGAGCCTGAGCGCCGCCCTCGATGTCACCCCGGAAGAGATCCTCGCGTCCGACCCGATTCGCGCCGCGGCCAGGATCCACGTCCCCGTCTTCGTCGTGTTCGGAGCGCAGGACCGCCTCGTTCCCCCGAGATTCACGGAGCGCCTGGCCGAGGCCCTCCCGCCGGACACCACGTTCTGGAACCCGGCGGCCGCCGGCCACTGCCACCACGCCGACGAGCCGCAGAAAATGAACGAGCGCGAGTACCTCGAGAGGTGGAGAGGCTTTTTCGCGAGGGTCTTGGATTAGGGCGAAGGGCGAAGGGCGAAGGGCGAAGGGCGAAGGGCGAAGGGCGAAGGGCGAAGGGCGTTAAAACAGGCTGGCCCTCAAATGACGCGATTTCTCCCGCGCGACTTCGCCTCGTAGAGGCTCGCGTCCGCCCGGGCGATCGCGGGGCCCGGCTCGTCCTCGCCGAGCTCGAGCTCGGCGACGCCGGCGGAAATCGTGACCTGGCCGACCTCGCCGACACGCAGCTCCTCGATCGCGCGGCGCACCCGTTCGGCGAAGAGGCGCGCGCCGTCGAGCCCGACGCCCGTCAGGATCACCAGGAATTCCTCGCCACCCCATCGAACCGCGGTGTCGCCGCCGCGCGGGAGCCCCGACATGCAGCGGCTCACCTCGCGCAGGACCGCGTCGCCCGCGAGGTGCCCGTAGGAGTCGTTGACCCTCTTGAAGTGATCGACGTCGAACAGCACGAACGCGAGAGGGCGTCCGTAGCGGCGCGCGTCGCGGATCTCGCGGAGCGCCGATTGCTCGCCCGCTTTCCGGTTCTCGAGCCCGGTGAGCTCGTCGATCAACGCGCGCTGTTCGCGGCCGGACGCGAGATCGGAATCAGCGCTGATGTCGTTGAACAGAACGAGCACGCCGTTTCCGCTGGGAAGCCGGACGGGCCGGCTCACCCACCGGAGAGACCTCCACTGCGGAAACTGGATCTCGAACTCGCCCCGCGCCTCTTCGACCGCTGCCTGGGAGTCCCGGGTGCTCCGGTCCAGAAAATCGGGCGGCTCGTTGGAGGACCGTCGCAGGTCCCGGACGAACTGCTCGCGCGTCATCCTCTGCAGCCGCTCGGCCGGAATGTCGAACGCCGCGGCCACGGCGGGATTGGCGAAGAGAACGCGGTCGGCGTCGAGAAGCAGGACGCCCCCCTCGAGCCCCGAAAATGCCGCCTGGAGCGCGCCGTGCGAGGCCTCGAGCGTCCGGCGAAGCGCGCGCTCGGCGCGAAGCTCTTCGCGCAGCCGCGCGACCTCGTCGATGGCGCTGATACCCGTTCCGACCGGGTCCGAAGTCATGCTTTCATCTTAGACCCTGGACTCGCGCCGGGGCCGCTCGACGACGCGCGGCGCGGCGTGGAACAGGGCTAACGCACGCCCGTGCGGGCGCGGCGCGGATCCTCGGTTCGGCCCTTCAACTGCCCGCAGGCTGCCTGCGCGTCGGGGCCGCGGCTGCGCCGGACGGTCACCGGGATTCCGGCTCCGGAGAGCCTCGCCGCGAACCGGTCGATCGTGTCTTCAGAAGGCCTCTTCCAGCCGGCCAGATACACCGGATCCTCGTTCAGCGGGATGACATTCACCTTCACGCGCAAGCCCGCGAGCAGGCGCGCAAGACCGCCGGCTTCCTCGGGCGAGTCGTTCACGCCGGCGATCAGGACGTACTCAGCGGTCATCCGCCGATGCGATTCGAGCGGCCAGGCGCGCATCGCGGCGACGACGCCCTCCAGCGGATACGTACGCGTGATCGGCATGAGCCGTCCGCGGGTCTCCGGGTCCGCCGCGTTGATCGACACCGCGAGGTTCGGGCGGCGCTCGCGGCCGGCGAACCGGGGGAAAGCGGGTGTGATGCCGGACGTCGAGACCGTGACCCGCCGCGGCGACACTTTCTCGAACAGGACGTCGAGCGCTCCCGAAACGCCGTCGGTGTTTAAGAAGGGCTCCCCCATTCCCATGAAGACGACGCGCAGCCCTTCGATCGTCCGGCCGCGGTCGTCGAGGACCGCGTAGAGTTGACCGAGGATCTCTCCCGCGGTCAGGTTGCGCCCCGCGCCGAGCCGGCCCGTCACGCAGAACACGCAGTCGACGGCGCAGCCGGTCTGAGACGAAAGGCAGACGGTGAACTTCGCGAGCGGTGCGCCCGCGGCGCCGGGCGACGAGCGCTGCGGGTCGGGCATGACGGCCGGATTGGCCCGCGCGTCCTCGAACTCGTTGACCTCGGAGAACGAACGGGTCCCCGGCATGAACACCGCCTCGATCAACGCCCCGTCGGCGAGGCGCAGCCCGTACTTCACGCTGCCGTCGGAAGAGACCTCGCGCCGGGCGATCTCCGGAAGGGCGAGCGGCGCTTCTCGCGCCAGCCGTTCGCGGAGGCCCGCAGGGAGCTCCCGCATCCGCCCGTAGTCGCGGTACCCCCTGCCGTGCAGCCCTTCGAAGATCTGTCGGCCGCGGTAGCGCGGCAGCGACCAGGACTCCGCCTGCCGCTCCCAGTCGGAAGCGGTCGCGCCGAGCGGATCGAAGGAATGCGTCATAAAAAGTGTCGGCAACCGTCATCCCGGCCGGATCGGGCGCGGGCGTCGTGGAGAACGCGGCGCTCGCGCGAGACCTTCCCGACTAACGTCTAGTCGCTCCGGGAGCGAACGGGGCGGCGGGCAGGCGCGACGCGGCGGCGGACGGGGCGGCGCGACCGGACTTTGCGGGTCGGGTCGATGCCCAGGGATTTCAAGAGACGGAGATCCTTGACGTTGATCCGGAACGCGGCGCGCTCTTCGACGAGGGTCTCATCCGGTTCCTTGCCGGAGGTGACGAGACGGCGCCGTCCGCCGCCGCCGCGGGGCTCGCGCTTGTTCACGCCGACCTTCGCGTCGAGGACCATGTACAGGTTGTAGCCTTCGTCGCGGATGCGCTGAATGGATTCGTGCACGCGATCCGAGCCGGAGATCGACTCGTTGATCGCCTGCCCGAGCTCCTTCAGCATCTGGCGGAGGTGGTCGTTCAATTCCATGGCCGCGGCGATTATCGCTTCCAGTTCTCGGAAGCGTCAAGGCGAAGAAAGGGGATCGGTGCTGTTATAATGTTCTCGCTCACGACCTCCGCGAATGCGCCGTCCTCCGGGCGTATTTTTCCCGCCGCGAACTCACTCTGCTCCCGCTCTCGGGCTAACGTGCTGCCGCGCTGATAGCCTGCGCGCCGTGAGCGCCGCTTTCTCTTCGTTTTCGCACCTCGAGTGCACACGCTGCTCGGAGCGTCTGCCGAAGAACGACGGCGCGAACCTCTGCCCCCGATGCCGCGGGCCGCTGTTCGCGCGCTACGCGCCTCCGCCGCTCGACCGCGAGGCGACCGTGGGACGCGCGAGATCGATGTGGCGATGGAACGAGATGATGCCCGTCGAGAATCCGGCGAACGTCGTTTCGCTCGGCGAAGGTGGAACCCCGCTGCTTTCCGCGCCGAGGCTTTCCGCAGCCGGTGGATTCACGGACCTCTGGATCAAGGACGAAGGAAACAATCCTTCCGGGTCGTTCAAGGCGCGCGGGCTTTCGGCAGCGGTGTCGCGCGCGAAGGAGCTCGGCCACGCGGCGATCGCCGTGCCCACGGCCGGAAATGCCGGCGGCGCCGCGGCCGCCTACGCCGCCCGCGCCGGACTCGCCTGCCACGTCTTCATGCCCGCGGACACGCCGCCGGTGTTCCGCGTCGAGTGCGAGCGATACGGCGCGATCGTCACGATGGTCGACGGCCTCATCGACGCATGCGGGAAGATCGTAGCCGAGCGCTCGCCGGTCGAGGGCTGGCACGACGTGTCGACGCTCAAGGAGCCGTACCGAGTCGAGGGGAAGAAGACGATGGGATACGAGCTCGCGGAAGACTTCGGCTGGGAGCTCCCGGACGCGGTGCTCTACCCGACCGGGGGCGGCACCGGCCTGATAGGGATGTGGAAGGCGTTCGAGGAGATGGAGGCGCTCGGCTGGATCGGCAAGCGCCGGCCCCGGATGTTCTCGGTGCAGGCGGCGGGCTGCGCGCCGATCGTGCGCGCGTTCGAGCAGGGGCGACTTGTCTCGGAGAAGTGGGAAAACGCATCGACCTACGCGTCAGGCCTGCGCGTTCCGAAGGCCTACGCGGACGATCTCATCCTCTCGGCGGTCCGGGCGTCGGGCGGCACCGCGATCGCGGTGGACGACGAGGCCATGCGGCGCTCGAGCGATGAGATTGGCGCCTGCGAGGGCCTCTTCGTCGCGCCGGAAGGCGGCGCGGTCTGGGCGGCTGCGAAGGCGCTTCGCGATTCGGGCGGTCTCGATCCCGACGCGCGCATCGTTCTCTTCAACACGGGGACCGGCTTCAAGTACCTCTGACACCCGCCGAGGGCCGCGAAAGGCCCGTATAATGCGCGGTTCCATGAAGTACGCCTCCCTGCGCCCCCTTCTCGACCCGATCCTCCCGACGGTGGAAAGGCCGGGCCGGTACATCGGTATCGAGCGCAACGTCATCCGCAAGGACCTCTCATCGGCGGCGGTGACGCTCGCGCTCGCGTTTCCCGACACGTACGAGATCGGGATGAGCCACACGGGATTAAAGATCCTGTACGAGCTCGTCAACCGTCGTCCGGAGCTCGCCTGCGAGCGCGTCTACGCGCCGTGGACGGACCTCGAGGCGAAGATGCGGTCGAACGGCATCCCGCTGTTCTCGACCGAGTCCTTCGCCCCCGCGGCGGACTTCGACGTGCTCGGCTTCTCGCTCCAGGCGGAGGTCAACTACTCGAACATCCTGAACATGCTCGACCTCGCCGGCGTCCCGGTCTGGCAGCGCGACCGCCGGCACTCCGACCCTCTCGTGCTCGGCGGCGGGCCCTGCACCGCCAACCCCGAGCCCATCGCCGACTTCTTCGACGCGTTCCTGATCGGCGACGCGGAAGAAGCGCTGCTCCGTTTCCTCGACGCCTACCGTGAGGCGCGCGACGCGGGACTGCACCGCCGGGACCTCCTCGCGCGGCTCTCGCAGATCGAAGGCATCTACGTCCCGTCGTTCTATGACGTCTCGTACTCCGACGACGGGCGCATCTCCGCGATCACCCGCAACGACCCGCGCGCGCCGGAGACCCCGAAGCGGACCTGGGTCCCCGTCCTGAAGCCCGAGTACTACCCGGACAAGCCGATGGTGCCGTCCGTCGAGATCGTGCAGGACCGGCTCGGGTTGGAAGTCATGCGCGGCTGCACTCAGGGGTGCCGGTTCTGCCAGGCCGGGTACTGGTACCGCCCGGTCCGCGAGCTCGACCCGGACGACGTCGCCGCGATGACGACGAAGTTCATCGCCGAGTCGGGGTGGAGCGAGGTCGGGCTGCTTTCGCTTTCGACCGCGGACTACTCCCAGATCGAGCCGCTCGTGAAGTGCCTGGCGCCCCAGCTCTCGGACCGGCGCGTGTCGATCTCGCTCCCGTCGCTGCGCGCCGAGGCGTTCTCCGTCGGGCTCGCCGACGCGGTCTCCGAGGTGCGCAAGTCCGGATTCACGTTCGCACCGGAAACCGGCTCCGATCGGCTGCGCCGCGTGATCAACAAGACGTTCACGAACGCCGACATGGTGCAGGCGGCGGATTTCGCGTTTTCGCGCGGCTGGGACCTGATCAAGGTGTACACGATGATCGGGCTGCCGACCGAGACCTCGCCGGATCTCGATGAGCTGGTCACCCTGGTCCGGGACATCCTGAAGCAGGGCCATCGGCACGGCCGCAAGGAAGTGAACGTCTCGATCGGCTCCTTCGTCCCGAAGTCCTGGACGCCGTTCCAGTGGGCGCCGTTTGACGGCGTCGACATCCTCGAGCGCAAGCTCGCGTATTTGAAAGACCGCTTCCGGAACGTGCGCGGCGCGAAGATCAAGTGGCACGAGCCGCGCGAGGCGGAGATCGAGTGCGTCCTGTCGCGGGGCGACCGGCGCATGGGCCGGGTCCTGCACACCGCGTGGACCTCCGGCGTGCGCTTCGACGGATGGAGCGAGCACTTCCGCTATGACCTCTGTATGAAGGCCTTCGAAACGGAAGGCATCCCGAAGGAGGCGTATCTCCGCGCGTACGATCTCGACGAGATCCTCCCGTGGGACGTCCTCGACGTTTCGATCCGCAAGCGCTTTCTGCAGATCGAGCTCATCAAGGCGAAGAAGGAGATGCGCACCGAGGACTGCAAGTGGGGTCACTGCTACGCGTGCGGCGTCCCCGGAAATGGCGAAGACACGGTGCTCGCGACCGCGATGGCCGGGCGGCTGCCCGCGGCGTTGGACTCCGCGCGAGCCTCTGACCCGGCGTCCTACCGCGACGTGGCGAAAGGCGCCGCGTACCGGCAGAAGGCGCTTCCCGATCTCCCGTCGGCTGCCCGCGGGCCGCGTGTTTTCACGGGAACGCCGCGCCGGTACCGCATCTCGTTCGACAAGACGGGAGACGCCCGCTTTCTCTCGCACCGGAACACGATGGACGTGTTCGAGCGCGCGATCCGCGCCGCCGGACTCCCCGCCCGGTACAGCGAGGGATTCAACCCGCACATGAAGCTGTCGATGGGCCCGGCGCTCCCGCTCGGGCTCGAGAGCCGCCACGAGGTCTTCGATCTCGAAGCCGTCGGCGCGTTCCCGGAAGACGCGGCCCGGCAGATCCAGGAGAAGCTGCCACCCGGTATCGGCGTCCTCGAAGTCCGGGAGCTCGGTCCCGCGGAGCGCGCGCTCTCGCGCTCCGTCAAGGGCGCGAAGTACGCGGTGCGGCTCGCCTCGAACGAGCAGGTCGCCCGCGCGGGAGATGCTGTGGCGAACGGATGGAGCGAGTCCGTCCCGGCGCTGCGCGCGCTCTCCCTCGAGACCGGTCCCGCGGGCTCGCGGCTCCTCTTCGAAGTGAATCTCGACCAGACGGCCGGAGAGACGACGACGCCGAAGAAGGTCCTCGAGAAACTTCTGGCGATCGCGCCCGAAGACCAGGCAACGCTATCGGTGACCCGCGAGGCCACGGTCTTGGGATAGACGCTCGACGCTAACGCTCAACCTGAACCTCAACTCATGTCCTACCGCATCACCGTCTCGGCCACCTTCGAGGCTGCGCACAATCTCATCGACTACGTCGGCGGCTCCGAGCCCCTGCACGGACACTCCTACCGCGTGGACGCCGTGCTCGAGGCGGAGAAGCTGCAGCAGCATGACCTCGCCGTCGACTTCGTGGCCGCGCGTCGCGCGCTGGAGTCGATCGCGAAGGAGCTCGACTACTCGTATCTGAACGAACACCCCGCCTTCATCGGGCGCAACACCTCCGCCGAAAACCTGGCCCGTCACTTCGCGGAGCGCCTGGAGGGATCCGGAGCGCTCGGCTGGTCGCGCGTGGCAGACGTCACGGTCTGGGAGGGACCGGAGAACCGCGCGACCTGGGTGGCTCCGCGCGCTTGACGCGGGACGCGCGGGCGGACGTTCGCGCTATCATCGCGTCGTCCGTCTCCGCACAATCAAACGAGTCGCCTCTTTTCAGGAGGTCTCATGATTCGACTGCTCTCTCCCGGGCGCGTCGCGAGGGTTTCGATGACGACGATCGCCGTGGCCGTCCTCCTCGGTCTCGCGTCCCCCGCCTTCGCAGGGGTCGCTTTCACCCCCACACCCACTCCGACGAGCACGGCAACGGTCACCTCGACCTCGACGCCTACCTCGACCTCGACACCCACCCCGACCTCGACCACAACCACGACCGCCGTCGCGACCTCGACCCCGACGGTTCCCCCCCCGACGAGCACCGTCGCCTCGACGCCCGGACCCGGGGGGGCGGCGCCCGCATCTCCCGTTCCGACGGTTTCCTTTCCGGGGCTCGCGATCTTCGGCATCGCGCTCGCTTCGATTGGATTCCTCTTCATGCGCCGGCGGTTCTAGGTTCCCGGGGGCGCGGCGGCTCCATTCATGGTCGAGAGGCGAACATGAAAGCGGCGGATCTGCGAACTTCCGGACTGAGACGATGAACTTTCGAGAGCTCGCCAGCGACTCGGACATCCACGCGGGTTTTCCTTTGATGTCGGCGCTCCGGGATCGGATCCGTAAAGAGACGTTTCTCGCGGAAGTCCGCCGCCAGCAGATCGAGGGCTACCGGCTCTACGGCGCGTTCGAAGGCGAAGGCGACCGGCTCGTGTCCCTCGCGGGCGTACGCCGCACCCACACTCTGGCGCGCGGGGAGCATCTCTTCGTTGATGACCTCGTCACGCACGCCGAAGACCGGGGCAAGGGATACGGACGGGCGCTGGTCGCGTGGCTCGCGTTCGAGAGCGCCGGTCAGGGGCTCGCGCGCATCCACCTCGACAGCCGCAGCACCGCGAAGGGGTTCTACGAAAAAATCGGCTTCGCCTTCGCCACGTCTCTCCCCTGCTCGATCGACGTCGACAACCCCGCGCTCCGCCGCGAACGCGGGGAGCCGCCGCCCGGATGAAGGGCCGGCTGCCGGGGGCGCGGAGCGCGCTCGTCATCCTGACCCTGCTGAATCTCTTCAATTACCTCGACCGTTACGTTCTCGCCTCGCTTTTCGAGAGCCTGAAGGCCTCGGAGCTTCACCTCTCGGACAAGCAGCTCGGCGCACTCTTCACCGCGTTTCTCGTGGTGTACATGCTGACGTCGCCCCTTTTCGGGAGGCTCGGCGATCGCGCGTCCCGGCCACGGCTCCTCGCGGCGGGTGTCGCGATCTGGAGCCTCTCGACGGCGCTCGGCGGATTCGCGCGGTCTTTTACGGGGCTGTTTGCCGCCCGCGCGTCCGTCGGGATCGGCGAGGCGGCGTATGGGACGATCGCGCCCGCCCTCCTCGCCGATTCCTTTCCGAAGGAGCGCCGCGGATTCGTGTTCGCGGTGTTCTTCGCGGCGATCCCGGTCGGCTCGGCGCTCGGGTACGTGCTCGGCGGCCTCATCGACCAGCACTTCGGCTGGCGCGCCGCGTTCTTCGTCGCAGGGGGACCGGGATTGCTGCTCGCGCTGCTCTGTCTCCTTCTGCGGGACCCGCCGCGCGGGTCGCAGGACGAGCCCGATCAAGCCGCTCCGGTCGATCCGGGCGCCCGCGCCGCGTACAAACGCCTCTTCTCGAATCCGGCGTATCGCCTGACGGTCGCCGGGTATGCGGCGTACACCTTCGGCCTCGGAGGCGTCGCCGCCTGGACCCCCTCTTTTCTGGAGCGGGTGCGCGGTCTGCCGAAGAGCGCGGCGACCGTCCAGTTCGGAGCCATCGTCGTCGCGACGGGATTCGTCGGGACGTTCGCGGGCGGCTGGCTGGGTGACCGCCTCCTTCGGCGCGACCCTCAGGCGTATCTGAAGCTCTCGGGCTGGACGGCGCTCGCGGCCGCGCCCGCAGCCGCGGTCGCGTTCTTCGCGCCGGGACGCGCGCTTCCGATGGCCGGCATCGTGATGGCGGAGCTCCTCCTCTTCGCGTCCACGGGCCCGATCAACTCGGTCGTCGTGAACGTGGTGTCTCCAGGAGATCGCGCCACGGCGGTCGCCCTGTCGATTCTCGCCATTCATCTGTTCGGGGATGTCCCCTCGCCGCCCATCATGGGGTGGATCTCGGACGCGACCGGCAGCCTGCAGAGGGCGTTCGTGGTGGTGCCGGTGGCGGTCGCCGTGGCGGGCGCGATCTGGCTCTACGCCGCGAGGCAGCGGGAGACCGTCATCCGCCCGGCCGGGTGAGGGCCCTCCTCCGCGCGGTCTTCGCGCGCGCCCTGCGGATCTTCTTCCGCCGCATCGAGGTCGAAGGGGCCGCGCGCGTTCCGGCGGCCGGGCCGGTCATCTTCGTGGTGAATCATCCGAATGCTCTGGTCGACCCGGTCCTGCTCCTCTGCTATTCGCCCCGTCCCGTTTCCTTTCTCGCGAAGGCGCCGCTCTTCCGGATGCCGGTGGTCGGCTCGCTCGTGCGGCTGTTCCGATCGATCCCGGTCCATCGCGCGCAGGACGGGGCCGACAATCTCGTTCACAACCGCGAGACCTTCGAAAGCGCCGCGCGGCTGCTGGCGGCGGGCGGGACCCTGGCGCTCTTCCCCGAAGGCATCTCCCATGACGCCCCGCGGCTTGCGCCCTTAAAGTCCGGCGCCTCTCGCATCGCGATCGGCACGGCCTCCTCGACGGGCGCCCCGATCTCGGTCGTACCGGCGGGCCTCTACTACACGTGGAAGAACAAGTTCCGCAGCTCGGCCCTCCTCGCGTTCGGGGAGCCGCTCGCGGTCGAGCCGGCAGACGGGGACATCGCGGGAGAGCCGGATCGGGATCAGGTGCATGCGTTGACCGGGCGGATCTTTCGAGCGCTCGAGGCGCTCACGCTGCAGGCGGACGCGCTGGAGACGATGGATCTCATCCGCCGGGCGGAACGAATCTTCGGGACCGAAACGGCGCGCTCGAATCTGACGGACGAGCTCTCGCGGCGCCAGCGATTCGCAGCGGCCTACCGGACCCTCTCAGAGGACGATCCGGCGCGGCTCGCGGCCATGCGGGAGCGGATCCGCCGATTCGAGGCGCGCCGGAGGCAGGCCCGCCTCTCGCTCGAAGACCTCACTGCCGAAGCTCTCGGGGCGCGCGGAGTCGCGAAGCTTCTCGCGGAAAATCTCGCCTCGCTGGCTCTCCTGCCGTTCGCGGCCGCCGGCGTTCTCCTTCACTATCCCGCCTATCGCCTTTCGGGAATGCTCGCCCGCAGGCTCGTCGCGAGCGGCGAGGACGTGCTCGCGACCGTGAAAGTCGCGTCCTCGATGCTCCTCTTTCCGCTCACCTGGGCTCTCTGCGGGGCCGCAGCCTGGCGATTCGCGGGCCCGGCCGCTGCGGCAGGCGCTCTCGTCGCGGTCCCCTTCTGCGGGTGGGCCGCGCTGCGCGCGTCGGAGTCGCTCGAGACGCTCGCCGGCCGCGCCCGAGCGCTCGCGTTCGGAGTCTTCCACCGAGCCGCTCTGCGCCGCCTGATGGCCGAGCGCGCCGCCCTGCAGCGAGAGATGCGGGAAATGCGGGAGATCGTTGAGAGCCTCGGCGTCAGCGGTCAGGTCGACCCCGCGCCATCGCCCGGCGCCTAAACAGTCGACTTGTTATGCGCGGTCTTCCGCTTGCTGTGATCGAGGATCCGCTTGCGCACGCGAATCGACGAGGGGGTGACCTCGACAAGCTCGTCGTCGTTGATCCACTCGATTGCCTGTTCGATGTTCAGCTCTCTCGGCTGGGTGAGCTTGATCGCCATGTCCGAGGTCGAGGCGCGCATGTTGGTCAGGTGCTTCTTTTCGCACGGCTGAATGACCATTTCGCCTTCTTTGACCTGCTCGCCGACGATCTGCCCCGCGTACACCTTGTCCATCGGCTTGACGAAGAACGTCCCGCGGTCCCCGAGCCGGTCGAGCGCGTACGCGGTCACGTCGCCGCCTTCCTTGGCGACCATGGCCCCCTTGGATCGGTTCGGCAGGGGGCCCTTGTGCGGCCCGTACTGGTCGAAGAGGTGGTTCAGGAGACCGGTGCCTTTGGTCAGCGTCAGAAACTCCAGACGGAAGCCGAGCAGGCCGCGCGACGGGATCGTAAACTCGATGCGCGTGCGGTCGCCGTGGCGGCCGAGGTGCTTGAGCTCGCCGCGGCGCTCGCCGACGGCCGCGATCACCGAGCCCGTGAACTCGTCGGCGCAGTCGATGACGAGCTCTTCGTACGGCTCCTGCAGCTGCCCGTTTTCGTCGCGCCGGAAAATGACCTGCGGGCGGCCGAGTGAGAACTCGTAGCTCTCCCGCCGCATCGTTTCGGCGAGGATCGCGAGCGACAGCTCTCCGCGGCCGAGCACCAGAAAGGCGTCCGGCGAGCCGGTCGGCTCCATGCGGAGGCCGACGTTGCGCTCGAGCTCCTTCTCCAGGCGCTCCAGGAGGTTCCGGCTGGTGACGTACTTTCCTGACTGTCCCGACATGGGCGAGTCGTTGATCCGGAACTCCATCGAGAGCGTGGGCTCGTCCACGCGGATACCCGGCAGCGGCTCGGGGTCCGACAGATCGAGGATGGTGTGGCCGATCTCGATGTCCGGAAAGCCCGAGATCATGCAGATGTCGCCGGCCGAGGCGTCCGTCACCTCGACGCGCGTGATCCCTTCGAAGAGATAGATCTTGCCGGCTTTTCCCTTTTCGACGATCGTGCCGTCCGGCCTCACCGCCGCGAGGTCGATGGCGTGCGAAAGGCTCCCCGAGTGGATCCGGCCGATCGCGAGCCGGCCGAGGTAATCGGAGTAGTCCGTGTTCGCGACAATCATCTTGAAGGGAGAGTCCCCGATGACCGGCGCGGGGATGTGGTCGAGGATGCTGTCGAGAAGCGGCTTCAAGTCGCCGGAGGTGGCGTTTGGATCTTTCGAGGCGAAGCCGATCCGGCCGGACCCGTAGAGGACCTCGAAGTCGAGATGGTGATCCTCGGTGGCGAGCGAGAGAAAAAGATCATGGATCTCGGCCTCGACCTCCATGGTGCGAGCGTCCGAGCGGTCGATCTTGTTGATCAGGACGATCGGCCGCTTGTCGCCCTCGAGCGCCTTCTTCAGCACGAAGCGGGTCTGCGGGAGCGGTCCTTCCGACGCGTCGACTAAGAGCAGCACGCCCTCGACCATCGTCAGGATGCGCTCGACCTCGGAGCCGAAGTCTCTATGGCCCGGCGTGTCGACGATGTTGATGATCGTGTCGCGGTATTTGACCGCGGTGTTCTTCGCGAGGATCGTGATGCCGCGCTCTTTTTCGAGCTCGCCCGAGTCCATGACGAGCTCGGCCACGTGCTGGCCCGCGCGGAACGTGCCGCACTGGTTCAGCAGCGCGTCGACGAGCGTCGTCTTTCCATGGTCGACGTGCGCGACGATCGCGAGCGCGCGCCGGTCCGCCCGCCGGTTGAGCGCGGAGGTATCTTTAGGGGCGAGAGTCATCGTGTCTTCCATTCTTATTCTTTCTCGTTCGCGAAACCGCGGCAAACGGGGTGAATGAACGATAACAGGATGCCGGAGAGCTTCATTTCCGTGGAGTCGTCGTCCGAGCCCGGCCCCGCCCTCCAGCGCCACTTCAGGCACGCCGCGTTTCGGGCGGGCCAGGAGGACGTCGTGCGCGCCGTGCTCGCGGGCCGCGACGTCCTGGCCGTGATGCCGACCGGGTCGGGCAAGTCGATCGGCTATCAACTACCCGCGATTCTTCTCCAGGGCACGACGCTCGTCGTGTCGCCGCTCATTTCGCTGATGAAGGATCAGGTGGACGAGCTCGTGCGCCGCGGGATCCGCGCGGCGGCGATCCATTCCGGCCGCAGCTCGTCCGAACGGAGCGACGCGCTGCGCGCCGCTCGCGCGGGAGCTCTCGATCTTCTCTACGTGGCCCCGGAGCGCTTCGCGTCGCAGTCCTTCCGGGACCTGGTCGCCGAGATCCCGATCGCGCTCTTCGCCGTGGACGAGGCGCACTGCGTTTCCGAGTGGGGGCACGACTTCCGGCCCGACTACCGGGTCCTCCAGGGAGCGGCCGTAAGCTGCCGCCGCGCGGGGGCGGGGACGGGCCGCCCTCCGATCGCCGCGTTCACCGCGACCGCGACGCCGGAAGTGCGCGCCGACATCGTCACCCTGCTCGGGCTCCGCGACCCCGCGGTTTTCGTCGCGGGGTTCGACCGGCCGAATCTCTTCCTCGACGTGCGACGCGTGTCGGGAGAGATCGAGAAGTGCCGCCTTCTGCCCGACCTCGTCGGAAACCGGCGCGCGCTCGTCTACACCGCCACTCGCAAGAGCGCGGAGCGTGCCGCCACGTCGTTGCGGTCCGTTGGACTGCCCGCCGAGCCGTACCACGCGGGCCTCGACGAGGCGGAGCGGACGCGGGTGCAGGACGCGTTTGCCCGCGGCGAGCTCCCCGCCGTCTGCGCCACGAACGCCTTCGGGATGGGCATCGACCGGCCGGACGTGGACGCGGTCGTGCACTTCGAGATCCCCGGTTCGCTCGAGGCCTATTACCAGGAGATCGGCCGCGGAGGGCGGGACGGCCGCCGCGCCGACGCGACCCTGTTGTGGAACTACGTCGATGTGCGGACGCGCGAGTTCTTCATCGAGCGCGACGACGCGGAGCTCGATTCGAGGACGAGGCACGCGCCGCCGGACCCGGAGCAGCGCGAGAGGAAGCGCGAGCTCGACCGCGCGAAGCTCCGCCGGATGATCGGCTACGCCGACGCGACCGGGTGCCTCCGCGCGACCCTCCTCCGTTATTTCGGCGAGCAGAACGCTCCCTCGCGCTGCGGCTTCTGCGGCAACTGCGCGCGCCGCTCGCCGCTTGGCGACGGAGACCTTCTCCTGCTCCGGAAGGTGCTCTCGGGAATCGCGCGGGCCGGAGAGCGCTGGGGCAAGAGGAAGATCGCGGCGATGTTGATCGGCCGCCTCGAGGACCTGCCCGAGTCTCTCGCCGGGCTCTCGACGACCGGGATTCTCGCCGACCTCCCGGCGAGAACGGTCGAAGCGTGGGTGGACGCCGCGGCGGGCGCCGAGCTTCTCCGCGCGTCCGACGACGTCTACCGGACCCTCTCGCTGACGAGGCTCGGGCGCGAGGTCATGGCGGGTCGCGCGACGTCGGTCGAGCTGACGCTGCCGTCCTCGCCCTCGCCGAAATCGCCGCGCCGGAGAAAGGGCGCGCCGACAGCGGACGCGAGCGCTTCTCCGGGCGCGCCGCCGGAGGAGGCGGTCGTCGACCGGCTCCGCTCCTGGCGGCGGGAGGAAGCGGGCCGCCGAGGGGTCCCGGCCTACGTCGTCCTGCACGACCGGACCCTGCTCGCGATCGCGAGCGTCCGTCCGAGGACGCTCTCCCGCCTGGGAGAGATCTCCGGGATCGGTCCGGCGAAGCTGGAAGCCTACGGCGATGCGCTCCTCGCCGCGCTCGAGGGCGGCACCTAGGTGTAAAGGCTCAAGAGGTTGTTCACCCGGGCGCAGCGGTGGGAAGCTGTTGGTGGAAGCCGGCAGCGAACCAACGAGGAGGCCCGGATGAACCTGCATAGCAAAGCAAAGACGACCCCACAGAGTCGAGAGCT
>JBBROA010000037.1:0-31523 GCA_038229875.1 Thermoanaerobaculia bacterium | reverse complement strand
GAGGTCATCTCGATGAGCGTCGTCCAACCTGACGCCGACCTGCTGGTCCTGACCGAGACGGGTTACGGCAAGCGGGTGCCCCTGACCGAGTTCCGGGTCAAGCATCGCGGCGGGCAGGGCGTTGGCCTGATCTCGCTAGAAGGGCGCAAGACGGGCAACGTGGCGGCGGTCCAGCAGGTGACCGAACAGGACGAGGAGCTGTTCCTGATCAGCTCCGGCGGCCAGGTCATCCGGACCGAGACCAACAGCATCAATCGCTACAGCAGTGCCGCCCGGGGGGTCATCGTGATGCGCCTGGCGGAGGGCGACCGGGTGGTTGCGATCGCGGCCTTCCGCGAGGGGCTGGCGGACGACGATGGTCTCGACGACAATGACGAACCGGCCGGCACGCCACCGACTGGCACACCAGCGTCCTGACCTCAGGTCCGGTGACGATTCTCGGCGGAGGAGAGCCTCCCGTGTACTCGGATCACTTCGATATCTACACGGGCAACGCCAACCCGGACCTGGCCCGCAAGATCTGCCGCTACCTGGACGTGGAGCTGGGCAAGGCCGAGGTCTTCCAGTTCGCCAACGAGAACATCTTCGTCAAGATCCTGGACAACGTCCGCGAGAAGGACGTCTTCCTGATCCAGCCCACCTCGCACCCGGTCAACCAGTCGATCATGGAGCTGCTGATCCTGATCGATGCGTTCAAGCGAGCGAGTGCCGGCCGGATCACGGCGGTGGTTCCGTTCTACGCCTATGGCCGGTCGGACAAGAAGGACCAACCGCGGGTACCGATTACGGCCCGCCTGATTGCCGACATGATCACCGTGGCCGGGGCCGACCGGGTCCTCACCCTGGATCTCCACCAGGGCCAGATCCAGGGCTTCTTCAACATCCCCGTGGACGAGCTGACCGCTGTTCACATCCTGAGCAACTACTTCCGGACGAAGCACCTCGAGGACCTGGTCGTGGTCACCGACCTGGGCTTTGCCAAGCGCGCCCGGACGTTCGCCGAGCTGATCGACGCGCCCCTGGCCATCATCGAGAAGCGCCGGGTGGGCAACCTGGATCGGGCCGAGCTGATGAACGTCATCGGCGAGGTCCGGGGCAAGCGCGCGATCATCGTCGATGACGAGATCGACACGGGTGGGACGCTGATCGAGATCGTCCGGGCCCTCGAGCGCGAAGGCGTCCAGGAGATCTACGCGGCCGCCACTCATGGGGTGCTGTCCGAACCGGCGATCGAGCGCATCCGGGCGTCGAGCATCAAGGAGATCATCCTGACCGACTCGATCCCGCTGCCCCCGGCCAAGCGCATCTCCAAGATCAAGACCTTCTCGATTGCGCCGCTCATCGGTGAGGCCATCCGGCGGATCCACCGGGGCGAATCGGTTGGCGCCCTGTTCAGCAGCGACGTGGCCCTCACCCAGCAGATGCTGATGTGGGATGACGGCACGGAGCGCACACTCGACCTGAGCGATGAACCGGCGCCGGACGACGCTCCGGCCCAGGACGGACCACAGGGAGACGCATGAGCCTGCAGCTTCACCGGCCGGACGGCAAGGGCGGCCTCGAGCGACGCACGGTCCAGCCCGACGACTGGCGAACCCAGCTGCGTTCCCCGCGCTGGGGATCGGCCCTCCGCGACGGCCGGCTGCCCAAGCTGGCCAACGTCGAGATGAACCCCACGTCCACGGCCATGTCGGTCGTGTTCTGGGTTGCCCTGGCCGGGCTGACCTTCGTGCTCCTGATTGCCGGCTACGGGACGGGCTTCTGGAAGTAGCCGGCAGGGGCCTGTGAGCTCCTCGCCTATACTCTGGGCCCATGGTTCTTGGCTTTCTCAACCGGTTCGTTGACTCCAACGATCGGGAAATCCGGCGCATCCAGCCCCTGATCGACGAGGCCAACGCACTCGAACCCGAGTTCGAGGCGTTGTCCGACGCGGAAATCCGGGCGCGCTTCGACACGCTCCGGGAAGAGATCCGGACGGTGGCCGAGCCCGACGAGCCGGGCGATGACGAGCTCAACCACCCCGAGCGCGAGCGGCGCAGCGAGCTGGCCAAGGCTCGCCGCAAGCGCGAGGCGGACCGGATCAGCGCGGCCCTCGAGGAGGCCGTGCCCGAGGTCTTCGCGATGATCCGCGAGGCAATGAAGCGGACCCTGGGGATGCGCCACTTCGACGTCCAGCTGATCGGCGGGTTCGTCCTCCACCAGGGCAAGATCGCCGAGATGCGCACCGGCGAGGGCAAGACCCTGGTCGCCCCGTTGGCCGCCGTCCTCAACTCATTGTCCGGCCGGGGCGTCCACGTGGTCACCCCCAACGACTACCTCGCCCGGCGCGACCCGCAGTGGATGGGCCCGATCTTCCACTTCCTGGGGGTCAGCCTGGGGATGATCACCCACGACTCGAGCTACGTCTTTGAGCCGGGCTACCCAACCACCGATGAGCGCCTGATCAACCTGCGCCCGGTCGAGCGCCGCGAGGCCTACGCCGCCGACGTGACCTACGGGACCAACAACGAGTTCGGTTTCGACTACCTGCGCGACAACATGAAATTCGAGATCGAGGCCATGGTCCAGCGCGAGCATGTCTTCGCGATCGTGGACGAAGTCGACTCGATCCTCGTAGACGAAGCCCGGACACCGCTGATCATCTCGGGCCCCTCCGAAGAGAACACCGACATCTACTACAAGTGCAACCGCGTGATCCCGAGTCTCGTCGTCGGCAAAGAAGAGACCGACAAGCACGGCAACAAGACGACGACCGGCGACTACCTGGTGGACGAGAAATCCCGGACCGCCGTTCTGACCGAAGAGGGCGTCGGCAAGGCCGAGAAGCTCATCCGCGTCGAAAACCTGTACGAGCTCCAGAACATCGAGCTCCTGCACGGCATCGAACAGGCTCTGCGTGCCCACGCGCTGTACAAGCGGGACGTCGATTACATGGTGCGCGACGGCCAGGTGCTGATCGTCGACGAGTTCACCGGCCGCGTGCTGCCGGGCCGCCGGTGGTCCGACGGGCTCCACCAGGCGGTCGAGGCGAAGGAAAACGTCAAGATCGAGCGGGAGAACCAGACGCTCGCGACGATCACTCTCCAGAACTACTTCCGCCTCTACGAGAAGCTCGCCGGTATGACCGGAACGGCCGATACGGAGGCCTCCGAGTTCCACCAGATCTACAAGCTCGACGTCGTCGTCATCCCGACGAACCAACCGATGATCCGCGCCGACCATCAGGACGTCGTGTATGCCTCCGAGCCCGAAAAATACGAAGCGGTGGCCGACGAGATCGTGGCGCTGCGCGAGCGCGGACAGCCGGTCTTAGTCGGCACGGTATCGATCGAGAAATCCGAGCGGCTCTCGAATCTCCTGAAGACCCGCAAGGTGCCGCACGTCGTCTTGAACGCGAAGTTCCACGAGAAAGAAGCCGAGATCGTCGCGCAGGCCGGCCGGCCGGGCGCGGTCACGATCGCAACGAACATGGCGGGCCGCGGCACGGACATCGTGCTCGGCGGAAATCCCGAGGCCATGGCGGAGCAGCAGCGCAACCAGCTCGGCAGCGAAGAGGAGTACCAGAAGCTCCTGACGGATCTGCGCGCCGCGGCGGCGAAGGACAAGGAGCAGGTTCTCGGCGAAGGCGGGCTCTTCATCGTCGGGACCGAGCGCCACGAGTCGCGGCGCGTCGACAACCAGCTGCGCGGGAGGAGCGGTCGGCAGGGCGACCCGGGTGCGTCGAGGTTCTACCTCTCTCTCGAAGACGACCTGATGCGGATCTTCGGCAGCGACCGGCTGCAGAACATCATGCGCAAGCTCGGCATGGAAGAAGGAGTCCCGATCGAGCACGGGATGGTCAGCCGAGCGATCGAGCGCGCGCAGAAGCAGGTCGAAGGGCGCAATTTCGAAAGCCGAAAGCACCTGCTCGAGTACGACGACGTGATGAACCGGCAGCGCGAGGAGATCTACAAGCTCCGCCGCGAGATCCTCCACGGCCGCATGGCGAAGGACGAAGTGCTTCACCTGGCGGAGACCATCTTCGACGCGAGCTTCAACCGGCACCTCGATCCCGAAAAGGGTGCGGACGAGTGGGACATGAGCGGCTTCGCGATCGACCTGAAGGAGTTCTTCGGGTTCGACGCGCCCGACCTCGCCGGCAAAGACCGCGACACGATTCGCGAAGAGTTCCTGAAAAACCTGACCGAGCGGTATCAGCAGAAGGAGCTTCTCCTCGGGCCCGAGACGATGCGGCTTCATGAGAAGTTCGTCATGCTGCAGGTCGTCGACCAGCAGTGGAAGGACCATCTCCTCGCGATCGACCACTTGAAGGAAGGCATCGGCCTGCGCGGCTATGGCCAGCGCGACCCGCTCGTCGAGTACAAGAAGGAATCGTTCGAGCTGTTCACGGTGATGAAAGAGCGGATCGAAGACCAGATCGTGCAGTACCTCTTCCGGCTCCAGCCCGTCCTCCGCGAGGCCGAGGGCGACGTCGCCGAGCCGTCGCGCGAGCCGGTTGCGCTCCCCCAACGCCGGCAGGCCTCCAACGTGAACTATTCCTATGGCGCCGCGGCCTCCGGCGGGCAGGACGCGAAGCCCGAAACGGTCCAGCGCCAGGCGCCCAAGGTCGGACGCAATGACCCGTGTCCCTGCGGCTCCGGCAAGAAGTACAAGAAGTGCCATGGAGCCGAAGGCGGCCCCGCCGGCGGCGGCGCGAAGGGCGGCTCGAAAGCCACCGGCAATGAAGCGGAGGCGGGCGCCTGATGGCGGTCCGCAGGAAGACCCGCCGGGCCGCGGCGCGCCCGGCACCCCTCGATCGTGAAATCCCGCTCGCCCTGACGTTCGACGACGTCCTGCTCCTACCGGCACACTCGCGGGTGCATCCCCGGGAAGTCGACCTCTCGACGCGGCTGACGGAGGGAATCGGACTGAACGTCCCGATCATCTCCGCGGCCATGGATACGGTCACGGAGTCCCGGCTGGCGATCGCGATGGCGCAACAGGGCGGGCTCGGAATCATCCACAAGAACCTGACGATCGAGGCCCAGGCCGCTGAGGTCGACAAGGTCAAGCGGTCGGAATCGGGGATGATCGTCGACCCGGTCACGTGCCGCCCGGAGCAGAAGATCTCCGAAGCGCTCCTGGTCATGTCCCGCTTCAAGATCTCCGGAGTGCCGGTGGTCGACGACCGAGGCAAGCTCGTCGGCATCCTGACGAACCGGGACCTGCGGTTCGAGACGCGCATGGACCTTCCGATCTCGACGCGCATGACGAAGGACCACCTCATCACGACGCCGGTGGGTACGACCCTGGAGCAGGCGAAAGAGCTGCTTCACGAGCATCGGATCGAGAAGCTTCTCGTCGTCGACCGCGCGGGAAACCTGAAGGGCCTGATCACGGTCAAGGACATCCAGAAGGCGATCAAGTACCCGAACGCCGCGAAGGACCCTCTGGGCCGCCTGCGCGTCGGGGCGGCAGTCGGCGTGTCCCGCGACATGCTCGACCGGGCGCGGGCGCTCGTGCAGGCGAAGGTGGACGTTCTCGTCCTCGACTCTTCCCACGGGCATAGCCAGGGAGTCCTGGACGCCTTGAAGCTGCTGAAGAGCAAGCTGCCGTCGACCCCGGTGATCGCGGGCAACGTCGCCACGGAAGCCGCAACGCGGGACCTCATGCGGCGGGGAGCCGACGCGGTGAAGGTCGGGATCGGCCCGGGTTCGATCTGCACCACGCGCGTCGTGACCGGCGCCGGCGTTCCGCAGATCCACGCCATCCGCGAGTGCGCGCGGGCGACCCGCGGGCGCATTCCGCTGATCGCCGACGGAGGGATCAAGTTCTCGGGCGACGTCACGAAGGCGATCGCGGCGGGAGCGCATCTTGTGATGGTCGGCTCCCTCCTCGCCGGAACCGAAGAGTCGCCCGGCGAGACGATCCTGTACCAGGGCCGGACGTTCAAGGCTTACCGCGGCATGGGCTCGCTCGGCGCCATGAAGGCAGGATCGTCGGACCGGTATTTTCAGGAGTCCGTCGAGACCGACCAGGTTCCCATGGGGAACGGAAACGGCTCCTCGCTCTCGAAGCTCGTCCCCGAGGGGATCGAAGGGATGGTCCCGTACAAGGGCAGCGTTGAGGCTCTCGTACACCAGATGACGGGCGGGATTCGCAGCGGCATGGGGCTCGCGGGCTGCGCGACGATCGAGGAGCTTCGCACGCGCGCGCTGATGATCCGGATCACGTCGGCGGGACTCAAGGAGTCCCACGCACACGACGTCATCATCACGAAAGAAGCTCCGAACTACAGCGGCGAAAAAGCGTAACTCGGCGGCAAAAAGCGCCGAGCGGGGACCGTCAGTCTTCCTTTTCGCGCGTCCTGCGGCGCGCGCGGCTCGCTTCTTCGGCTGCGTGCTCTTCCTTGGCCCACTTCTCCTGGCGCTTCTTCATGATGTGCTCGAGTCGCCGGGCGAGCTCGGCTTCTTCACCGGATGAGCGCGGGCGGTAGTACCGCCGCCCCTTCAGAGTTTCCGGGAGGCACTCGACCCCGCCGACGCCTTCGGGCTCGGCGTGCGCGTAGCGATATCCCTTTCCGTACCCGACCTCTTTCATGAGACGGGTCACCGCGTTGCGGATCACCGGCGGCACCGGCTCGGCCGGTTTCTCCGCGACGTCACGCTTTGCCTCGTTCTCGGCCTCATAGAGCGCGTTTGATTTCGGAGCCATCGCGCAGTAGACCGCGGCCTGGGCGAGCGCGAGGGACCCTTCCGGAAGACCCAGGAACTCGAATGCCTCCTTCGCGTCGAGCGCGATCCGGAGCGCGCGCGTGTCGGCGAGGCCCACGTCCTCGGACGCGAACCGCACGATCCGCCTCGCGAGGTACAGAGGTTCCTCGCCCGCTTCGAGCATCCGGACGAGCCAGTAGATGGTGGCGTCCGGGTCCGACTCCCGCATCGACTTGTGAAGGGCGGAGATGAGGTTGTAGTGCTCCTCCCCCGCCTTGTCGTACAGGAGCACCTTGCGCTGGAGGAGATCTCGCAGCCGCGACGCCTCGATGCGATTCGTCTTGCCGGCCTCCGCGTCCGCGGCCGCCGCTTCGAGAAGATTCAGCGCGCGGCGCGCGTCGCCTCCCGAAGTCTGCGCGATGAACGACAGCGCCTCGTCGTCCATCCTGAAATCCCGGGCGCCGAGCCCGCGCGACAGGTCCCGCAGCGCCCGTCGGGCGATGCGCGCGACAGCCTCCGGCGCGAGCGGATCCAGCACGACGACCTTGCAGCGGGAGAGGAGGGCTCCATTCAATTCGAAGGATGGATTTTCGGTCGTGGCGCCGATCAGGACGATCTCACCGGACTCGATGTACGGGAGAAAGACGTCCTGCTGGGCGCGGTTGAAGCGATGAATTTCATCCAGGAAGAGAATCGTGCGCTGGGCGGTCGCGGCCCTCCGCTTGCGGGCGCCCTCGAGCACTTCCCGCATCTCCTTGACGCCCGTTGCGACGGCCGAATAGGAGAGGAACGCCGACGACGTGTGCGCGGCGATCAGGCGCGCGAGTGTCGTCTTTCCGACGCCGGGGGGTCCCCAGAACACGAGCGACGGGATCCGGTCTTCCGCGAGCGCCCGCCGGAGAAAGCCGTTCGATCCGACGACCTCTTCGGGCCCTTCCACCTCGTCGAGCGATCGCGGCCGCATCCGGTCGGCGAGCGGAGAGTCGGCGGCCGGCTCTTTCGTGATGCGCCGCGGCGCCTCCGCGTCGAAAAGGTCGCTCATCGCGACTCTAACTCGCGGCGGCAATCTTCCGAACAGACGGGCAGCCATTCTTTCCCGGAGCGTCCCGCGATCGCGAGACGCCGGTCGATCCAGGTCCCACATACCGGGTCCCGGACCATCTCGCCGTGGACGAGCGGCCCGGCGTGGCGCCTCCCGGCGGAAAGGGAGCGGATCAGAAACCCGATCAGCCTCAGCGCCAGGAGAACCGCGAACAGGAGAAAAAGGAAGATCGCGATCCGGGCCATGCTTATCCCGCCCGGAGGCGCGAGATCTGTGCCTGGAGCCGGTCGGTGTTCGGGATGTCGGGGTAGCGGCGCTTCAGCTCATCGAGGCCGCGCTGCGCCGCCGCAGCGTCCTTCGAATCGAATGCCTGCACGAGCACCATATTGAGGAGCGCCTGCCAGTGATTCGGATCGGCCGCGCGGGCGCGTTCGAACGTCGAGATCGCGCGGCGGAATTCGCCGCGGTTGCGATAGGCCGCTCCGAGATCGGAAAGCAGCGCCGCAGCCTTCGGCGCTTTCCGCAACGCCTTCTCGTACGCCTCGACGGCGTGGTCCCAGTCCTCCGCGTCGTAGTACGCATTTCCGAGGGCGGTCCAGAGGCGGGGGTTCTCGGGATCCCGGGTGATCTCCGCACGAAGGGATTCGACCGCACCGCCGGCCACGGGAGCGCCGGCTCCGGAAGAGCGTGCGGATCCCGCTTGTCCCGCACCGCCCGCGAAGTAACCACCGATGAAACCGAGAAGCAGCCCGACGAAGAGAGGGAACGCCGCGGCGAGTCGTCCGCGAGCATTCGGAGCGGGCACGGGAGAAAGCGGCGCGCTCACGACATGCTGTCCCGAAGCGGCCCGCGCCGCTCGCTCTCCGCCGGCGCCGCCACGGCGAAAACTCCGTGCGCGCGCGAAACCAGCGGCTCGTGTCCCAAAATAAAAAGCGCCATGAGGGTTTTCCCCATGGCGCTATTTTAGTTCCTCGAAGCGCTGGCCGGCAGGGCACCCCGCCGGCGCCTCCCGGTTCAGTGGGCTGCCGCCTTCGACGCGGCCGACTTCGTCAGCGCCCGATCGACCTGCCGCTCAACTTCGGGCTCGTCGAGTCCGTTGATCACCGCGATCTCGGAAACAATCAGGTACTTCGCCCGCTCGTACATCTTCTTCTCGCGGAACGAGAGCGTCTTGCGCGAGCTGATGAAATTGAGCGTTTTCAGAACATCCGCGATGTCGTGCAGTTTCCCGCTCTTCATCTTGTCGAGGTTCTGTTTGTAGCGGCCCTTCCAATCTCCCGACGCCGAGAACCGGCTGTCGGCCAGCCGCTTCATCAAGCCCGTAATGTCCTTCCGCTGGGTCAGCCTCCGCAGTCCGATGAGGTCCGTGTTGCCGATCGGAACCATCACCTTGGAGTTGTTCGACAGAAGACGGAGGTGATAGAAGCTTCGAGGCGAAACGGGCCCCGTTGCGAAGCCTTCGCCGATCTTTTCCACCACGGACACGCCGTGATTGGGGTAAACCACCTTCTCTCCTACTCTGAAGCTCACAGAGTTCCTCCTGTTCAATAAAACCAGAAGCTGCCGAAAACCAGAAGCTTGCCGAACCGCCGATTATAGGGCCAAACCTCGGAAAATGCAACGTTTAGAGGCGTTCCGAAGCCGCCTTCGCGACGTCCGACGGAGACAAAACTCATGTTCCGAAGCGTTTAGGGGACGAACCTCCCGGGCCTCGAGGAGTGCGTCTCGGGCGCCGGTACCTGTCCTCGGCGCGCAGGCCTTCCCGGCCCTCCGCCCGGCGTTGTTCCGTCCGTCCTGGTTCCGTGCGTCCTGCCCGGGGAGGCCGGCTCCGCCCGCTTTCCCTTCGGGGATTTCCCCCGCTATCATCGGCGGCCCCGCCGGAGTGGTGGAATGGCAGACACAGGGGACTCAAAATCCCCCGCTCGCAAGGGCATGAGGGTTCGAATCCCTCCTCCGGCACCACGGTTCCCGATCCGTCCAGCGATTTTCTTCCTTGCCCGCCGGTCAATCTGGAGTGCGCGGAACGGTCGGCCTGCTTCTCGCGCGGCACGTCAACGGGCCCACTGCGCCGGATGGCCCGGAGCGGGCGCGGGTTCCGATTCAGATAATCAGGGGGAATCATGGGCGGCAAACTGAAATCCACTGCCACGCTGGCGCTGGCCGAGAGCCTCGCCACGGGCATCGCCTGCGGGCTCCGAAAGCGGAAGCACCGGTTCGGGCTCGACAGGTAGGGGCACCGGATCGACCGGCACCGGCACCCGATCACCGAGCGGGAGCAACGGATCGACGGGCTCGGGCACGAGCGGTTCTGGAACGGGGACGGGCGCGGGCAGCAGCTACGGCAGCGGCCAGGGCACGACTGGTTCCACTCGCTCGACCGGGACGTCCGGCAGCACAGCAGGGACGGCGGGCACCGGCTCGACCGATATGACGGAGCACCAGGGCACCAACTGGGGCTGGCTCGGCCTTCTCGGTCTGACCGGGCTCTTCGGCTTGCGTCGGAAGCAGGATGTGGGCGTCCGCACGGACAGTCGGCACACGACCTCCCCGGCCCGTTGAGACGCCGCGTGGAAACGGCGGGGGCGACCGGTCGGTCGACGGGGGGATTCCCTTTTCGTTCGAGAAGACTCGCTCGCCTCCCCCCGCCTCAGATTCCGGGGCGCGTCGGCCGATCCCGGACCAGCTGGCGGATCAGGTCCGTCTGAATCTCCTGGATCTCCAGGAGGCGCTGCCACTGCTTCTTGAGCAGATGCTCCATCCGCTCGTTCAGGACCCGGATCTCGAGCTCGGATTTCAGGTTGACCCGATAGTCGTTCTCGGACCGGAGCCGGTCTTTCGTCTCCTGCCGGTTCTGGCTCATCATGATGACCGGCGCCTGCAGGGCCGCAATGCAAGAGAGAACGAGATTCAGCAGGATGAACGGAAAGGGGTCGAAGGGTCGGCGCGTCAGAAAAATCGTGTTCGCGACGATCCAGACGATCAGCACGGCGCCAAAGCTCAGGATGAAACGCCAGCTTCCGCCGAATTCGGCGATCTTGTCCGAGACCCTGTCGCCGAACGTCAATCCCTGTTCGAATTCCTCGTTGATGTTCTCCGTCAGAATCCCTTCCTCGCGGATCGAGCGGATCACCTGTTCCTCGAGCTCGGACAGCTCGCCTTTTTCATCCTCGAGGAGCCGTTCCATGTGCGCGGCGCGATAGCGATTGAGATCCGTCGAGCAGATCCCGTCTTTGGGCCCGAAGCCCGGATGCTCGTCGCGCACCGATTGAAAGATGTGGGGCCGCAGAAGCTCTCCGGAGGTGAGCTGCCCCGGCGTGCGCGCTTTCCCGCAGATGCCGCAGTGATTTTTCCCCGCTTCGCTCAATTCCGCCTCCCGGCCGGAGACCGCCCGGCGTGTTTTGAGAAACCATACCGCGAGGCCGGGTCCGGCACGATGGCGCCGCGTCCCGCGCTCGCCGTCTCGGTGCGAGCGGCGTGAGCGACCGGCGCGAAACCGTCCTCGTCGTTGACGATGACGCGGCCCTTCGAGACGCCCTGCGCGAAGCGCTCGCCGCCGAAGGCTTTCGCGTCGGGTGCGTCGAGAACGGACGCCAGGCGTCGGCGTGCTCCTCGCCGGCGCGCCTTCCGTCATCCTTCTCGATCTTCACGCGCCCGAAATGGATGGTCTCGCTTTCCGGCGCGCGCAGTCGTCCGATCTCGAGATCGCGCACGCTCCAGTGATCGTCTGACGGGAGACCTGGAATGTGAGAGCGAGGCGCGCCGCCTCGGGGTGGCGTTCTACCTGAAGAAGCCGCTTCCGTTTCCGCAGCTCGTGGAAGTCGCCCACTTTGCCTCGGGGACGGATCGACCCCGCGGAGCCCTAGCCCACGCGGAGCCGGCGCAGGCGACGGGGAGTGCGAACGCGGCGGGTCAGGAGGAAGAAGACGACGACGGCGGCGGCGGCGGCGGCGGTCACGAGCGCGAAAGCGAGGCGGATCCGCAGGGGGTCGTCAGTGCTCGAGGCCGTATTCCTTGATCTTGTTGTAGATCGTCTTCAACGAGAGCTTGAGCAACTCGGCGGTCTTCGGTTTGCTGCCCCGGGCGAACTCGAGCGTCTTCTGGATCAGGCGTCGTTCGACATCCGCGAGCGACGCGCCGACGGCGATCTTCACGACGGGCGGCTTCTTTTTCCGCGACCGCCGCCGCGCCCGCGGCCCGGCGAGGAGAGAGAGGACGAGGGTTGGCCCGATGACCTCGCCGTCCGCAAGGGCCGAGGCCCGGCGTATCACGTCCTTCAACTCGCGCACGTTGCCCGGCCAGTCGTGGGCACGCAGCGCGTCCAAGGCTTCGGGGTCGAACGTAAGCGCGGGGTCCCGCTCCGCCAGAAACCGCCGGGCGAGAAGATCCACGTCGTCTCCCCGCTCGCGCAGCGGCGGCAGGTTGACGATGCTGTCGCGGAGCGCTTCGAAGAGCTCCGGCAGAAGCTTGCCTCCGGCGGCGGCTTCGTCCGGCGATTCGTTGACGGCGAGTACCACGCGGAATGGGCCGGGCCGCTCGATCCACGACAGCAATACCTGCTGGTGCGCGATCGGGCGGCGTTCGACGGACGGAAGGAAGACGGTCCCGCGGCCGGCCGACGGCGCCGGCGTCGACGAGTCGACGTCCGCGATCCTGACGAACGCCCCCGATCCCCGGGAGGAGAGTCCGTGCAGGGCGCGTGCGATCTCCTCCTGCTCCGTGCCCGCTTCCCCCGCAAGGAGGATCGGGGTATCGGCGGCCGCGGCGTGCTCGATCGCAGAAAGGGTGGCCTGCCACCTCGGCGACTGCCCGACCAGCGAAGCGGCCATTTCAGAACGGACCAGGGCAACGCGCACGTTTTCGGCGACGGAGTCGCGGACTCGCCTTTCCAACAGCCGGGAGAGAAGTCCCGCGACCCGCGCGTCCGAAACCGGACGCCACAGAAAATCTGCCGCGCCCCGTTCGATGGCCGAGACGCCGGTCTCGAGGTCGGCGCCCTCGACGAGCGCGAAAACGGAACGGCCCTCCTGTCGAGACTGCACTTCCAGGAACTCGAGCGTGTCCCCGCCGGGGGCGTCCAGGGCGATCACGACGATGTCCGGCGCGTAGTCTCGTAGCATTCGCTGCGCTTCGGGCAGCCCCTCGACGCTCCGGACCTGCTCCCCCGCCGCCGAGAGAGCGCGTCGCAGCGCATCCCGGGAGGCAGCGACGGGGTCGACGACGAGAGTCCTCATGGAACCGACGATTGTAACCGGAAGCTCGCCCGGAACCGACACACCGGCTCACTCCCGAGCGGTGCCTTTCCGCCCTCAACGGGGAAAGCCAGCGCTCAGCGCCGGCCGTCTCGCCGCTTTTCGCCGGTCACAATCCCGAGGGACGGCCACAGAGCATCGATCTTCTCGCGGACGTCGGAGGTCATCCGGATCTCGTCCGGCCAGCGCCGCATGAACCCTTCCTCTTTCCATTTCCGGGTGGCGTCGATGCCCATCTTGCTTCCGAGACACGGGAGCGGCGAAGCATGGTCGAGCTCGTCGACCGGTCCGTGAACGAACTCGATGTCGCGCTCCGGATCGATCGCGGCAAGCGCCTTCCAGAGCAGGCGTCCCGGATCGCGCACGTCGACGTCGTGATCCACGACCACGATCACCTTGGTGAACATCATCTGCCCCGTCCCCCAGATCGCGTGCATCGTCTTGCGCGCGTGCCCCGGGAAACGCTTGTCGATCGCGACGACCATCAGGTTGTGGAATACGCCTTCGACCGGAAGATGCATGTCGACGATCTCGGGGATCGTCTTCTTCACGAGCGGGAGAAAGAGGCGCTCGACCGCCTCGCCGAGGAACCCGTCTTCCATCGGAGGCGGGCCGACGATCGTCGTCAAGTAGACCGGCGTCCTCTTCCGGGTGATCGCCGTCACGTGGAAGACCGGGAAGTCGTCTTCGAGCGAGTAATACCCGGTGTGGTCCCCGAACGGCCCCTCCCGGCGCCGCTCGCCGGGGTCGACGTAGCCTTCCAGGACGATCTCCGCTTCCGCCGGGACGAGCAGGTCGACGGTGCGCGCCTGCACGAGCGGGACGGCCTCGCCCCGGACGAAACCGGAGAAAAGGAACTCCGAAACACCGGGAGGCAGCGGGGCGATCGCGGAGAAAACGGTCGCCGGGTCAGCGCCGATCGCCACCGCGACTTCCATCCGGCGGCCGTCGCGCTCGTAGCCCCTCGCCTGCCCCGCTCCGTCCTTGTGCTTTTGCCAGTGCATCCCGGTCGTGTTCCGGTCGTAGACCTGCATCCGGTACATGCCGACGTTGGTCTTGCCGGTCGCCGGGTCCTTCGTGATGACGAGAGGCATGGTCACGAAGGGGCCGCCGTCCTGTGGCCAGCAGGTCAGGATCGGGAGAGCGGTCAGATCGACTGCGTCGCCGGTTGAAACGACTTCCTGCGAAGGCGCGGAGCGTACCGTTTTCGGAAAGACCGAGGCGAGCTCCGTCACGCGGGGAATCGCCTTCAACTTGTCCAGGATTCCTTCCGGCGCCTTCGGGTCGAGGAAGAACTCGAGGCGCTTCTCCCATTCCTCCCACGAGCCGATCTCGAGCGCCTCGAGCACGCGGCGCTGCGACGCGAACACGTTGATCGCGACCGGCACGGACGAACCGACGACGTTCTCGAAGAGAAGCGCCGGTCCGCCCGTCTTGACGGCCCGGTCGGCGATTTCGGCGATCTCGAGGCGCGCCGAAACGGGCGCCGCGATGCGGACCAGCTCTCCGGACGCTTCCAGCCGCTCGAGAAACGCGCGGAGATTCCGAAAGGCCAACGTCAGCCGCCCGATCCGCCGAAGAGCCCGAAGCGGCGCCGCTGCCACTCGAGCACCCCGCCCTCGACGTGCGAGACGTAGAGGAATCCCTGGCGCGCCAGGAATTCGCACGCGGAGGCGGCGTCGGTTCCGTCGCGGCTGAAGATGACGATCGTCTCCTTCTTCCAAGCGCCGATCTCCGAAAACCGGCGCGGAAGCTCGGACAGAGGGACCTCGCGGCAGCGCTGCAGGTGGGGCAGATCCGCGGTGAATTCGCCGCCGTGCCGGACGTCGAGCAGCAGCGCGCGGGGATTGTCGCGGATCATCTCGTTTGCGACGCCCGGCTGCACCTCATGGCAGTTCGCGGTCAGGGACTCCACGACCCTCCGGCTCGTCACGCAGCCGGAGCAGCCGAGCGAGAGCCAGAGCGCGATGAGTCCCGCGGTGCGGAGAGACGGCATGTTCAGGCAGATTCTCCCGGGAGATTATCCATCGAGAGAAAGCGGGACCTCCGCGCGCACCTGCCCGACCGGCAGCCCGCGGGCATTGCGGATCTCCGGATCCCGCCAGCGCGCGAGCCTCGCCTTCAATCGCGGCGTGACCCGCCCGAGCTTCTCCAGAATCGCGAGGCACACAGCATCCCGAGCGCGGGTCGACCCGTCTTCGATCTTGAAGGCGATGCCCACCGCCTTCTCGTGTCTGCCGCGTCCTTTGAGCGCAAGAGCGTAGACGCCCTCGGCGCCCTCCTTGCCGATCCACTTCCCCGCGCCGGCTTCCAGAAAGTCGGTCGTGAAGCGGTCGCGGCCGGCCACCATGCCGGGGCTCGAGCTCATTGCCCGCACTATGCGGCCCGCGGCCTCTCCGCCTTCCCCGGGCCACCCTCTCGCCAGGAGCCGCGCGTACGAAAGGGCGAGCGCCGAAAGCGGAAGAAAAAAGACGGGAAGGCTGCAGCCGTCGACGGCCAGGCCGACGGTCGCGGATGGAACGTCTGTGAACTCCGAAAGCCGCGCCATGATCTCGGCGTGGATCGGGTGCCACGGCTCCCAGTAGCCGCGAGACTGCAGCCCGAGGAGCCGGCACGTCAGGAGAAGTCCCGCATGATTGCCGGAGCAGTTGTTGTGGAGCGCGGAGGGTTTTTCTCCCGCCGCGACGAGCGCGCGCGCCGAGGGCTCATGCATGGGAGGGTGGGGTCCACAGGCGAGATCGGAGACGTCGAATCCGCCTCGGGCGAGAATTCTGCGGGCCACCCGCACGTGCCGCGGCTCGCCGCCATGGGAGGCGCACATGAGGGCGATCTCCTCGTCACCCAGGCGAAACGCCGCTTCACCCCCGCCCGTCAGAAGCGGCATCACCTGAAAGGGCTTGGCGGCGGAGCGCAGATAGATGCTCCCGCCGGGATCGCCGCAGGACGCGAGCATGACGCCGTCCTCGTCCACAACCGCGATGGAGCCTCGATGCACCGACTCCGTCCGCTCGCCGCGCAGAACGCGCGCGAGGAGGGCGGGAGCGGCGTCGGACATGGGCCGCTTCTATCACGCGATCCTGGAGGGCAGAACGCCTCCCGAGATCCGCGTGCGGTTTCCGCGGGGATAGGGCTATCCTGATCCGGCCCCGGCGCCGAAGGATTGCGAAATAAGAATGGGGAGAATGCTGTTCCGGAGGTCCGATGCGTTCCTTGATTCTTGCCTTCGTCCTGGCGGTGTCCGCCGCCGGCGCTTCGGCTCAGGACACGCGCATGTTCCCGGATCTCGAGTTCGCCGGCGCCGAGGGCGGCGCGATCCGCCTGTCTCAACTCAAAGGAAACGTCGTGCTCGTGAACGTGTGGGCCACGTGGTGCGGTCCCTGCCGGCTCGAGCTCCCCGTCGTGCAGCGGATGTACGACCACTACAGCGACCGCAACTTCGTCGTCGTCGCGGTCAACATAGACGCCGACCGCAAGCGCATCGAGCCGTTCATGAAGCGCTACAACATCTCGCTTCCCATCTACTTCGCGTCCCCCGAAGACGCCGGACAGATGACCGCGCTCGGGATCCCCTCGACGTTTCTGATCGGCCCAGACCGGATGCTGCTCGACAACCAGGTCGGCTATTCGGCCGAAGTGGAAGGCAAGTGGAAACAGATCATCGAGAAACATCTCAAGGCCCCCCGGAAGTCGGGTACGAAATAGATTCCCCTTTCTCCCTCATCTCGGCCCCGCGCTTGCATCCCTCACCCCGTCCGCGCCCCGCGTCCCGTAGCGGGGCGCCCGCTACCACTGGAGACCTCATGAAAACCCGGATCGCGTCGCTGTCCCTCGTCGTCCTGATCGTCACCGCCGCGGCCGCGCCGGCTCAGTCGCGATCTCATACGACCGTCGAGATCAACCCGTTCGGTGGATATCTCTTCGGAGGCCGCTTCTCGCGCGGCACGAACGTTCTCTTCACTTCAGACGTCGACGTCGATGACCACGCGACGTTCGGCGGCAGGCTCGGTTTCAACGTCACCCGTTCGTTCGAGCTCGAGCTGCAGTACTCGCACACGGAGACCTTTTTCACGACGCACGACGGCGGTCAGCTCTTCGGGACGGGTTCATCGCGGCTCGGCAGGCTCGACCTCGACTACTACCTCGGGTACCTGACGTTCAACTTCGGCCACAACCCGCGCATCACACCGTACGTGAGCATCGGAGCCGGAGCGGCCCGCCTCGATCCGCACGTTCCGGGGGCGTCGGCGAGCAGCGAGAATAAGTTCACCGCGAGCGGCGCGGTCGGCGTCAAAACGATGTTCACGCCGAATTTCGGTATGCGCTTCGACGGCCGCTATTACGGCACCCGTCTCCGAAATCGCAACGACCGGAACGGCAATGGCCGGTGCGATTCCTTCTTCGACGACTGCAGCAGCGACCGCCGCGACTGGCTCACGAACGGGGACGTCAATGGCGGTTTCGTTTTCGCCTTCTAGGGGTCATTCCGTCGAGAGCCGGGCTCCGCGCCCGGCTCTTCGAATCGGATTCTTCGCGACTCTCCCGCTCCGCGCTCCATGACGACTTCGATCGTCGGCGGCAGCAGCTCGCGGATCGCCCGGCCGGGCCACTCGATCGCCACCGGCGCGCCGTCGAGCGCATCGGGGACGCCGATCGCCAGCAGGTCCGCCGGACGATCCTCCAGCCGATAGAGATCCACGTGGCGAAGCACGAGGCCGCCGCCGGGCGCGGAGTATTCGTGGACGATCGCAAACGTCGGCGAAGCGACCTCCCGGCTCGCGGCTCCCAGGCCGCGCGCCAGGCCGCGAACGAAGCAGGTCTTGCCGGCGCCTAGATCTCCACGCAGGTAGACGACGTCCCGCGTGCCCATGCCTCGGCCCAGTCGCGCCCCCGCCTCTTCGGTCTCATCCGCGGAGGCGGAGAGAATCTCCTCGTTCACCCGCGCTCCCGCGGCGCAACGGGCGCGAGCTCCCGGCGCGTCCGGGGGAGGGCGTCCGCGAGTTCGCGCGCGAGCATGCCCGTGTCGCCATAGGTCTCCGCCAGCCGGTCTCCCGCCGCGCCGTGCAGGTAGACGGCCGCGATCGCCGCGTCTTCCGCAGAGAGGCCGGCGGCGAGAAACGCGCCGACCACTCCAGCCAGGACGTCTCCCGAGCCGGGCGCGGCGAGCAGCGGATTTCCCGTCTGGTTCACGGTCACGCGGCCGGCGGGAGTCGCGGTCAGCGTCGCTTCCCCCTTCAGAACGACGATCGACCGGCTCGTTTTCGAGAGGCGAGTCACGGCTCCCAGGCGGTCTTCCTGCACCTGCCGGGAGCTCGACCCGAGGAGGCGGCCCGCTTCGCCGGGGTGCGGGGTCAGGACGGTGGGCGCTCGCCTTCGGGAAAAGGCATCGGGCCTGCCGGAGAAGGCATTCAGCGCGTCGGCGTCGCAGACGAGCGGCAGCCGCACCGTCAGCAGAGCCTCGAGAACCTCGTCGACTCCGCCGCTCCTGGATAAGCCCGGACCGACGACCGCGGCATCGAAGCCGGCGAGCGCCTTCCGGAGGACATTTGCAGCTTCCGCCGCGAGCGTCCCGTCCCGTTCCGGAAGCGGCATCGTCATGGATTCGGGAAGGCCCCCGACAGCGACGCGTTCGATCGACTCGGGGCAGAAGATCGTCACGAGCCCGGCTCCGGCCCGCAAAGCCCCACGGGCTGCGAGGAGGGCGGCTCCGGCCTTGCCCCGCGAGCCCGCGATGATCGCGAGACGGCCAAAGTCCCCCTTGTTCGAACCGAGCGGGCGCGCCGGGAGAAGCCGGGCAAGATCCTCCCGCTCGACGAGTCGCACGCGGCTTTTCTGCCCGTCCAGAACCGCCCGCGGGATGCCGATATCCCGGACGACGACGCGGCCGCAGCGGCCGCGAGCGGGAGGCAAAACGTGACAGAGCTTGGGGGCGGCGAATGCCACGGTGAGCGCCGCATGGACGGTCGCTCCGGGAATCCGCCCCGAGTCCGAAGACACCCCCGACGGGACGTCGGCGGAAAGCACCGGGCGTCCCGCGTCGGAGATCCCGGCGATCGCGCGCGCCGCGCGCCCCCGCAGAGGACGCGACAGTCCCGTGCCGAACAGGGCGTCGACCACGCCGTCGCAGCCGGCGAGGGCTTCGCGAAAGCGCTCCCACCCGCCGCGGCCCGCGAGAGAGACGACCTCGAGCCCCGACACCTCCGCGCGCGCCCGATTCTCGGCCGCCGCCCCCCGGTATTCCGACGGAGCGTTCAGCGAGAAGAGCGAAACCGAAATGCCGCCGCGGACGAGAAGGCGGGCAGCCGCAAGACCGTCTCCCCCGTTGTTCCCGGGACCGCAGGCCACCACCACGCGGCGCCACTCCGGAAAGCTCGCCTCGATCTCCGCGACGAGCACCGCGGCCGCGTTCTCCATGAGCTCCGAGACGGAAGCCCCGGCGCGGATCGCGGCCGCGTCCGCCGCGCGCATCTGCCTTGCGTCGAGAACCGGGATCATGGGAGCGCCGCTAAGGCCCGCGCGGTCGCCTCCGGAAAATCGGCGGACCGCGGGTCCCGGCCCGAAAGATCCCTCCGCAGCCTGTCGACGTCTTCTGGACGGTCCACGTCATAGCCGGCCGGAAGCATCGAGAGCGCCACACCGAAGCGCGCGAGCCGTTCGCGGGTGACTTCGAGGACGGCGCCCGTCGACCACGGGACGTCGCGCAGCGCCTCTTCCCACGGAGCGCCGGCGGCGAACGCAATGGCACAGTAGCCGCCGTCCTCGGCGGGGATGACCGCGGCGCCCCCCCCTGCGACACGGGCCAGGGCCTCCGCGACCGCCGAGCGGGACAGAGCCGGATGGTCTGACCCGACGGCGATGGCCGATGGCGCACCTCGGGCGAACTCGCGGGAGAAGGCGTCGGTCAGCTTCTCGCCGAGCCCCCCCGGCCGCTGTGCCTGTCGCCTCCAGGGCGGCGGAAAGAGCGCGGCGAGCTCCGGCGCGTCGGGGTCCGGCTCCGCCGCGAGCACGGGGTCCCAGGCAACCCCCGCTCCGTAGAGGCGCGCCGCATCTTGGAGAAACGCCCGGTAGAGCCGCAGGGCTCCTTCCTCCGTCAGCCTCGGAGCCAGGCGCGTCTTCACGCGCCCGGCCACCGGGACCCGCGCGAAGAGAACCAGGGACGGCCGCGGCGGCATCGACCCTATCGTATCGGGAGACGGCGTAGCGGGAGAGGGACCACTCCCGCCGGGCGGCGGCGGTTCAATTGGTCTTCGGCTTCTCGTCCTTCTTCCCCGTGTCCTTCGGCAGGAGCGAGACGAAAAGGTTCTTCTGGTAGTAGGAGGTCGCGCCCGTGCTGCCGTCCCGGACCGCGAACGCAATCCTCTGGCTGCCGGGGCCGACAGTCATCGTGAAATCGTAGAACCAGTCTTTCGCCTGCGCCGCCGTGAGGTCTTTCATCGGGACCACGACGACCTGCCGCTGGATCGCGAGGTCCGACTGTTTCTCGGCGGCGTCGCGGGCGATGACGTACACGAAAAACGCCCCCTCGTAACGGTCTCCGGTCGGGAGCAGACCGAGCTTGCCGATCGGCACCGCGATCCGCACGGGAATCGCGAAATTCTCGTCGTTGTACGGCTTCTGGGTGCCGAGTGTCACGTGGATGCCGAGCGGGTTGTCGTCCCGCGGGTAGAAGAGGCTCGCCTGGACCGCCTCGGCGGCCAGGGTCTCGGGCGTCTTCTCGAGGAACGTCTTGCGGAAGCGCGCCCGCATCCCCTTGCGCTTCACGTTGACGGTGATCGAGTGCGGCCGGTCGACCGCCGAGCGGGACGTTCGGTACCCGAGCGAGTAGAAGCTCGAGAAGTCTTTCCCGAGCTCGTTTAAGCTGCGTTCCCAGCTGTTTGTGTTGATCGAGGCCATCCCGCCCGTCTGCTCGGCGAGCATCTGAAGCGGGCCCTGCGAGTTCTGGCGCATCAGGAAGTCGCTCGGCCGGTTGCCGAAGCTCCGGTTCTCCGCGGTGATCATCTCGTCGACAGTCAGTCCCGAAGCGTCGAGCGCCCAGATCGTGACGCCCTGCGCGTTGGCCGCCTGGATTATGCTGGCGTACTTGGCGCTCATGTCGAACTCGAACGCCTCGAGCGTCGACGTTCCGGACTGATACTTCTTCTGAACGGCGTCGAAGAGCTCCATCCCGGCCGGGGCCGGGAGCCCCTCGGAAACGTACACGAGCACCTTGCGTCCCTTGATGCCCGCGAGCGCGTTCAACGTGTTCTTGAACGCGTCCACGTCGAACTCGAGATCGTTGCGAAGCGACCGGGAGTACTGCCGCGCGATCTGGAGCGCTTCATCCGCGGACCGGGATTCGTCGATCCGGTGGAGGCTGTCTCTCCGCTCCCCCGCTGTCGAAGTCCCGCCGCCCGTCTCGCGTTCGATCTCCTCGAGGGCCGACAAGATCTCCGTGGGGTCCGCGGTGAATTTGCGCTTCACCTTGAGCGAGCGGTTGAAGGTGATCACCTCCGCCTCGGCACGGGGTCCGACGTTTTTCAGGACGAAGTCCTTCAGCTTGCCGAACATCCGGTTGCGATTCTGCGGAGAGATGTTCAGGTTGTCGATATAGAGGATGAATCGGGCCTTGATCTCCTGCGGAAAGTCTCCGCGCGACTCGACCGCCTCCAGAGGCTCGCTCTTTCCGTCGCCGAAGGTCACCCTCCCGCCGCCGACGGCATAGAAATTCTCGAGCGCCTGGGGCACGCCGTCCTGGAACACCTCGAAGTCGTTCTTCGTCAGGTCCGTGACGCGGTTCCCTTTGGAATCCGTAACCACCACTTCGACGTTGCTGATGTGGACCTCGACGCGCTCGCCAACCGGAGGCATGGGCGCCGGCGCGGAGGGGGCTTTCGGGGTCTGCGCCAGCGAGACCGTGGCCGCGAGCAGCCCGACGAGGGCGAAGGGTATCTTCAAATGTGCCTCCTGCCGAGCGACAAGCGCCGGCGCTCGAGTCATTATTCCCCGTCGAAGCGCGGAGCGCCCGTCCCCGCAAGAGGTTAAAAAAAACGATGTTGCAATGTCCCCGGGAATTCAACAGAATTCGCCTCTCCGGAAGGCGCCCAAAAGGCCCGGAAAAGCGATAAAAAGCGAAAAGCAGAGGAGCATCCCAGAATGCCAAGTCGACGTTTTCGCTCCGCCGCCGCCGCTCTTCTCCTCCTGGCGACGATCCCGTTCGCCGGCTGCAAGAAGATCCAGGCGCGGCAGGAAGTCAAACGAGGCAACGAAGCCTTCAAGGCCGGCAACTACCCTGCCGCGCTGGCGAGCTACGAGAACGCCTCCCGCCTGGATCCCTCCCAGACCAAGCTCCAGAAGAACATCGGCCTCGCCTACATGGCGATGTACCAGCCCGGCTCGAAGCACCAGAAAGACCAGGAGTTCGCCGCGAAAGCGATCGAGAACCTGAAGACCTACCTGGCGGCGCATCCCGAGGACAAGCGGGCGAACGAGTTCCTGGTCTCGATGTATCTCTCGACGGACCGGTACGACGACGCCATCGGCTTCTACAAGCAGCGACTGCAGTCGGATCCGAAGGATACCAAAGCCATCCAGTCGCTCGCGGCGATGTACTTCAAGAAGGGCGACTTCAAGCAGGGCTTCGAGTGGCTGAACAAGCGGACCGAGCTCGAGCCGAACAACCCGGAGGCGTACGTGATGATCGGGGTCCAGGCCTGGGACCGCTCGTACCACTACCCGGACATCGATCCAGCGACCCGTACGCAGATCGTCGATACCGGTCTTCACGCGGTCGAGAAGGCGCTTCAGATCAAACCCGATAATTTCGACGCCCTGACGTACATCAACCTGCTGTACCGCGAGAAGGCCAAAGTCGAAACGGACCCCGCCAAGCAGCAGGAGGACATCGCGACAGCCGACCGTTATCGGCAACAGGCACTCGAATTGCGTAAGAAAGTTGCCGCCACCACGCCGACGCCGGAACCGGCCAGGTAGATCCGGTGTCCTGTGAGTTGGGAGGAGAGACATGTTCGAAGATGTGCTGATCGAATCGGGCAACCGCAAAAGCGGCGCAAAGACGGCGCTGACCCTGCCCGTCTCGATCGCGATTCATGCCGTCGTGATCGGGATCATCGTTGGAGCGTCGATCTGGTTCGTCGATGACGTGCCGGAGCCTCCGATCCCCGTGACTTTTTATGCAGCAGCTCCCCCGCCGCCGCCCCCGCCCCCGGCGGCGCCGAAGGCGGCCCCCAAGGCGGTGGAAGTCCAGAAGGTCGTGCCCGTCCGCTCCTCAGAAATGGTGCAGCCGACCATCATCCCCGAAAAGATCCCGGTTGCTCCCTCCGCGCCGGAGGCGCCCTCGACCGGCGGTGTCGAAGGCGGCGTGGAAGGCGGTGTCGAAGGTGGAGTCCCTGGAGGCGTGCTCGGAGGTGTCGTCGGCGGGACCGGCGGAGCGGGAGGGGGCGACGAGCCGCTCCGGGTGGGCGGGGAGGTCAAAGCGCCCGCGCTTCAGAGCAAGGTCGAGCCCCAGTATCCGGAGGCCGCTCGCAAGGCGCGCATGGAGGGGGTCGTCATCCTCGAAGCCATCATCACGGCCAGCGGGAGCGTCGAAGAAGTCAAGGTCTTGAAATCGGTCAATCCTCTGCTGGACGCCTCCGCCGTGCGGGCCGTGTCAGGCTGGAAATACAAGCCGGCCACGTTAAACGGCCGGGCCGTCCGTGTTTACCTCACCGTCACCGTCACCTTCAACTTGCACTAGGATTGCAGATCGTCGTCGCGAGCTGCGGCAGAAAGATTACCGAATGACAAGGAGCGCTTCATGAGTTTTGATCCCGTCACTCTCTGGCAAACGATGACGCCGCTCGCGAAGGGGGTGAGCATCCTGCTCATTCTCATGTCGATCTACTCATTGACCGTCGCGGTCGAGCGATTCATCTACTACAACAAGGCCAAGAAGCAGTCGCTCGCGTTCGCGCGCCTGGTGACCGGGTTCTTGAAGAACGACAAGCTCCAGGAGGCGATCGACTCGTCGAAGAAGTTCAAGAACAGCCACCTCGCGCGGGTGGTCTCTGCGGGACTCTACGAGTTCCACAACGACATGGTTTCCGGCGCCACGAACATCCAGGGGCACGACCCGATCGAAGCGGCCGAGCGGGCCATCGAGCGGGAAACCCTCGTCACGACCGCCGACATGAAGAAGGGCCTCTCCGGCCTCGCAACGATCGGCACGACCGCGCCCTTCATCGGCCTCTTCGGGACGGTTATCGGAATCATCAACGCGTTCCGCGGAATGGCGCTGACGGGCTCCGGCGGTATCGCGGCGGTTTCGACCGGAATCGCGGAAGCTCTGGTCACGACAGCCCTGGGACTCTTCGTCGCGATCCCGGCGGTCTGGCTCTTCAACATCTTCATGAACAAGATCGAGCGATTCCAGGTCGAGATGTCCAACTCCTCGTCGGAGCTTCTCGACTACTTCATCAAGCGCCGCGGGGCGCAGGCTCAGCGCACGGCATAGACACACTTTCCGCGGAGGTATCCGATGGGCGTGGGAGGCGGCGGCAGCCGCAACAAAATTCAGAGCGACATCAACGTCACACCGCTGGTGGACGTGTGCCTCGTGCTGCTGATCATCTTCATGGTCGTCACACCCCTTCTGCAGAACGGGATCAGCGTGCAGCTGCCGGAAACCCGGAATCCCGACAAGAAGCCGGAGGGCGACAAACAGAAAGTAGTCACGGTCAGCTTCGCGACACCCCCGGCGTATTATCTTTCCGAGAAAAACCCGATGGGAAAGGTCGAGTTCCAGAAGGCGCTCGAAGAGATGTACCAGCGGGCCCCGCAGACAGACCTCGTGATCAAGGCCGACCAGCGGCTGAAATACGGCGAGGTCAAGGAAGTGATGCGGATCACCAAGGACGCCGGATTCCAGAACGTCGGCCTGATCACCCAGAAGAAGGCGCAGGGCATGCCCCAGCCCGGCGCGGCCGCCCCGGCTTCGAAGTAGCTTCCACAGAAACCGAAGGAGATCCGTCACATGTCAATGGCAGCGGGAGGCTCGAACGACTACAAGAGCGACATCAACATCACCCCGCTCGTGGACGTTGTTCTCGTCCTTCTCATCATCTTCATGGTCATCACGCCCCTTCTCCAGATGGGGTACGACGTGAAGGTGCCTCCCAAGGCGCCGCCGACCAACATCGCGGACATCCCTCCCGACCAGCTGGTCGTCTCGCTGATGCCGAACAACAAGATTTTCCTGAACAAGCAGGAGCTCACGGCGCAGCAGCTCGCCATCCAGCTCGCCGACAACCTCAAGAATCGGCGCGACAAGACCGTTTTCTTCTCGGCGGACGACTCGGTTGCCTACGGCGACGTGGCGACGTTGATGGACGTCGTGCGGAACGCTGGCGCGAACAACCTCGGCATCGTCCTCGAAACCGTCCCCGTCCAGTAACTTCGCCGCGGCTCGCCGGCCGGCTTGTCCCGCCGGCGAGGTCTCCGCGCTCTCCCTCGAACCTCCCACAAAAACACGTCGCCCTGCGTAGGCGTCTCCTCGGCCGGTTTCCCGCGGCACTCTGGTACCCATCGCTCGGGATGTCGCCGCATCTCCTCAAGCGAAGGATCCAGCGGCAAACCTCTGATATTCTTCCCCCCCTTTGCCCCCCGGAGGGGCCCCCGGTTCGATACTTAAAAGAGGGAGTCTGAATGCCGTACAGCAACGCTCTGCCCCTGATCCTGACGTTTTCCGTCGGGTCCCTGTTCGTCGCCTGGTATCTCGCGACCTGGGTTCTGAAGCGGGATACCGGAACCCCCGCGATGCGGGAGATCTCCAACGCCATCAAGGAGGGCGCCGAAGCGTTTCTGCGGCGTCAGAACACGACGATCGGACTGCTCGCACTGGTGCTCGCCATCGTGATCTTCGTCCTGTACGGGTTCGTCCGGACGCACCACTCCTTCGACCCGGTCCCGACCGCTCTGAACCTGGCGTTCTGGACCACGCTGTCGTTCGTCCTCGGAGCGGCGTGCTCCGTCTTCGCAGGGTACGTCGGGATGTGGATCTCCATCCGCACCAACATCCGCACGGCATCCGCGGCGCGCACTTCGCTGAACGACGCCCTGCGGACCGCGCTGCGCGGCGGTGCCGTCTCCGGCCTGCTGGTCGTTTCCATGTCGCTGCTCGGCGTGGGCGGCCTTTACTTCCTCGTCAGCCGCCTCACAGCCGTGCCTCCGGCGCAGATTCCTCTGCTCATCGTCGGCTACGGCTTCGGCGCTTCCTTCGTGGCTCTCTTCGCTCAGCTGGGCGGCGGGATCTACACCAAGGCGGCAGATGTCGGAGCGGACCTCGTCGGGAAGGTGGAAGCCGGCATCCCCGAGGATGACCCCCGCAACCCGGCCGTCATCGCGGACCTCGTCGGAGACAATGTCGGCGACTGCGCCGGCCGCGGCGCGGACCTCTTCGAATCGACGGCTGCCGAGAATATCGGCGCCATGATCCTGGGCGCCACGCTGGCAACCGCGGCCCAGCGGACGGACATGCCCTTCGCCGCCGGAATCGTCGGCGTCATGCTCTTCCCGCTCGTCGCTCGCGCCTTCGGCCTGCTGGCGTCGATCGTAGGCATCTTCCTCGTCAAGACCCGCGAAGATCAGGATCCCATGCAGGCGCTGAACCGGGGCTATTACGTCACCTCGGCTCTCGCGATCGGCGGTTTCTTCATTGCGACAAAGTGGCTCCTGTATAACGAGAAAATCCCCGACGCCTGGTGGAAATACTTTCTCTGCGGGATCATCGGTGTCCTGGCCTCGATTGCTTTCGTCTTCATCACGCAGTACTACACCGAATACAGATTCCGGCCCGTGCGGGAGATTGCCGAGGCCTCGCAGACCGGGCCCGCGACGAATGCCATTACGGGCCTCGCGATCGGTTTCGAGTGCACGCTGATGCCCGTGATCGCGATCTCGATCGCGATCCTTTCGTCCTACAAGATAGGCCTCTGGGCCATGCCGGGCGGCGGCCTCTTCGGGACCGCCGTTGCGACGATGGGCATGCTCGGGACCGCCGCGTACATTCTCGCGATGGACACCTTCGGACCGATCACGGATAACGCGGGCGGAATCGTCGAGATGTCCCACCAGCCGGAAGAAGTCCGCAAGAAGACAGACCGCCTGGACTCGGTCGGCAACACCACCAAGGCTCTCACCAAGGGCTATGCGATCGGCTCGGCCGCTCTCGCCGCGTTCCTGCTCTTCTCCGCGTACCTCGACGAACTGAGTAACTATGGAGCAAAGCTCGAGAGCGTCAATCTGGCAAAGCCCGAGGTCTTCGTCGCGGGCCTTCTCGGCGCGATGCTGGTGTTCTTCTTCTCCGGCCTGGCGATCAAGGCCGTCGGGCGGGCAGCGACGCTCGTCATCCAGGACGTGCGGAACCAGTTCAAAGAGCGCCCCGGCATCATGCAGGGCACCGAGAAGCCCGACTACGGACGGACGGTCGACATCGTGACCCGCGGCGCTTTGAAGCAGATGATTCTGCCGGGGCTCGTGGCGGTCGGAACGCCGATCGCCGTCGGTCTCGTCTTCAAACAGATGGGCGTCGGGGCCGAAGCGGTCGCGGCGCTCCTGATGGTCGGGACGATCACCGGCATCGTCGTGGCCACGTTTCTGAACAACGCGGGCGGTGCCTGGGATAACGCGAAGAAGTACATCGAGACGGGCGCCTACGGCGGGAAGGGGTCCGAGACCCACAAGGCCGCGGTCGTCGGGGACACGATCGGCGATCCGTTCAAGGACACCGCCGGCCCTTCACTCCACGTGCTGATCAAGCTTCTGGCCACCATCACCCTGGTACTCGCTCCGCTGTTCATCTGATCCGCCCCTGTTCATCAGGGTTCGCTTCGCATCAAATCAAACGGCCCGGCTCACGCCGGGCCGTTTTCGTATCCACGTCGTCCCGGCTCACTGGCCGGGCGGCCGCCCCTGCTTGATCATCTCGGACATGTCGCGAAACTGAATGCCGGTGGGAACGGTGACCATGCCGTCGGGGACGGTGGCATTCAGCTGGACCTCGCTGTTGAGGGAGGTCATCGTCATGCCGCTCGTCTCGACCACGACCTTCACCGGGAAGTTCTTCAGGTCCGTCGCCAGCCAGACCCTCTCCTTCCGTTCCTTCTGCACGCCCTCGGCGGGGGTCACGAGCTCGTAGATCTCACAACGATGGCCGTCCACGGCCTCCTCTCCGATCTTATGGCCCTTCGTCCTGTACTCCAGAATCCGCCGGGCGTAATCCCCGGTCGCGTGAGGACGGCCCGCCGCGACGGAATTGATCTTCATGCCTTCCCTTCCGCCTTCCGTCCACTGGTAGACGGTGTCCCCCGCCGTGATCGTGTTCATGTTGATCCCCATCACAGAGGACTTCATGCGCATGCGGCCGTCTTTCTGAAGCCAGATCTCGGAGGCCACTTCGGGCACCGCCTGCGGGCCGCCTTCGATCGTCATCGCGGATTTCCAGTGCGCGCCGCCGTCCCATTGCGCGAGCACGGCGCCGGCGAGAAGAAGACCGGCGGCCGCCACGGCGATCGGGCGAAACTTCCATTGCATTCCAGGGCTCCTTTCCAGAGGGAAAAGTCAGTTTAACTGACCGTTCGCGGCCTGAGATCAGACGAACCGGCAGAGAATCTCGTTCGACACCAGATACCCCGGCTCAGAAAACCGAATCAGACCGTCGCAGGAGAGGAGCAGCCCCGCCGCAGTCCAGCTCGCGTAGTCCTCGCGGAGCCGCGGGTCCCCTTCCCTCGCGATCCATGCCTCGACTTCGGCTTCCGGGACCCCGTCGGAAAGCCGCAGCCCGAGAATGATGCGCTCCCGGGCTTCCTCGGCGGAATCGATCTCGCGGTCGAGCGCCGTGGGGCGCCGGCCGGCCGCGAGCGTGTCCAGATAGACGGGCAGGCCGGAGACGTTGGCGCGGCGGCGGTCCGACCAGAACTCGTGCGCGGAGACACCGAGGCCCACGGTCGGCGCGCGGCGCCAGTATTTCTCGTTGTGGCGCGCGCGAAAGCCGGGGCGAGCCCAATTGGAGATCTCGTAGTGATCGAGACCCGCCTCTCCCATAATGCCGCCGAGCTCGAGCCAGAGATCCGCCTGCGCGTCGTCGGACATGTACCGCTCGGGGCGCCTCGCGCGGTCTTCTTCGATGATTTTCGACTTTTCCGTCTCGAGGAGATAGACCGAGACATGCGCGGCGCCGGACCTAACGAGCTCGCGCGAGCTTGCGCGAAAGGTCTCCGCGGTCTGCTCCGGTAGCCCGACGATCAGGTCTCCCGAAACGGAAAAACCCGAGTCGAGGAGGACCGCGAGCGCCGCGCGCGCGGTGTCGGCGTCGTGGCGGCGTCCGACGGCCGCGAGCTCCCGGTCCTCGAAGGACTGGACCCCGAGAGACACCCGGTTCACCCCCGCCGCGGCCCACTGCCGGGCGAGATCCGGCGTCACGTCATCAGGGTTCGCCTCCATCGTGATCTCGCTCTCATCGCGGAAGTCGAACAGCGTCATCAGCCGGCCGGTCAGCCGGGCGAGGTCCCCCGGCGGGATCAGCGAGGGAGTTCCTCCGCCGAAATACAGAGAGTCGAACGAGACGCCGGTCGCCTCCCGCGCCGCGAGCGACGCTTCCGTGTCCAGCGCCGCGAGATAGGCCTCGCGCGAAGAGGAGTCCGTCGTCACCACGAAGGAGCAGTATTCGCACCGCGAGCGGCAGTACGGCAGGTGGACGTAAACGCCGGCGGGCTCCGTCACTCCGCCTCCGAGAGCGCGGACTCGGCCTCGCGGGCGAGCTCGGGCCCGAACGGAAAGGCGCGGGAGAAATTGCCCTCACGGTGAATCGCGGCGAGATCGCGGCCGCAGCTGTCGATCCACCGCACGGCCGCGTGCAGCCGCGCAGCCCGGTGCTCGTCCGGACAACGGCTGGCCGCCTCTTCCAGCCGCGACGCCGCGCGGCAGTTCCCCGCCGGCTCCGAGGGCGCCGCGGGGCGAGGCGGCATCGGGGCGAGACCCAGCCGTCGGACCTCGGCCACTGCGGCTTCGAGCGCGGCGGCGACTGCGAAGTCCCAGGGCGCGTGGTGCATCACGTCGAAAAACGCCTCCGCTGCTTCGGGATCGACATCAGCGCGCGCCTCGACGGCGAGTCTCCGGAATTCCGGAGTTCCCGGGGGCGCGAGCGGCAGGGCGAAGCTCGCTCCCGCCGCGCGCGCTCCTTCGAGCCAGGGGCCTAAGACCTCCGCCTCCGCCGTCCACCCCGGGATGACAGGCCACGCCACGCCGCACGGGATGTCCCGCCGCCGCGCGGCCGCGATGGACGCCGATTCCAGCGCGTCTCCCGGTCGCCAGGTGAAGATCGCCACCCGCGGAGGGGCGCGCCCCGCGGGAGCCCCGGGAGCGGCGGGAAGGCCCGCCTCCGGAGGGTCGAGCAGGTAGGCGCCTCTCCCCGCGTCGAGCGCGCCCCGTACGGCCGCGAGATACGCACCTCGGACCTCCTCTTCGCGGCTCGCGCCTTCGACCGCTACGGGTCCGTCAGGCAGCCTCGCGAAGGCGGAGGACCACGCCGAGGGCGCGGCGGGACCGGCTGAGACCGTGCCGGAGGGGCGGCGTGCGACGAACCGGCGCTCCACGGGGTCGAACCGAAACCTGGGATGGCCGATCTCTCCCAGACACGTAAACGCGCGAACGGCCACGCGGCGCCCGCCGACGTCGTGCTCGCCCGGGCGCGCGGCCGGGCTTGCCGCGTCTTCGTACAGGATCATCGCGACCGGCGCGCCGGGGACGATCCGCCGCCGCCGTCCGCCGAGCGCAGCGCCCGCCGCCATCCCGGCGCGCCGTACCGCGCGAAGACATCCGCTTCGAAATTCACGACGTCTCCGGGCTCCATCGCTCCGAGCGTCGTTTTCCGACGCGTCTCCGGGATCACCGCCACGTCGAATTCGGCGCGCTTTCGCCCGGAAACGGTCAGGCTGACGCCATCCAGTGCCACGGACCCCTTCTCGACGATGAGGCGCGAGAGGCCGCGAGGGATCGAGAAACGGTACCGCCACGAGTTTCCCGCTCGTGACAGGTCGAGCAGCGTCGCGCGGCCATCGACGTGCCCGAGCACGAAGTGGCCCGAGAGCCGGTCTCCATAGCGGAGCGCTCGTTCGAGGTTGACCCGGCCTCCGGGTCGATATGCGCCGAGGGTCGACCGCTGCATTGTCTCGGAGGAGAGGTCCGCCACCAGGCCCCGGCCGGCCTCGATCGCCGTCAGGCACACGCCAGAGACGCACACGCTCTCTCCGCGCGCGAGGCGGCCGAATGCCGCAGGAGGCGCGACTTCGAGCCGCGCCCCGCCCTTCCGGGGCCGGAGCGCAACGACCCTCCCCGTCCCGGTCACAATCCCGGTGAACAGACGACCTCCCTGCGCGGCGCCGCCCGCGTCACGAAAGCCGTCCCGTCAGCATCAGGTCTTCCCCGACCGATTCCCACTCCAGGTCCTTTAGGCGGGGGGCGCGCGGCAGCGCGAAGCCCTCGCCCCCGACGCCCCCGGGCGCGCTCGATCCT